>CP019326.1:3494211-3811867 GCA_001971685.1 Halomonas sp. 1513
CAAGGCACGGGCGGGCGCTGGCCACTTCACCCTCACGACGCGCGGGGATGACGAGACGCTCTTGCTGCCTAAGTGCTTGATTCATGGTGATCCCTCCTCTCTACGTTTCTGACGAAAACGCCCTTAGCCGCAAATGCGTTGCTAAGGACGTCGTCAGAAATCAATGAATAAAGCGTACGCGAGACCATGCGTGAATGCAATATGAGTACAGCTTCCGAAATGGTGCTACCGCAATTGCGCTGAAATCCGTTACGCAATTGGTACGTGGAACCTACAACAAAATTTGTAGGGCTTCACCTGGTGGGGCCTCCCTTCCAGCCGCGTCCGGTGTCGGCGGATGATAGCATCCGGATCGGTGCCAGTGCGGCGGGCAGGGTTGGTCACGATGGCTCTGCGCGGGCGGGTGACAATCACGAGGCACCTCCTTCCTTACGGTTCTGCCGGTCATAGATCTTGGCGTAGTCGATGCCAGTGCTCCCCGGGGTTCTCGCGACCGGCTTGCCGTTGGCCTTGGCGTATACCGACAGCGGGTTGAGTGCAGCGCTGACGCGCTGCTGGCGGGCGCGAGCTTCGGCCTCCTCGCGTAGACGTGCCGTCTTGGCTTCGGCCTCTTGGAGCGCGATGCGATTAAGCGCTTGCGCCCGGTAGGCGGCGCGTGCGGCAGAGTTGGCGAAGGGGCTTCTCTGGCTCTGGTGTTTCATGGTCACTCCTCCCGGCCGTGGGCGGTGATCGTGAGCCCGTTATGGAGCTCATCAGCGCGGGGATGGTGGTGAAGATAGGGAAGCTTAATTTCGATGACCGCACGTCCATAGCTGCTCTCCGGCTCGGCCTCCTCGAGGTCGGCATAGATTCGTCCCATACCGGCCAAGTGCTCCTCGAGCGCTTCCACCTGCTCGACCAGCTTGCCTTCTAGGTCGGCCAGTTCGGCATGTCGCACACGCCCCAGCGCCTGGCGATAGGCCCGACTCAGGGTTTCCAGGCGGCTGTCGGCTTGCTCCAGCTTGCGAGCCATGCCACGGCGCGCAGCGTCCTGGCTGCGGTGTTCAGCCTGCTTCTGCTCCAGCGACTTGCTGGCCTTGTCCGCTTCGGCCTTCGCGGCTTTCACTTCCTCTGCATTGGCCTCACCCATGGCCAACAGCGCTTCCGCTTCCTCGAAGCGCTCTTGTGCGGCCCGCTCAGCTTCGCGTGCAAGCGACAGCGGGCTGTCATCGGCGGTCATGTTGTTGAGAGCGGCAACCAGGCGCTCGCGATCCTTGGTGGCGGCGTCACGCTCCTTGAGCAGCGAGGCCAGGCTGGAGGCCGAGGCCTTGGGAGCCTTGGCCTCGAGATCTTCAAGGCGCTGATCTACCTCACCGCGGATCTGTTCCAGCCTGGCGACATCATCACGCCCTTTCTCCAGGGCAGCGAGGGCCTCGCGAAGCTTGGTCGCCAGGTCCTGTATGAAGGCGCGGCGCTCCTGGGACTGGTTGCGCCAGTCGAGGCTGTGCGTGGCGCGGCTTAGCAGTCCCAGCAGATGGGTGGCTGCGGCACCAGGATCGCCGTTCTCGCCCCGCAACACGGCGCGAACGTTCTGAGCGGACTCATCGCCGCGCATGGCTGCACGGTCCAGATCAGCTGGCATGAGGCTGCTATTCCAGGCCTGGCCACACAGGTAATTGATACGGCGCTGAGCGCCTTCCAGTCGCTGGTTGGCGTCTGCCATGCCGGTGATCTCGGCGCGCTCCTCCTGGAGATGGTCGAGTTGATCCAGCCAGGCGCTCCAGCTGTCTGCCGTGGCCGCCGCTTTACCTTTGATTGCTGCCATCATGTTGTGTTGCTCCTCTTCGATTGCCGGCGGCGCCGGCTGTGTGCCGTCACGCGTCGGCAGCGGCGTCTTCGTCGTCATCGACGATTGCTTGATACATCTGCTCGCGTAAGGCGTCGGTTACGAGCTGCACCATCTCGATGGCCTCAGGCGGTAGCCCGGCATCACGCTCGAGCATGTCAGCCAAGGAATCGAGACCACTCGCCACGGCCTTGGCCAGAGCAGCCATTTCCCGCTGAACCTCGCTGTCCGGTACCAGGCTGCGTAACTCGCGCTCGAGCTTTACCCGCTCGTTCTCGCTCTGGAACCAGGCCTTGCGGTCCTGGGGCAATAGGTCGTTGATGTCGAGCCCGTCGCCGGTGATGGCTCGGCGATCGGCTGTAAGCGCATCGACAACATCGGCGAGCCGGTATATCGGGTTACCACGCCGGGAACCTGCCGGCGGAATCGCCGCATCTTTGATCAACGTGGCCACCGTGCGCCTGTCGCGACCGATCGCTTCAGCGAGTCGGCTGATCGACCAGTGGTAGGCCTGCTCCCGTCCAATCACCTCGCCCATCGTCTGCTCAGCCGCACCCGCGGCGCTCCTCCATCACCTGTACATCAACGCGGCCGATCCTGGTGCCGCTATGCTCAGCTTGCACAGCTCGCATCTCCCACCGTTGCTGGGCTCGGGGCCACCTGCGGTGGAGCACCCAGGGAGCCCAAAAATTTGTCGAAATCCAGGGCTCAGCGTCCCCGTGGCCGGGGGGTGGGCGCCAGGAAGGACCCGCGATTTCTCAGCGGGAGCGTCGCCAGCAACTGAAGCCCATGGGGCGCGCGATCCATTCCGGGTCATTTCTTTATCAGCCGTTCGGCTTCATGCGCCATCCTTTGTATCAATCGATTTCCGGATGGAACCTGAAGGTCATCTTTCACGTCGGTGTATACTTGGCTCACGCTGGGCCCGTGGAGAATTTGCAAGCCGCCACTCCGGCCGAGGCCAGGCCCGTGCTTGGTGCGAATCGCGATCGCCTGCACGCCATTGGCGAAGGTGATGTAGAACGCCCCTGGCATACGCTTCTTTCCACCTGAGGGTTTAACCTGAACACCAATCCCGCCTCGCGCATACTTGCGGTTATCGTAGCGGGTCAGCAGCACCCCCCGGGAAGGAGTTTCGAGGCGCCCCATGGGGTTAGAAACGGTTGCCTTCCTGATGTTTAGTCGCTCTCTGACATAGCCGGCTTTCAGCTTCACCTGCTTGCGTATTTCCACTCCTGCTTCAGTCTTTGTAACGCTCAACGTGTGATTGATGGCACGGCTCATGGCGGTGCTAGAACCGTTTCTGATATGCGATAGCGCTCTCTCGACTTCTCGGATGGCGTTTACATCCATCTTTACTTTCATGCCCGTGTTCCTCTACCTGGTATCCAGAAAGTGGTGCTGGCCGGGGGGGGAATCCGGCACCAGCCGGCGGCCGCTGGTCATCATTCAGTTGGCCCCCCCTGGTCCGGGGTTATGGCCACCCTCTGACTCGGCCAGGGCCGATGCCAGCAAATGGTTAAACATCTGGAGCTCACGCTGGGCCGTGGCTTCTCTCATTACGTGGTGTTCCAGGTCGCGCGTATAGTCCATGGCCTGGTTTGCTAAGCGCGTCACCGCCTCCCCCCGGGTGTCTTCAGGTAGAGTGCGGGCGTGGTCGAGAATGGCGTCAGCGAAGGCCATGAACGGCGCCTGCAACTCGCTACGGGTAGCTTTTGAAAGCGCAGCGCCAGCTGCTCGAACCGTTCTGCAGCCCACACCTGGGCAGCGAGCGCCGAGGGCCCTCAGGTTGGCCAGGGCCAGGTTGAATTGGCGATGGTGATAGTCCCGCCGCTGGCGGGCAGCGGCGGATCTCTCGTCAAGCTCGCGGAACAGAATCGGCGTCATCAATGAATACCTCCCCCCTGGTTACGCTCAAGGGCTCGCTGGGCGTTCGCCTCCTTGGTCAAGGTGTCGAGGCGCAGCAGAGCGCCTAGCTCGTCCCTGCGGGCCTTCTGTGCCTTCGCCATAAGCTCGGTACACTGCTCGACGATGCGCATCATGCGGTCGCGTTCCGCCGCCCCTGGTGGGTGCTTTCGCGCCAGGTGAATCAGTGCATCAGTGAATTCATCGAACAGGGCACGCCGTTGATCGGCCTGTGCGGTGGCCAAGGCGTAGCCCGAGGCAGTTATCGCCGGATCGCCAAGTGAGCTGGCTTGATGTGCCATCTGGCCGAGCGCCTCGCGCACTTGCTCCAGCGACGCTCGGGCCTGGTTCAAGGCCACCCTGTTAATCGCTACCTTTACCGCCAGGGCTTGCAGGACAGGCGACAGCGTCGGATCGAGGCCGGGGATTACCCCCTTGCTGGCTGCTCTTTGCACCATATCAGGCACCCCCACCATTCAGCCCCAGCAGGAACTCCGCCCCTTCGGCGCTGGCCCTGAGCTGAACCTTCTCGATGATCTGCCACATCACCATTTCCAAGGCCGGCTCCAGGCCATCGCTGCTGATGTTGATAAGGCCGCCGCCGTTACGGATCGCATCAGTGCGAACTCGCATCTGCTCGATCTGCTCTCGAGTCAACTCGGCTTCGAGGCGCATGGCCTCATCACGCCGGGCACTCTCGCGCTGAATCTCACGCTCCAGCCCCAGCTCCTGCAGTCGCGAAATGTCGCCGGATCCCAGCACGCCATATAGCCCCTGGAGAACGTCACCCGTGTTATCGATGGTCGCGCTGATACTGTTGAACGCCGCCTCTACTCGAGCGGTGTCTGCTTCCAGTTGGGCGGTCTGCAGGCCGGCGGAGATCTCGAAGTTTTTAATGCGCTCGTTGCTCGCCAGTTCCTCCAATGAGAGCTCGTAATCCAACACCGCCTGCCGCGCCTTCAGAATGGCCTCCTGACCCTCGAGCACCTCGTTGGCCAGGTCCTGCTGCGCCTTGGCGCCGGTGTCGGCGCCGTTGCGCATGCTCTCGTAGTACGACGTCAGTTCATCGAACTGCGTCTGACTGATCAGGCCCTTGTCGAACGCGGCGCGCACCTCGGCATAGGCCGACTCAAGCTCGCCGATATTCGTGACCTGCTGGAACACGCCATCGTTGACCTGGCGCCAGGCGTTTTCCATCGGGCCAATTTCTTCGAGCACGCCGCGCAGGCCGTTGGCGGTACGCTCCTGCTCGTCGGCGAACGCGGCGCTGTTCTTGAAGGCCTCCTCCACCACGGCGTCGAAGTCGGTGTAGCGGGCCTCGACCTCCTGCATCGCCCGCGCCTCGCGCTCGCGCTCGCGCGCCTCGGCCTGCCGGTCGATCCCGAGGATGACGTCACTGGCCTCGCGGTTCATCCGCGCCATGCGTGTCGCCAGGTCCTCCTGGGCCTCGCCGGCGGCGACCCAGTCGCTGACAGCGAAATCCCACACCAAACGGCCATCGGCGATGGCGCGATTCTGCTCGCGCAGCTCGCGCGTCGCCTCGTCAACGTTGGCACCAAAGCCCATGATGTCGCGGCCGGCGGTGTATACCGCCGCACCGGTGATCGCTACGCCAGCGGCCAGACCAACCGGGCCGGTGAGCACGCCCACCAGGCCGGATACCAGCGGCGCGGCCTTGGCAATCACTCCGCTGCTACCCAGCACCGGCCGCACGATTCCGTTGAACGTGATCACGGCGCTGGCCAGGGTGTTTAGCGCCAGCGAGGCGCCGCCGATCGTACCCACAACCACCGCCCAGGCTGGGTCGAGCTCCAGGGCGAACTGCACCAGGTTGGCCATCTGCTCGAGGAACGGCCCCAGCGCGGTGATCGCGCCGGCCGTGTAACCGCTGAGCGTCTCGAATGCCAGGCCGATGGTCTCGATCACGCTGGCCAGGCCCTCAGCGCTGGAGAGGTTGGCACCGCCGAACAGCTCCGAGATGGCCTCGCGCACCATGTCGATGCCGTTGAAGAAGCTGGAGAAATCCGCACTCTCCAGCGCCTCGGGCAGGTTGCGGGCCACATCGCTGAGCGTCTGCTCGATGCCGCCCATCATGCTCTCGAGCTGATTGACGAAGCCCTCGAGCTGGCCATCGGTGATTGACGCGCCCACTGCATTGAAGATCTCGGCGATGGCAGCCTGAATCCCGGTGAACTCGTCCAGCAGCGGGTCGCCCACCGCGATCAGCGCGCCGGTCATGGCGTTCTGGATGCGCTGCGTGCCTTGCTCCACCGTGCCCGCCATGCGGGTGTAGGCCTCTTGCGCGGCGCCGGTGCGGTTTTCCTGGTTTTCCAGGGCCACGGCGAACTTGTCGGATGCCTCGCCGGTCAGCGTTAGCACGCCCTGGAGCGCCTGCACACTGCCGAACAGCGTCGCCATTTGCTCGGTGTTGCCGCCGGTGGCCTCCGCCACAATATCCATCATCCCGGCCAGTCCCTCGGACTCCAGGGCCGTGGCACCGAATTCGATATTCAATTCAGCGGCGAGATCCCGTGCCTGCTTCGCGGGGTTGATCATGTTGGAAATGGCGGATACAACCTGCGTTACCGCCTGCGACGTCGGCGTGCCGGTGGCCGTAATGGCAGACACTGCCGCCAGCAGTTCGCCAAACTCAATCCCAGCGTTGGCCGCCAGGCTGGTGGCCTGGGACATCGATGCCGACAGTTCAGGCAGGGTCGTGATGCCGTCGCGCACCGCTTGGAACAGGGCGTCGGCATAGTCGCCGGCTTCCTCGGCGCCAGCGCCATAGGCGTTCAGCGGACCCTCCAACGCTATCAGCGCGCTCTTGAGGTCCGACTTGCCGCCGATGGCGAGCATCTCGGCCTTGCGTACTACGTCCAGCGAGTCGGCATAATCCACGCCGGCAGAGATCGCCGAGTAGACCGCGCTGTTGATGTCGCCCAGCGACTGAGCACTCTCCCGGCCGTACTCGAGAATTTCCTGGCGGAAGCCGGCCAGGCTATCGGTCGGCTCGTCGATAAGCGTCGAGATCTCGCGGAACTGGCTATCGAAGTCGCCGGCCAGCTTGATCGCAAAGCCGGTCACCGCCACACCGGTGGCCAGCAGCGCCGTCTGGAACGCCAGTACGTTCTTGGTCAGATCCGCCATCGGCTCGGTGGCTTTCTGCACCGACCCCGCAACGCCGTCGATCTGGCGGGTGGCGCTGTCCACCCCCGCCCCCATCTGGTCGACGCCCTCGAAGATGATAGCGACGCTTTTTTCTAGATCGGCCATGTCGTAACTCTCTGTTCGTGTCTCGCCGCGGACGCACACAAAAGGCGCCTACTATGGGCGCCTCATTGCTGAGCCGAAGAACTCAATGCCTTGCGCTGTTCGATCAGCAGCAAGAGCCACCCGGCGGCTTCCACGTCGCCGCTATCTGCGCGGCGATCCAGCATCTGATAGAGCTCACGCTGGCGGCGGGCTGAAGGGATGATGTTGCGTGTACGAGGCTTTCGGCTGTTCGGTGTCATGATGGCACTGTCATTTTATCCAGTACCACATATGGTAGTCATATCCATATAAATGTCCATATATTGTTATAAATCTTGCGCGGGGTTGCCTTAGGCAGCCCCGCACCGATCTATGTCTTACCGGATCAGCGCCAGCAGACTGCGATTGGCTGCACAGCGCCCTCGGTTGGTCTTGCAGTGATCCTTGGGCTCTGCCTCGGCGGCCTCCTGCCAGGTAGCCACGTAGCGTCGGGCGGCACGTTCACGCGCTTTAGGGGGCAATGTTCGAAGCCTGACGCAGATGAAACGGCGGTCCTCGGGCACTAATGGGCATCGATCGGCTATCCAGTCGATCCAGTCAACACGGCCAGCCAGGCTGCCGCGTCGGGGTTGTTTGGGGATCCATACGCCCAGCAGCTTGGCCACCTCCTGTTGAGCCTCCTTGGCGTCTTTGGCCGTTTCGAAAGCGTCATCAATGGCAGCAGCCAGGATGGCGCGGGCATGCCGATCCATCGGCGCCAGCACGTCTCGCAGACGATTGGCCAAGGGCATACCAAGGTCACGACCGGCACCACTCACCAGAGCGGTAATGATCGCTTCAGTCTCGTAGGATGGCGCTGGCTCAGTAGGCTGCGGATTTTGCGGATTTGCGGATAAGCCCCCCGGCTGGGGATCGACACCTGCGGATGAACTGCGGATACCTGCGGATTCCGTCGGCGCTACCTGGCCAACTCCAGTTACCGCTGAGGCGTCGCTATCAGGTAAAAGCAGGTCTGTCGCCTGTCGTGCCTGGGTGGGTGGCTGCGCTGGGACCAGCGGGTCGTCGCCATCCCACAGGCGACGGCCAATTTCCATCAGATCGATCATGGCTCATGCCTCCCCTACCAAGCGCCAGCTCGCCGGCTGTCCGCGGGGACTACTGGTGGCGATCTGGAGATGACCGGTGTCGACCAGGAAGCCCAGCAGTGGCCTGGCTTTCTTGGCGCTGCGGTACTCACTTGGCAGGCGCTTGAAGTCCTGGGCATGTAGCACGCCACCGTGCTCCTTGATCCACTCCAACAGCTCTCGAGCCTGCAGCTCCTCAGTGTCCTGCCGTGCCTCTGCACTCCGGATCGCCATTGACTCCAGGTAATAGGCCACCAGCCTGCCAGCGCGCTCAATATGCGCCACGCAGGGGGCCTCATGGCCTTCCACCAGCGCCAGCACAGTAGCGATTCGCGCCGCGTTGTCGGCGGCCTTGCTGGCAAATGCCTGCACATCACGAAAGCGACCATCGGGCTGAACCTGCAGCTCGATAGCGTCGTGCAGACGCGCCCATGCTTCGTAAGCCTCGCCCTCAATACGCACGAGCCTGGGGGACAGTGAGCCGCTATCGTCGACCTCCAGTGGGGTGCGGATCAGGTCGGTGAGCACGGACCAGTAGCGGGCGATTGCTGGGTCATGGTGCGGCCCCTTATTGGGGTCGCGGCCTTTCAGCAGTCGCTGTCCCACTAGGCTTGGCTCTTGCACGATCAGGAAGCGTGCGAGGAAGCCCTGTCCTTGCAGCAGCGGGTCACCCAACACTTTGGCGGCGACCACCGGCTGCAGCATCAGGTGGGCAGAAAGGCGGCGGCCGGCCAAGACCCCAGACTCGCCCGCCGTGCCTCGAGTGCGAGTGATCGGGGCGCCATCCCACAGCTTGGAGACCATCGCCACGGTGCGTCCGCGTCCTTCTTCGCTCATCCCGTGACCACCGAAGAAGCCGACACCTTCATCGGAGAACAGCCCGGCGCTCGGGTGGTTGTTCTGCAGATGGCGATAGATGCCCTCGGCGGTAGGCTCGCCAAACGTCATGCTCGGCATGGTGGGCGCTTGCGGCTCCTCAGCATCTATGGCAGTCAACGTCTCTTGCAGATAAGCCGCCTCGCCCTCGCTCATCGCCTGCTTGCCCTTGGGCTTAGCGGCATTGACCAGGGAATCACGGCGCATTTCCCACACCTCACGCGCTGCTTTGTGGGCGGCCAGTTCCTCAGGGTGGTGCTGGCGCTTCTCGGCCTCCAGCTCGCGGATCGGTGACAGCGCCAGCGCATCCAGGCTCGACTTCCTCTCGCCGCTGCCGGCTACCGTCATGCAAAACAGCGATACCGGCCCCCGACCGATCTGGCCTCGAGCCACGTCTACTTGCCCCTGAATGGCCAAGGCGGCTGCAGCCAACACGGATTGGCCGGCCATGCCAGGCGGGGTCTGCACGTAGTAGGCCAAGCGCTCGGCCGCTTCACCTAATACCGGTCCCAGCGCATCAATCGGGTACTCTGGCGGCGCCTCGCGTTCAGCTAATGGTAGGGGCGCCAGCTCGATGCGGCTCCCTCGCTCGGGCGGTTGCTCGCTTTGGTGCTTCACAGCTGCCATCGTCATGCGGCACCCTCCTCGAGCTGTTGGCACCGCGCCAGGTCATTGAAGTCAGTACAGGTACAGCCAACGCACGGGAAGCGAGGCCATGTCAGATCAGCGCGGATCGACTGGGCGGCGGCGCGGCCGGCCGTCATGCCTGGATTGCCTTCGGTTCGGTGGTCGTTATCAGCGGCCACGGTGATGGCCACCTCGGTCGGTAAGCGCTGGCGCAATGCGTGACCTACCGTCGCAAGGTTGTTGGCGGTCATGGCCGCCACCACAGGACTTCCGGTCGCCTCTTGCAGTGTGGCGGCGGTTGCCCAGCCTTCGCATAGGTAGACGCGCTCAGCGCCAGCCAGACGGCCCAGCAGGGAAGCGGCACCTTTGAGCCGGGCGCGTGGCAGGAATCGCTTTCCGCCATCGGGGTGGATGCGCTGCAGATTGACCAGCGCGCCAGCGCAGAACAGCGGCACCAACAGCACGTCGCCTTGCTGGCGCAAGCCATGGTGCCGAACGCGCTTGCACTGCAGGTAGGGGTGGTTTGGGCTCGCCGGCTGAGCGGAGGACCAAAGGCGGCGGGCGCGATCGGCGGCTTCGGCGTGATCTCGCTGGCGCAGGGCCTCTCGTTCTCGCCGCGCGCGCTCGGCGGCTTTCCGGGCCCCCTCTGCGGCGGCGGAGTCATGCTCGCCGGCCAGAGTAACGGTCTGCTGTTCCCCCGTGTGCCAGTAGCCGAACACTGCCACTTCAGGTGTGGGGCAGACATACCAGCCGGCCAGGTTGCCGCGGCGCTTGTCGGGGGCATCGAAGCGGTGGACTTCACCATCAGCACAGATCGACAAACCCGTGACGCCACGAGCGGCCAGGGCCTCGACCAGCGCGGTGGTGATGCTGTGGTGATGGGTCGCCTCTGGCTGGCCTTTGTGACGATAGTCGGCTGCATGAGTCGTCATGGTTTCCCCCCTTTGCCAGCGCGGGCGGGATGCCCGGGGGACGCCTCGAGCATTTCCAGAATGACGCCATCCAGGTAATCGGCAGCCAGCCCAACGCAGCAGGCCAAGCCGTACTCGGTTACGTCGTCCATGCGCTCCTCATCGCGGCGATGGGCGTTGTCTTCCAGCAGTCCAGCGACTGCCCGTAAGGCAGCAGCGGCCTTGTCCACGTCAGGGATGAACGCCGCGGGGGCGGCCAACGGATCCTGGTGCTCTACAGGGGTGGTTTTCGCCTTTTGGTTCATGCCGAGCCCTCCAGAACAGCCAGCCGCCGCTCGAGCAGTTGGGTAAGGAAGCTGCGCAGCTTCTCTTGCTCCTGGTCAGTCAGCACCAACAGGCCGTAGTTGGTGGTTACCTGGCCGGCGCTCGCTGCCTGCTTACTCAGTGCGTAACGGGTGTGGTCGATAGCATCCCCCAGGTCGCGGGCGGCTAACTCCATCACGATCTCGCTGCAAGTCATGACGTGACCTCCCGGCTCTCACCTTGGGCGTCAGGCGTATTCACAAGCTCCTCATCTTCAACGATCGACTCAGCTAGCAAGGTCGCTTGGTTGGCCAGATGGCTCATGGCAGCAAGCATGGCGCCCTGTTCGTACTCACCGAGCACGGCTTTTTCACCCTCATTTGCTCGGCGCACCAGGTCGGCTTCAAGGATCCCTGTCATTCCATATATGGCGCCAACGATGTCCTTGATGCTCTCGGCGCGAGTGTTGGGGCGGGTCATTGGGCAACCTCCTGGCCAGCGCCAGCTAAGGGAGGCCCCTCTCTTTTGTCGTATGCCTCGGCGAGCCAGCGACGTTGGTTGCCAGTAACCTCATGGCGCTGCCGGGACCGCCTATCGGCGAGGTGTGCTTCGATCTCTTGCAGGCTCCAGCCATCAGCACTGAGAACCAGGGCTGCATAGGTGTCGGAGGTGACGTCCAGTGGACGTGCCGGAAGATTACGAGGATCGATCTGCTGCAGACGTGAGTTCATGACGCCACCTCCTGCTCGCTTCCGCGGGCTTCCAGGCGGCGGGCTTTCTCGATGTGGTGGTTGTAACGCTTTAGGCGGGTGCTGGCGCTGGTATCGCTGAACAGGGCAGCTCTGGCCATTGCCCGGTGAGCAGCGGCGCGCGCAGATGGGTTGCGAGTAGGGAACAGGCGGAATGACGCCATGGGTCTGACTCCTATGTGATCGGAGTCGTCCCCGGCTGCGGCCAAGCAGCTGATGGGGGCGACTGTACGCAGGTTGGCCGACCGGTCACATAGGAAACCGGCACACCCGGAGGTGTCCCGCGCACAGCCGCCATAGCACATGGCAGGCACAAAAAAAGCGCCCGACATGGTGGTGGCGCTTGTGCGCCTATGTAATTCCGACCGGCCAAGGTCGGCTGACGAATTTGCGCCAGCAGAAAGAGCATAGTCGGGCACAAGGGCAGCGGTCAACATCAGGCCACCTCCCCACGTCCGGCTTCCCAAGCCAGGAGATCAGCCAAGCGCCAGCGAGTGCAGTTGTCACCCAGCTTCACGGGCTGGGGGAATTTACCTTCGCGAGCCCAACGCCAAATGGTAGGCACGCTCACGCTTTCCCGCTTCGCCACTTGGGTAGCAGTCATGAAAACGGGAGCATCAGTGGGATGATCTGCCATAACACTTCACCTTGTCTTATGCGGTTGCAAGGTGGAGGTTGGCGGAATGGGAGGGCGGGGTATTGCTAGAATTTAGTGCGAAAATTGGAATGTTGTTTATTCTTCGTCGTCGACGCAGCCAATACGCTTCCCGGTGATCTCTTCGACAATCTCATGAGCTCTGCGACTACGCTTAGCCGAATCGCTATAGTAAGCTGCTTTCAGGGTACCTGGCTTGATTCCTAGCCTTTCACCGACTTCTTCAAATAGGCCGTCATCTATCGGCTTCCCCAAATCCCTACTAGCGAAGTAGACTTGCATCGCCGCCATAAGTTTGGAATGCCTGTGCTTATCCAGATACCCATCGATCACCAGTGGCGGTTTTGCTAACTCACCATCTTTGGCTTTTCTAGCCCGCACCAATGGCATCCCCTGCCCTTGGCCAAACCACTTTGCGCTGCCCTCCATGAAGTCATAGGCAGCACTACCCAACGTCGAAAGATGGTAACTATCAGGGACAGTGTCTGGGTCAGAAAGTGCAGCGATTGCTGACACCAGGTGACCCACATCTTCACCGTAGGCTGCCACAAACTCATCCTCTTGCTTGGCATTATCGGCTCTACTCAGCCTGAAGAGAGTGATAACGCCATCCAGCCCCATGGGGGTGTGCGCCGTGCCGCTCGCGCCTGCATAACTGAAAATTACGCCAGCGGCATCTTCTCTGGTCGCCCCATCCCACTCCACAACGCGCGTGCTCAGCTTGTCGCTACCCATATACTCAGCCAGCCGATCTAGCACGCTATCTAGATCGGACTGGATTGCTTTCAGCTCGTCGTCCATATCCTTCACCTCAGCAATAGGGCTATAGGCCAGGGATTATCCGCAGCTACCCGCAGCGCTTCCGCAAGTGGCCAGGTCAGCTCTGATGCACTTTTCCGCAAATCCGCAATATCCGCAGGCGGGCACTTCCAGAATCTTCACAGTTCATCCATCGCTTGCCGCCTCGCTGGCGCTTGCCCCTCGAATGGGGGCCACCTTACCGGTACCGATCGGCGAGGCCAGGAAAACGGCCCACTGCTTCATCAGCCTGGCACGCTTGGCCAGTAGATCGCCGCGGCGGTAGGCAGCCTCAGCTTGGTTACCAATGATGTGGGCAAGGGCCATCTCCGCCACGTCATGAGGGGTGGCGGTGCGCTCTGCCATCCAATCGCGAAATGTGGATCTCATACCGTGAACCGTGGCCCGTTCCTTCTCACCCATGGCAGCCAGCAGGTCAGTCATTGCCCTGTCGGCAAGCTTGCGCTCTTTACCTCGGGTGAAGACCATCCCTTCCTTTGCCTGGGGCAGCGAGCGCAACAGCTTCACGGCCGCTGGCGCCAGCGGCACACGATGCTCACGGCGGCCCTTCATTCGCTCTCCTGGAATGATCCAGACCTGATTTACCAGGTCGATCTCTTCCCAGCGGGCGCCCAGCACCTCGCCCGATCGGCAACCAGTCAGGATGGTGAAGGCAAGCGCCTTGGCCGGCATGTCGTCCCGATCTCGCAGCCTTGCCCAAAACTCCGGCATAGCGTCGATGGGCATGGCCCGGTGGTGAACCTTCTTCTTGATCTTGGCTGGCGCTGGCAGCACAGCATCCAGGTTGCCTTTCCAGGCGGCCGGGTTGGGGCCGGAACGGTGACCGTGGGCCGTTGCCCATCCCAGAACGGACTCGATGCGCTGACGCACGCGGGCGGCGGTGGTGGGCTTGCTCTCCCAGATGGGCTCGAGGCTTTGCTTAACGTGGACCAGCTCAATATCGGCCACGGACATGGAGCCAAGGATGGGCAAAGCATAGCTCTCCAGGCTCTGCCGCCACTGGTGGGCATGCTTGGGGTTACTAGCCTCGGCCTGCTTCACCTTGATCACAGCTTCTGCAGCTTGGGCAAACGTCAGGCGGCGTAGCTCAGCAGCCAGGAGCGCTTGTTTGGCTTCGCGGCGCTCTACCAGGGGATCAACGCCCCGGGCCAGCTTGGCGCGGAATGCATGACCCTTCTCACGAGCTATAGCCAATGTGGTATTGGGATAGCTACCAAGGCCAACATCACGATAGACGGCAAACGGCTTGCCATTAGCGGATTGGCGCTTCTCTCCGGTCGGATAGCGAAGAATCCATGACCGGCTGCCGGTCTGAGTCACACGCAAGAACAAGCCATCGACTCCACCCACGGCGTACCGGCCGGGGGTAGTCAGGCGCTTCACTTCAAGGGGAGAGAGTTCACGAGCTTTTCGTGGCATATCGGCTTGTCCCAATACCCGTCCCAATAAGGAACTGCACTTGGAAGATATGCCTTGATATTAGATGATGCAAGGGGCAACACCTAACCTATTGATTTATTGGTACCGGCGGTCGGACTCGAACCGACAAGGGCTTGCACCCGGCGGATTTTGAATCCGCTGCGTCTACCAATTCCGCCACGCCGGCAACGCGCGATGCATTATACGTGGGCCGCTTGGCAGGTCAATCGGGCGGCCTGACTTTGCGCGGTGAAACGGGTATCCTGTGCCGCTTGTCCAGGCGGTCGAGTCGGCGGCTGTGGGCAAGGTATCGATGCCACTATCACTGCGAGTCATGGCCTTCATGCTGCGTGCCGATTTCCATTACGACCTCCCCGAGGAGCTGATCGCTCGCTACCCCTCCGAGCAGCGCAGCGACTGTCGTCTGCTGTGCGTCGACGGTGCCAGCGGGGCGCTCAGCCACCGCCGCTTTCCCGACCTGCTCGAGCTGCTCGAGCCCGGCGACCTGCTGGTATTCAACGACACCCGGGTGATTCCGGCGCGCCTGCACGGCCACAAGGCCAGCGGCGGCAAGGTGGAGATGCTGCTGGAGCGCCCGCTGGACGCTCACCGCGGCCTGGCGCATATCCGCGCCAGCAAGTCGCCCAAGCCGGGCACCGAGCTGATCTTCGAGGGCGACGTGCGCGCGGTGGTCGAGGGCCGCCGCGAGGCGCTGTTCGAGCTGCGCTTCCTGGGCGAGACGCCAATGATCACGCTGCTCGAGCGCCACGGCCATATGCCGCTGCCGCCTTATATCACCCGCGAGGACGAGCTCGCCGACCGCGAACGCTACCAGACCGTCTATGCGCGCCGCGATGGCGCGGTGGCGGCGCCCACCGCGGGGCTGCACTTCGATGAGCCGCTGCTCGAAGCGCTGGCCGACAAGGGCGTGGAGAGCGCCTTCGTGACCCTGCACGTCGGCGCCGGCACCTTCCAGCCGGTGCGCGCCGACGATATCCGCGACCACCATATGCACAGCGAGTGGATCGAGGTCGACGAAGCCGCCTGCGCCAAGGTGCAGGCGGCCCGCGCCGCCGGCCGGCGGGTGATAGCGGTGGGCACCACCAGCGTGCGCTGCCTGGAGTCGGCGTGCCAGAAGAGCGGCAGCGGCGAGATCGCCCCCTATCGCGGCGAGACCGATATCTTCATCTACCCCGGCTATGAGTGGCTGTGCGTCGACGCCTTAATCACCAACTTCCACCTGCCGGAGTCGACGCTGCTGATGCTGGTATCGTCCTTTACCGGCTATGACACCATGATGGCCGCCTACCGCGAGGCGGTGGCCGAGCGCTACGCCTTCTTCAGCTACGGCGATGCCATGCTGTTGACGCGCCAGGCGCGTTGAGTCGCCGAGCCGCTCAGTGAGAAAACGAGATTTCCATGCGTAACCAATGCTTCATGAGCTTCGAGCAGCTGGCCAGTGACGGGCGCGCCCGCCGCGGCCGCCTGACCTTCCCGCGTGGCACGGTGGAGACGCCGGCCTTCATGCCGGTAGGCACCTACGGCACCGTCAAGGGCATGACCCCGGCCTCGGTGGAGGAGATCGGCGCCGAGATCATCCTCGGCAACACCTTCCACCTGTGGCTGCGCCCCGGCACCGAGGTGATCGAGGGCCACGGCGACCTGCACGACTTCTCCCAGTGGCACAAGCCGATCCTCACCGACTCCGGCGGTTTTCAGGTCTTCTCGCTGGGCGAGATGCGCAAGATCACCGAACAGGGCGTGCACTTCCGCTCGCCGGTGGACGGCGCGAAGGTGTTCATGGGCCCCGAAGAGTCGATGGCGGTGCAGCGTTCGCTGGGCTCAGACGTGGTGATGATCTTCGACGAGTGCACCCCCTATCCGGCCACCGAGCAGGAGGCCGAGGTCTCCATGCAGCGCTCGCTGCGCTGGGCGCAGCGCTCCCGCGACGCCCACGGCGATTCGCCCTCGGCGCTGTTCGGCATCATCCAGGGCGGCATGTACCCGGCGCTGCGCGAGGCCTCGCTCAAGGGCCTGCTCGAGATCGGCTTCGACGGCCTGGCCATCGGCGGCCTGTCGGTGGGCGAGCCCAAGGAGGAGATGATCAAGGTACTCGACTACCTGCCGACCTGGATGCCCGACGACACGCCGCGCTACCTGATGGGCGTGGGCAAGCCCGAGGACCTGGTCGAGGGGGTACGCCGCGGCGTGGACATGTTCGACTGCGTGATGCCGACCCGCAACGCCCGCAACGGCCACCTGTTCACCGCCGAGGGCACGGTCAAGATTCGCAACGCCAAGCATCGCCACGACACCCGCCCGCTAGAGGCCGACTGCGACTGCTATACCTGCCAGCACTTCTCGCGCGGCTACCTGCACCATCTCGACCGCTGCGGCGAGATGCTCGGCTCGATGCTCAATACCATCCACAACCTGCGCCACTACCAGCGACTGATGGCCGGTTTGCGCGGGGCTATCGAAGCGGGTACATTGGCGAACTTCGTGGAAATGTTCTATGCGCGACGCGGCCTGCCCGTGCCTCCGGCCCCCGAGCAGTGACGCGGCGCGCTAACCCTTGTCGTAACCTTTCGTTTCTCAGGAGATAACGTCTCATGCTGGACTTCTTCATCTCGCCGGCCTATGCCGAAGGCGGCGCCGCCGGTGGCGGTATGGCCCAGATCATCATGCTGGTCGGTTTCGTGGCCATCTTCTACTTCCTGCTGTGGCGCCCGCAGGCCAAGCGTGCCAAGCAGCACAAGCAGCTGGTCTCGAGCCTCTCCAAGGGCGATGAAGTGGTGATCGGCGGCGGCGTGCTCGGCCGCATCACCAAGGTCAGCGACGACAGCGAGTTCTTCACCATGGAAGTCGCCGAAGGCACCGAGATCAACGTTCAGAAGAACGCCGTGGCTGCCGTGCTGCCCAAGGGCACCCTCAAGTCCATCTGATTTGCGGGGCAGTGACTGCACGCCGCGTCCGAGCGAACCCTCGGGCGCGGCGTCTGTCGAAGCGCCGAACCCTTCTGGTATACGCCACGTCACTGCGTCAGCGTCGCCGTTAGTCAGCTACAAGGCAGGGCCTGCATGCTCAACCGATATCCCCTGTGGAAGTATCTGCTCATACTTCTCGTGCTCGTCGTGGGCCTGATCTATTCGCTGCCCAATCTGTTCCAGGCGGACCCCGCCGTACAGATCAGCAGCGCCCGCAGCGAAGCCCCGCTCAGCGAGCAACAGCTGGAACAGATCCAGTCCGCACTCGATGACGCCGGTATCCGCGTCAGCGCCACCGACGTTGCTGACGACGGCGTGCTGTTTCGCCTCGCCGACGCCGATGATCAGCTCGCCGCCCGCGATCTGATCGGCGATATGCTCGATGGCGATGACTACGTGATCGCCATCAATCTCGCCGAATCCACCCCCCAGTGGTTGCAGAGCCTGGCCGCCTCGCCGATGACCCTCGGCCTCGACCTGCGCGGCGGGGTGCACTTCCTGCTCGAGGTCGACATGGACGCCGCCGTGGAGCAGCGCCTCGAGGTCAACGCCAGCGCCATGCGCGAGATGCTGCGCGGCGAGCGGATTCGCTACCGCAATACCGAGATCGACGGCCGCGACCTGACGCTGACCTTCATCAACGATGAAGACCGCGACCGCGCGCGCACCCTGATCAGCCGCGAGTTCCCCGACTTCGACTACAGCAACCAGGGTGACGGCCGCGGCGCCAGCCTGGTGATGACCATGACCGACCAGGCGGTCAATGAGCTGCAGGACTACGCGGTCAACCAGAACCTGACCACCCTGCGCAACCGCGTCGACGAACTCGGCGTGGCCGAGCCGATGGTGCAGCGCCAGGGGCCGGATCGCATCGTGGTCGAGCTGCCCGGCGTGCAGGACACCGCCGCCGCCAAGCGCGTGGTGGGTGCCACCGCCAACCTCGAGTTCCGCCTCGAGGCGCGTTCCGACACGCCGGACAACGAGATCGAGACGTTCAGCTTCCGCAACGACGAGTCACGCACCGCCGACCTGATGCGCGACGTGATCATCACCGGCGACAGCGTCTCCAATGCCAACCGCAGCTTCGACGAGAACGGCCGCCCGCAGGTCAACATCAACCTCGACGGCACCGGCGGCACGCTGATGAACCGCGCCACGCGCACCAATATCGGCCGCAACATGGCGGTGCTGTTCATCGAGCACAACACCCGTACCACCACGGTGATCGAAGACGGCGAAGAGGTGGAGGTGCGCGAGCCCTACACCGAGCGCGGCCTGATCAGCCTGGCCACCATCCAGAGCGCGCTGGGCAACAGCTTCCGCATCACCGGGCTCGACTCGCCCACCGAGGCCGCCGACCTGGCCCTGCTGCTGCGCTCCGGCTCGCTGGCCGCGCCGATCTACTTCGTGCAGGAGCGCACCATCGGGCCGAGCCTTGGCCAGGACAACATCGACCGCGGGGTGACCTCGATCATGGTCGGCCTGGCACTGGTGGTGCTGTTCATGCTGGTGCGCTACAAGGTGTTCGGGGTGATCGCCAACATCGCCCTGACCATCAACCTGACCCTGCTGGTGGCGGCGATGTCGATGCTCGGCGCCACCCTGACGCTGCCCGGCATTGCCGGCATGGTCCTCACGCTGGGCATGGCGGTCGACGCCAACGTCTTGATATTCGAGCGAATACGCGAAGAGCTGCGCGGCGGCCTGTCGGTACAGCAGGCCATCCATGCCGGCTATGAGCGCGCCTTCACCTCGATCATCGATGCCAATATCACCACCCTGCTGGTGGCGGTGATCCTGTTCTCGATCGGCACCGGGCCGGTCAAGGGCTTCGCCGTCACCCTGTCACTGGGCATCATGACCTCGATGTTCACCGCCCTGCTGGTCACCCGCGCCATGGTCAATCTGACCTACGGCGGCAAGCCGGTGAAGAAGATCTCGATATGAGGAGCCTCGCGATGCGACAGTTCGATTTCATGGGCAAGCGCCGCCTGGCCTTCATCGTCTCAGCGATCCTGCTGCTGGTGTCGATCGGCTCGCTGGTGGTGCAGCAGCTCAACCTCGGCCTCGACTTCACCGGCGGCACGCTGGTCGAGGTGCGCTATGCCACGGCCCCAGCGCTGGACACGGTGCGCCAGGCCCTGGAAGGCGAAGGCTTCCGCGACGTCTCGGTGCAGACCTTCGGGGCCTCCAACGAGATCCTGATCCGCCTGCAGCAGGACTTCGACCCCGACGTCGGCCAGCAGGTGGTCAGCCTGCTGCGCGGCGACGGCGCCGAGGTCGAGCTGATCCGCGCCGAGTTCGTCGGCGCCCAGGTCGGCGAGCAGCTGCGCGACCAGAGCGGCATGGGCATGCTGGTGGCGCTCGGTATCGTGATGCTCTACGTGGCCTTCCGCTTCCAGTACAAGTTCGCCATCGGCGCGCTGCTGGCGCTGGTCCACGACGTGATCATCGTGGTCGGGATCTTCTCGCTGTTCCAGCTCGACTTCGACCTCACCGTGCTGGCCGCGCTGCTGGCGGTGATCGGCTACTCGCTGAACGATACCATCGTGGTCTACGACCGGATCCGCGAGACGATACGCAAGTCGCGAATCGACGATATGCCGGCGATCTTCAACGAAGCGATCAACATGACCCTGTCGCGCACGCTGGCGACGTCTGGTACCACCTTGCTGGTGCTGATGGCGCTGCTGCTGCTCGGCGGCGACATGATCCACTACTTCTCCATCGCCCTGATCATCGGCGTGATCGCGGGTACCTTCTCGTCGATCTACGTGGCCGCGGCCCTGCTGCTGCTGGTCAAGCTACAGCGCCAGGACCTGATCCCGGCCAAGAAGGAAGACCCCGAGGAAGAGGGCGAAGAGCAGCTGCCCTAGTTAGCGCCAAGCGCCGCAGGATGCTAACGACACTCTCACGAGTGCCCACAAAAAACCCCCGTCGGATTCAAAATCCGACGGGGGTTTTCGTTTGGTGCTAGGCGCTGGGCGCTTATGAAAAGTGCGGTGCCAGCTGCTGCACCAGCGCCTTGTAGAGGCGCGGGCTGGCGGCCATCAGCTGGCCTTCGGTGTCGACGCTGGGGCGGCCGTCGAGGCTGCCCATCAGCGCGCCGGCTTCCTTGAGCAGCAGCGACCCGACCAGCTTGTCCTGCTCCTCGAGGCCCAGCACGAAGGCGGCATCGGCACGGCCCGAGGCCAGTTCGGCGATATCCAGCAGGCCGCTGCCGGTGGCGCGCTGCACCTCGATCTGCGGGCCGAGCTGCTGAATCAGCGTCAGGTAGGCCGGCAGATGGCGCGGACGCAGCCAGCTCTCGGGCAGGCTCATGGCAACGCGCGCGCCGCCGATCGCCGAGGTCTTGGGCACGCGGATGCGCTTGCCGTTGTACTGGGCACCACGACCGCGGCTGGCCAGGTATTCGTCATCGCTGAACGGGCAGATCACCACGGCATGTTCGGGGCGCCCCTTGACCAGGCACACCAGCGACAGGGCGAAGCCGGCGCTGGCCACGCTGAGGTTGGAATAGCCGTGGAAGGGTTCGATCACCCACTGCACGTCGCGGCCTTCCCCTTCGCCTTCGCGATAAGGGGTGTAGCGGCCTGAGATTCCGTGCTGCGGGTAGCCGCGCGTCAACTGGCGGGCAATCAGGGTCTCGGCGTTGCGAGCGGTGTCTTCCAGCAGACGCTCGAGATTGTGTTCTTCGTGGGCGTTTTCGATACGCTCACGAATGCGCAGAAACTGTTCGGCGGCGCTGCGCGCAGCGCGCAACCCGAATTGGACCATCGGATGCATGATCGGGCCTTGAGGAGTCGGTAGCTGTTAAAGAACATGTTGCACGATCGAGCCGCGGTGAGGCTAGGCTGACGGGCGACGCCGCGCATGCTAGCAGAAAGCACCGCCGCGGGCCATCGCCAACGCCTCCCGACCTGCGCAGCGCGCCGTGCCCATGCTAGACTAGTCGGCCGCTATGCAGCGCCTCACGCACTCGCTCAACCATCGCCAAGGCTCCCCATGCTCGACTCCATCCGCATCGTGCTGATCGGCACCAGTCACCCCGGCAATATCGGCGGCACCGCGCGCGCCATGAAGAACATGGGGCTCGCCGATCTGGTGCTGGTGGCTCCGCGCAGCGAGCACCGCTCGGCAGAGGCTATTTCGCGCGCCTCCGGCGCCGATACCATCCTCGCCGCGGCGCGCCGCGTCGAGTCGCTGGAGGAAGCGGTGGGCGACTGCAGCCTGGTGGTGGGCGCCAGCGCCCGCTCGCGCACCCTGCCATGGCCAATGCTGACGCCGCGCCAGCTCGGCGAGCGCCTGCCCGGCGAGCTGGCCGGCGAAGGTGCTCGGGTAGCACTGGTCTTCGGCCGCGAGGACAGCGGCCTGACCAACGCCGAACTGCAGCGCTGCCACGCCCACGTGCATATCCCCTCCAACCCCGATTTCAGCTCGCTCAATCTGGTCACCGCGGTGCAGGTGCTGGCCTACGAGTGTCGCCTGGCATGGCTCGCCGCCGAGCACGGCGAGGCGCCGGAGGTCATCGAGCAGGACCAGCCGTTCGGCGTGGCCTGGGACAACCCGCCCGCCCAGCACGCCGATCTCGAGCGCTTCTTCGAGCACCTCGAGCGGGTACTGATCGACGTCGACTTCCACGATCCGGCCAAGCCGCGCCACCTGATGGCGCGGCTACGGCGCCTGTATCTGCGCGCCCGACCCGACCAGATGGAAGTCAATATCCTGCGCGGCATGCTCAGCGCGGTGGAGAAGCGCTGTAGCGAGCCCCCGCGAGGCTAGCCCGCGCTGCCTTGCAGGGGGCCGACCCCAGCCCAATAATGAACTCAGCCGCCAACGGCCGCGCCTGCGCGACCGGCCACCGTCATTCAAGGATTGCCGCATGTTTGCCCGACTGCGTGAAGACATCAACAGCGTATTCGCCCGCGATCCCGCGGCGCGCAACTTCCTCGAGGTACTCACCAACTACCCCGGCCTGCACGCCCTGCTGCTGCACCGCTGCGGCCACTGGCTGTGGCAGAAGAACCTCAAGTGGCTGGCGCGCACCCTATCGACCTTCTCGCGCTGGCTGACCGGCATCGAGATCCACCCCGGCGCGACCATCGGCCGGCGCTTCTTCATCGACCACGGCATGGGTGTGGTGATCGGCGAGACCGCCCTGGTCGGTGACGATGTCACCCTCTACCAAGGTGTCACCCTGGGCGGCACCAGTTGGAACAAGGGCAAGCGTCACCCGACGCTGGGCGACGGCGTGATCGTCGGCGCCGGCGCCAAGATCCTCGGCCCCTTCACCGTCGGCGCCGGCGCCAAGGTGGGCTCCAACGCGGTGGTCACCAAGGAGGTCCCGGCCGGTGCCACGGTGGTCGGCATCCCCGGCAAGATCGTCAAGCGCGCCGACCCCGATGTCGAGGCCGTGCTCGACGTCGACCCGGCGCGCCGCGAGGCGATCTGCCAGAAGTTTGGCTTCGATGCCTACGGCGTCAGCCAGGACATGCCCGACCCGGTGGCGCGCTCGATGCAGGCCATGCTCGACCATATGCACGCCGTCGACGAGCGCATCGAGCAGATGTGCGGCACGCTGCGCAAGCTCGACGCCAGCTATCGCGATGGCCGCCTGCCGGAACTGCGCGACGAGGACTTCGCCGAGATACTCGACGATGTCGACAGCTGCTGCCCGCCCCGCGACGAGCAGCCGCCTCGCGAAGGCGGTGGCGATAGCCGCTGAGCCAGCCCGACGGCTAAAGTTGACCGGGGCGCTGGGTTTTTCCCATAATGGCGTTTTGCGATCCGCCATCAGGCAGCGATGACCCTATGCGCTTGACCACCAAAGGACGCTACGCCGTCACCGCCATGCTCGACCTGGCCCTCAATGCCGGGCAAGGGCCGACGTGCCTGGCCGAGATCTCCAAGCGCCAGGAGATCTCGCTGTCCTACCTAGAGCAGCTGTTCGCCCGCCTGCGCCGCGCGCAGCTGGTCAAGAGCGTGCGCGGCCCAGGCGGCGGCTACCAACTGGCTCAGCCGCCGGCCGATATCTCGGTGGCGCGGGTCATCGATGCGGTCAACGAGTCGGTGGATGCCACCCGCTGTCAGGGCCTGTCCGACTGCCAGCGCGGCGATGTCTGCCTGACCCACCACCTGTGGTGCGAGCTGTCACAGGAGATCCACGGCTTTCTCGACGGCATCACCCTCGGCACCCTGGTCGAGCGCCACGAGGTGCAGCATATCGCCGCGCGCCAGCGGCGTCGCACCGACGATGCCACCATTGCGGTGTCGCCCTCTTGAACGCCAGGTCATCGCGCCCCGCTACCGTTACCAGTGAAGTCATCGCCACATGAACACGCCGGTCTATCTCGATTACGCCGCCACCACCCCGGTCGACCCCCGCGTCGCCGAGGTCATGGCGCGCCACCTCACCCAGGACGGCACCTTCGCCAACCCCGCCTCGCGCAGCCATATGCTCGGCTGGCTGGCGGAGCAAGCGGTGGAGGGCGCGCGCCGCCAGGTCGCCGACCTGTTGAACGCCGACCCCCGCGAAATCGTCTGGACCAGCGGCGCCACCGAGGCCGACAATCTGGCGCTGATCGGCTTCATGCGCGCCAACCGCGCCCGCGGCCGCCATCTGGTGACCTCGCGCATCGAACACAAGGCAATCGTCGACACCGCCAAGGCACTCGAGGCCGAAGGCTTCGAGGTGACCTGGCTCGACCCGCAGCCCGACGGGCGCATCTCGCCCACCCAGCTGGCCGAGGCGCTGCGTGACGACACCGTGCTGGTGTCGCTGATGGCGGTCAACAACGAGCTCGGGGTGATCCACGACCTGGCAGCGCTGGCCGAGGTCATCCATGCCCGCGGCGCAGCCTTCCACGTCGACGCCGCCCAGGCCGCCGGCAAGCTGCCGCTGGACGTTGCCGCCATGGGCATCGACCTGCTGTCGCTGTCGGCGCACAAGCTCTACGGCCCCAAGGGCATCGGTGCGCTCTACGTGCGGCGCAGCCCGGATATACGCCTCGAGGCGCTGATCCACGGCGGCGGCCACGAGCGCGGCATGCGTTCGGGCACGCTGGCCACCCACCAGATCGTCGGCATGGGCGAGGCCTTCGCCCTGGCCGCCGCCGAAGGCGAGGCCGACCAGCGCCATATCACCGAGCTGCGCGACCGCTTCCTGGCCGGCCTGGCCGACCTCGACGGCGTGCATTTCAATAGCGCCGTCGAGGTGGCGGTGCCCAACATCGTCAACCTGGCCTTCGACGGCGTCGACGGCGAGTCGCTGCTGATGGCGCTCCGCCATCTGGCGATCTCCACCGGCTCGGCCTGCAACTCGGCGAGCGTCGAGCCGTCTTACGTGTTGAAGGGCATCGGCGTGCCGCGCGCCCGGGCACTGGCCTCGCTGCGCTTCAGCTTCGGCCGCTTCACCCGGCGCGAGGATGTCGACACCGCCATCGACGAGCTGCGCCACGCCATCACCGCGCTGCGCCGCTGAGCGGCGAGTCGCCGACGACTTATTACTACGCCCTTTATGCTAGAGTGGCTGCCAACGGGCAGCGTTTCTCAAGGAGGCAACATCATGGCCCATCTTTCGATCACTACCGCCGCCGCCGAGCAAATCCAGCAGGTGCTGGACGAGCGTGGTCAGGGCCTTGGCCTGCGCGTCACGGTCAAGCCCAGCGGCTGCTCGGGCTACAGCTACGTGCTCGACTTCGCCGACGAGGCCGCCGCCAACGACGTGGCCTTCGAAGAGCACGGCGCCCGCGTGTTCGTCGCCCCGGAGGCCCTGGAGATGCTCGACGGCAGCGAAGTCGACTACGTCTCGGAAGGGCTCAACCGCTTCTTTCGCTTCAACAATCCCAACGTCAAGGATCAGTGTGGCTGCGGCGAGAGCTTTACCGTATAAGGCGCCTGCGGCGCGATGATTGTTCGATGCCGCTGGAAGGCGCTATAATACGCGGCCAATCGGCACCGGCACCGCCGACTCGTGCGCCGATCCTGACTCACGTCGCGCCGCCCGAGGCCCCATGCTCGCCATGGTTGCCCGGGCGGCGCGCTGTCATCCGCGATGACCCGACTTCATTCCACGGTTTCACCCTGCCCAACGGAGACACGTCCCATGGCTACCGAACGCACCCTTTCCATCATCAAGCCCGATGCCGTCGCCAAGAACGCCATCGGCGAGATCATCGCGCGCTTCGAGAAGGCCGGCCTGAAGGTCGTTGCCGCCAAGATGCTGCAGCTCGACGAGGCCAAGGCCGGCGGTTTCTACGCCGAGCACAAGGAGCGTCCCTTCTTCGGTGACCTGGTCGGCTTCATGACCTCCGGTCCGGTGGTGGTGCAGGTGCTCGAAGGCGACGATGCCATCGCCAAGAACCGCGAACTGATGGGCGCCACCAACCCCAAGGAAGCCGCCGCCGGCACCATCCGCGCCGACTTCGCCCAGTCCATCGACGCCAATGCCGTGCACGGCTCCGACTCCGCCGCTTCGGCCGAGCGTGAAATCGCCTACTTCTTTGGTGCCGACGAGCTCTGCCCGCGCTAAGGCAAGCTGACACGCCCTCCCGCAGGGGCGCCCCGCGCCCCTGCTCAAACGACCCGCTGACCGCCCATGACTGCCACTACCGCTCCCCAACGCACCAATCTGCTGGGCCTGTCTCGTGAGCAGATGGAGGCCTTCTTTCTCTCCATCGGCGAGAAGAAGTTTCGTGCCGCCCAGGTCATGAAGTGGATTCACCACGAAGGCTGCGACGACTTCGAGGCGATGACCAACCTGTCCAAGGCGCTGCGCGCACGGCTGGCCGAGGTCGCCGAGATTCGCGGGCCGGGCGTCGTCTACGAAGGCACCTCCAGCGATGGCACCCGCAAATGGGTACTCGAGGTGGAGGACGGCAGCTACGTCGAGACCGTGCTGATCCCCGCCGACAACGGCTCGCGCCGCACCCTGTGCGTGTCGTCCCAGGTCGGCTGCTCGCTGGACTGCAGCTTTTGCTCTACCGGCAAGCAGGGCTTTCAGCGCAACCTCACCGCCGCCGAGATCATCGGCCAGGTGTGGGTCGCCAGCCGCAGCGCCGGGCCTCAGAAAGACACCGCCCAGCGCGCCGTGACCAACGTGGTGATGATGGGCATGGGCGAGCCGCTGATGAACTACGACAACGTGGTGCCGGCGATGAAGCTGATGCTCGACGACAGCGCCTACGGCCTCTCCAAGCGCCGCGTCACGCTGTCCACCTCGGGCGTGGTGCCGATGCTCGACAAGCTGGGTGACGACATCGACGTGAGCCTGGCGATCTCGCTGCATGCCGCCACCGACGAGCTGCGCAGCGAACTAGTGCCGATCAACCGCAAGTACAACATCCGCGCCCTGCTCGACGCCTGCCATCGCTACCTGGCCAAGTGCGACAGCGCCCGCGTGGTGACCATCGAATACACCCTGATCAAGGACGTCAACGACCAGCAGCAGCACGCCACCCAGCTGGCCGAACTGCTGCGCGAGCTGCCGTGCAAGATCAACCTGATCCCGTTCAACCCGTTCCCCCACTCGGGGTATGAGAAGCCGTCGCGCAACCAGGTGATGCGCTTCCAGCAGTGGCTCTACGAGCTCGGCTACAACGCGCCGGTTCGCACCACGCGCGGTGACGACATCGACGCCGCCTGCGGTCAGCTGGTGGGACGCGTCAAGGATCGCACCAAGCGCCATGCGCGCTACATTCAATCGATTCAGCTCGACGCCGACTGAGGCGGGTGGCGACCTTGACTTCAACCGGACACAGCGCTTTGATGGGTAGGTTTTTCAAGCTGTTGTTGCATCTTGCTGCGCCGGTTCAGCTGCCTGATGCCGCCTCCATCTCATGCACCGAGAGGACTCGATGATTCGTCGTCACGCCTTGTCTGGATGCCGCCCGCTACGGCCATTGCTGATTGGCCTGTTAGGCGCTGCCTGGCTGGCCGGCTGCACCAGCCAGGCGGTGCAGCCGGAGAGCGGCACCAACCCGGCCGAGGCCTATACCCAGCTGGGCATGGCGTATCTCGAACGCGACAACCTGCCGCGCGCCCAGGGCGCCTTGAACCGCGCCCTGGCAGTGGCCCCCAACGACGCCGAGACGCTCCAGGCGCTGGCCATGGTCTATCAGCGCCAGGGCGAGAGTCAGCTCGCCGACGAACACTTCCAGCGTGCCCTATCCGCCGACGCCGGCTATACCCGGGCACGCAACAACTACGCGGCCTTCCTGTATGATCAAGGCCGCTTGAGAGAGGCCTGCGCCGAGCTAGAGCAGGCCACCCAGGACACCCAATACGACAACCGCGCCCAGCTGTTTGCCAACCTGGGCCAGTGCCAGCGGGAAATGGGCGATCTCGACGCAGCGGTCGCCAGCCTCGAGCGCGCTCAAGCCATCGACTCGCGCAGTGCGCGCAGCTATTTCACGCTAGCCGACATCGAACATGCCCGGGGCAATCACGGCAGGGCCTGGGAGCAGCTGCAATCGTTCATGCGCCTGGCCGGCGCCACGCCGGCGAGTCTCGAACTGGCCCGCGACATCGCCGATGCCCGCGGCGACGTCGAGAACCGGCGTTTCTTTACCGAGCAGCTCAATGCCCTGGGCAATGCGCCCTGATCACCGAATCTTGACGAAGGATGCTCAGCCATGAGCGACATTCACGATAACGACGTAGCGGACTTTGCCACCCAATCGTCACCCGGCGACCTGCTCAAGCGCGAACGCGAACGCCAGGGCATGCCGCTCGACGAGGTAGCCACCGCCCTCAACCTGCGCCCCGCGGTGGTGCGCGGCCTGGAGGGCGACAATTACGACGAGGTACCGGTAGCCGCCTATCGCCGCGGCTACCTGCGCGCCTACTCGCGGCTGCTCGGCATCGACGACAAGCCGATCATCGCCGCCTACAACAACCGCTTCGGCAGCGCCGAGACCGAGCGCAAGGTGACCCCGGTACACGTCACCAAGCCGCCCTCCAAGCTCGGCGCCTGGCTGTTCAAGCTGGTCACCCTGCTGGTGATCCTGGCCCTGCTCGCCCTCACCCTGCTGTGGTGGCAGAGTCGCGAGGGCACCGACCTATTGGGCATGGGCGGCGGTGAACCGGTGGCCGTGGATACCCTCGACGGCACCACCATTACCGAGGGCGAAGAGGACCCCAGCGTCGACAGCGAGCCGCTGCCGCCGCTGCCAGACGACGAGAGCGATCTGGGCCTGGTCGACGACGCTCCGCTCGATGGCCCCACCGGCGTTGACCCGCTGCT
Organism: Halomonas sp. 1513; assembly: GCA_001971685.1. NCBI lineage: Bacteria > Pseudomonadati > Pseudomonadota > Gammaproteobacteria > Oceanospirillales > Halomonadaceae > Halomonas > Halomonas sp. 1513. The sequence goes on from CP019326.1 coordinate 3,522,906, forward strand.
CCCCGAAGAGCCGCTGCTCGACGCCCCCGCCGATGAACCGACCGCCGAGCCGTTGGTCGAAGATCCGGCACTGGCCGAGGCCCCCGGCGACATGGATGCCGCTGACGATGCCGCGAGCGACGACGAACCGGCCGTGGGCGATCTGGCCGAGGCGGCCAGCGCCGAGGTCGAGGAAGCCGATGCCGCAGACGACGCCGGCGCCGCCGACCCGGGCGTGCTGCAGCTGACCTTCAACGAGCAGTCGTGGACCGAGATCTTCGACGCCGGCAACCAGCGCGTGTTCGTCGGCCTGCAGGAGCCCGGCACCCAGGCCACCGTCGAGGGCGAACCGCCCTTCCGTCTCACCGTGGGCAATGCCACCGGGGTCGAACTGCGCTATCTCGGCGAGCAGGTCGACCTGGTCGGCTATGCCGGCAGTAACAACGTTGCCCGCTTCACTCTGGGAGAATGACCTAGTCACCATGCACGCTCAGTCTCCAATCAAACGCCGCCAGTCGCGCCAGATTCACGTCGGCGCAGTCCCGGTGGGCGGCGGCGCACCGATCTCGGTGCAGAGCATGACCAACACCGACACCCTCGACGTGGCCGCCACGGTGGCGCAGATCCGCCAGCTGGAGGCCGCCGGCGCCGATATCGTGCGCGTCTCGGTCCCCGACATGGACGCCGCCGAGGCCTTCGGCAAGATCAAACGCGAAGTAGCGGTACCGCTGGTCGCCGACATCCACTTCGACTACAAGATCGCCCTGCGCGTCGCCGAACTGGGCGTCGACTGCCTACGCATCAACCCCGGCAATATCGGCCGCGAGGAGCGGGTGCGGGCGGTGGTCTCGGCGGCCCGCGACAACGGCATCCCGATCCGCATCGGCGTCAACGCCGGCTCGCTGGAGAAGGACCTGCAGAAGAAGTACGGCGAACCGACCCCGGCGGCATTGGTCGAGTCGGCGATGCGCCATATCGACCACCTCGAGCGCCTCGACTTTCCCGACTTCAAGGTCAGCGTCAAGGCCTCCGACGTGTTCATGGCGGTGGCCGCCTACCGCGACCTCGCCGGCCGCATCGAGCAGCCGCTGCACCTCGGCATCACCGAAGCCGGCGGCCTCCGCTCGGGCACCGTCAAGTCATCGATCGGCCTGGGCATGCTGCTGATGGACGGCATCGGCGACACCATCCGCGTGTCGCTGGCCGCCGACCCGGTCGAGGAGATCAAGGTCGGCTTCGACATGCTCAAGAGCCTGCGGCTGCGCAGCAAGGGCATCAACTTCATCGCCTGCCCCAGCTGCTCGCGCCAGAACTTCGACGTGATCGGTACCATGAACGCCCTCGAGGAGCGCCTCGAAGACGTCATGACGCCGCTCGACGTGTCGGTGATCGGCTGCGTGGTCAACGGCCCCGGCGAGGCCAAGGAAGTCGATGTCGGCCTGACCGGCGGCAGCCCCGCCAACCTGGTATATATCGACGGCAAACCCGCCAGCAAGCTGCGTAACGACCACCTGGTCGACGACCTCGAGCGTCTGATCCGGGAACGCGTACGCCTCAAAGAGCAGGCCGAACAGGACGTGATCGCACGGGACCTCTGAATGCCCTGCGATGAGTAAGGAGCAAGCGTTGAGCGACAAGAAGATCCAGGCCATTCGTGGCATGAATGACCTGCTGCCTGACCAGTCGCCGTACTGGCAGTATTTCGAGGCCCAGGTGCAGACCCTGATGCAGCGCTACGGCTATGCCGAGGTGCGCATGCCGATCGTCGAGCAGACCGCACTGTTCGCACGCTCCATCGGCGAGGTCACCGACATCGTCGAGAAGGAGATGTACACTTTCGACGACCGCAACGGCGACAGCCTCACCCTGCGCCCGGAAGGCACCGCCAGCTGCGTGCGCGCCGCCATGCAGCACGGCCTGCTGCACAATCAGACCCAGCGGCTCTGGTACCAGGGCCCGATGTTTCGCCACGAGCGCCCGCAGAAGGGACGCTATCGGCAGTTTCATCAGGTCGGTGTAGAGACCTTCGGCCTCGAAGGGCCTGACATCGATGCCGAGCTGATCCTGCTCTCGGCACGGCTGTGGAAGCAGCTCGGCCTGCTCGAACATGTCACCCTGGAGCTCAATTCGCTGGGCTCGCTCGAGGCCCGCGCCGCCTATCGCGAGACCCTGGTGGCCTACTTCGAGCAGCACCTCGAGCTACTCGACAATGACTCCCTGCGGCGCCTGACCAGCAACCCGCTGCGCATCCTCGACTCGAAGAACCCCGACATGGCCGCGATGCTCGACGCCGCACCGCAGCTGATGGATCACCTCGACGCCGAGTCCCGCCAGCACTTCGCCGCGCTTACCGCGATCCTCGATGCCGCCGGCATCGGCTATGTGATCAACCCGCGGCTGGTGCGCGGCCTCGACTACTACTCGCGCACGGTGTTCGAGTGGACCACCACGGCGCTCGGCAGCCAGGGTACGGTGTGCGCCGGCGGTCGCTACGACGGGCTGGTCGAGCAGTTGGGCGGCAAGCCGACCCCGGCGGTGGGCTTTGCCATGGGCATCGAGCGGCTGATCCTGCTGCTCGAGACTCTCGATCTGGTGCCCGCCGAGGCCACCCCGGCGCTCGATCTCTACCTGCTGGGGATGGATGCCGACGCTTCGCGCCAGGCCCTGCTGCTCGGCGAGACCCTGCGCGACGCGCTGCCTGGCCTACGCATCCAGGTGCACTGCGGCGGTGGCAGCTTCAAGAGCCAGATCAAGAAGGCCGACAAGAGCGGTGCGCAACTGGCGCTGCTGCTGGGCGAGGATGAACTCGCCGAGGGCACCGTGACCGTGAAATTCCTGCGCGACGATCGCCAACAGTGCAGCCTGCCGCGCGACGGCCTGGCCGCGGCGCTGTGCGAACTGCTGAGCGTCGCTTGACCGCCCGCCGCGCACGAGCGCGGCGGCACGCATTCCGAATCAGAGGAGACCGCCCGTGGCGGAGCTGAGAAGCGAAGAAGAACAGCTTGATGCCATCAAGGCCTGGTGGAAGCAGAATGGCACCTCGCTGATTGCCGGGGTGGTGATCGCCATCTCCGGCGTACTGGGCTGGAACGCCTGGCAGAACTATCAGGAGAACCAGGCCGAGGCCGCCTCGCTGCGCTATCAGCAGCTGCTCAGCCTGGCCGCCGACCCCGAGCTCGACGAAGGCGGTCGGGCCGAGGCGCGCGGGCTGATCGACGAGATCACCGACAACCATGGCCGCACCCTCTACGCCGACTTGGCACAGCTGATCGAGGCGCGACTGGCAGTGGCCGAGGGCGACCTGGCGGCGGCGCGTGCCGCGCTCGGCGACGTCGTCGACGGCAATGCACGCGACTATATCCAGGCCCTGGCGCGGCTGCGCCTGGCACGGGTACAGATCGCCGACGGCAACCCCGAGGCGGCCCTCGATGTCCTCGGCAGCGGCATTCCCGACTCGCTGTCGGCGCAGCGCGAGGACATTCGCGGCGACGCCTTCGTGGCCCTGGAGCGCGACGACGACGCCCGCAACGCCTACCGCCAGGCCATGGCACTGGCCGTGGAACACGGCCAGTCGCTGTACGGCGTACAACTCAAGCTCGACAACCTCGGCGCGGAGGATGCCACCCTATGAAACCGACTCTCGTGATCGCCGCCGCGGCGCTGGCCCTGCTGGCCGGCTGTGCCGGCAAGGTGGAGCCGCAGTATCCGCCCAAGGACCTGACCAGCTTCGATGAGCAGGCCAACCTGAACACCGCCTGGAGCCAGCGCGTCGGCCGCGGCCTGGGCCGGGCCACCTATCCCATCGCGCCGTCCCGCGAAGACGGCGTGATCTATGCCGCCGACGAGCGTGGCCAGGTCTACGCCATGGACGCCGAGAGCGGCGACACGGTGTGGCGCACGGATCTCGACACCCCGGTCTCCAGCGGTCTCAACGCGATTGGCGGCCAGATCTACCTGGGTACCCGCAACGGCGAAGTGCTGGCGCTGAGCCAGAGCGATGGCGAGGTCGTGTGGCGCACCCGGGTCTCCAGCGAAGTGCTTGCCGCCCCCCAGGCCAACCAGCAGCTGCTCGTGGTGCAGAGCGTCGACGGCAACGTCACCGCCCTGGACCGCAGCAGCGGCAATGAAGTCTGGGTGCACTCCAGCTCCCAGCCTGCGCTGACCCTGCGCGGCACCGGCACGCCGCAGGTCATCGACCCGGTGACCTTCGTCGGCTTTGCCAACGGCCGCCTGGCGACCCTCGACAACCGCAGCGGCCAGCCGCTGATGGAGATGCGCGTCGCCGTGCCCCAGGGCCGCACCGAGGTCGACCGTCTGGTGGACCTCGACGGTCAGCCGCTGCTGACCCCCGACGGGCGTCTCTACGTGACCAGCTACAACGGCCGCCTGCTGGCCATGGAGGCCACCTCAGGCGAAATCCTGTGGGAGCGCGAGCACTCCAGCTACCTCTCGCCGCTGCTGGTAGGGGATACCCTCTACACGGTCAATGAAGCCAGCCACATCCTCGCCCTCGACGCCCTCTCCGGCCGTCTGCTGTGGCGCTCCGAAGACTTCGAGGGCCGCTGGATCACCGCCCCGGCGCTGGCCGACAACAAGCTGGTATTTGGCGATTTCGAGGGCTATGTGCACCTCCTCGACCGCAACGACGGCGACGTCGTCGGCCGTACCCGGGTCAACCGCTCGGGCATCAGCCTGCGCCCGCTCACCGACGGCCGCTGGGTCTACGCCCTGGCCAATGACGGGCGCCTAGAAGCCCTGCAGATTCGCGAGACACAATGAACCCAGTCATCGCTCTGGTCGGCCGGCCCAATGTCGGCAAGTCCACGCTGTTCAACCGCCTGACCCGCTCGCGGGACGCTCTGGTGGCCGATTTCCCGGGCCTCACCCGCGACCGCAAGTACGGTAACGGCGCGCTCGGCGACAAGACCTACACGGTCATCGACACCGGCGGCATCAGCGGCGACGAGGACGGCATCGACGCGGCCATGGCCGAGCAGTCGCTGCTGGCCATCGACGAGGCCGACATCGTGCTGTTCATGGTCGACGCCCGCGCCGGCCTGATCGCCGCCGACGAGGCGATCGCCAACCACCTGCGGGTCAACCAGAAGAAGACCTGGCTGGTGGTCAACAAGACCGACGGCCTCGAAGAGCACTCGGCGATGGCCGACTTCTGGCAGCTGGGAATCGGCGATCCGCACCCCATCGCCGCCGCCCACGGCCGCAACGTCACCACCTTGATCGACGAAGTGCTGGCGCCGTTTCCCGAGCGCGAGGCCAACGCCGCTCCGGCGGATATCAGCAACGGTGTCCGCATCGGCGTGATCGGCCGCCCCAACGTCGGCAAGTCGACCCTGGTCAATCGTCTGCTCGGCGAGGAGCGGGTGGTGGTCTTCGATGAGGCCGGCACCACCCGCGACGCCATCGAGATCCCCTTCGAGCGCCGCGGCAAGCCCTATGTGCTGGTGGATACCGCCGGCGTCAGGCGGCGCAAGAACGTCAGCCAGATCGCCGAGAAATTCTCGATCATCAAGACCCTCGAGGCGATCAAGGAGTGTCACGTCGCGATCATGGTGCTCGACGCCCGCGGCGGCCTGGTCGAACAGGACCTGCATTTGCTCGACTACGTGCTGAGCAGCGGCCGGGCGCTGGTACTGGCGGTCAACAAGTGGGACGGCCTGGAGGCCGAGGCCAAGGACAAGATGCGCGCCGAGATCAAGCGCCGCCTGGGCTTCGCCGACTACGCCGAGCTGCACTTCATCTCGGCGCTGCACGGCACCGCGGTGGGCGACCTCTACCCCTCCATCGACCGCGCCTTCGCCTCGGCCAACAGCCACTGGTCGACCAATCGCCTCACCAGCATCCTCCAGGATGCGGTCGGCGAGCACCAGCCGCCACTCGTCCACGGCCGCCGCATCAAGCTGCGCATGGCCCACCAGGGCGGCAGCAATCCGCCGATCATCGTGGTCCACGGCAACCAGACCGAGTCACTGCCGGATGCCTACAAGCGCTACCTGACCAACACCTTCCGCAAGGTGCTCAAGGTACGCGGCACGCCGATCCGCTTCGAGTTCCGCTCGGGCAAGAACCCCTTCGACAGCAACGCCGGGGCCAGCGACCGCGAGAAAGCCAAGAAGCGCGAGCTGGGCCGCACCAAGGAAGCGCGCAAGAACCGCCGCTGACGGTTGCTGGTCATGTTCGATTGCCGAGGGGCGCCTATTCAGGCGCCCCTCGACGTTTGTCACGACGCAGGCACCACCCGTATCAGCGCCCCGTCGGCGTGATCGGTGAGCAGGTAGAGATAGCCGTCGGGGCCGACACGCACGTCGCGGATACGCGCCTCGAGCTCCTCGAACAGTACCTGCTGGTCGACCACCCGACCCTGCTCGCGAATCAGCCGGCGCACCTGCTGACCGGCCAGCGCCGAGACGAACAGGTCGCCCTGCCAGTCGGGGAAGGCGTCACCGCGGTAGAGCGCCATGCCCGACGGGGCGATCGACGGCGTCCAGTGCAGCAGCGGCGGCGTGAACGCCGGCAGTTCGCGGAACGGCGTGATCCGCGCGCCGGTGTAGTCGACGCCGTGGGTGGTCAGCGGCCAGCCGTAGTTGGCGCCGGGCTGAATGCGGTTGAGCTCATCGCCGCCACGGGGGCCGTGCTCGTTGATCAGCAGCTCGTCGCGCTCGACATCGAAGACGATACCCTGCACGTTGCGATGGCCGATGCTGTAGAGCTCGGGGCGGGCGCTGTCGTCACCCAGAAAGGGATTATCGTCGGGCACCCGCCCGTCGAGGGTCAGCCGCACCAGGCTGCCCAGGTGGTTGGCAGCGTTCTGCGCCTGCTCGCGATAGTCGAAACCATCGCCGAGGGTCAACACCAGGGTGTCGTCGCCCAGCAGTGCCAGACGGCCACCGTAGTGCGCCGCGCCGCGCTTGGCGGGGGAGGCACAGAACAGCACCTCGCCGCCGCTGAGCCCCTCGCCGTTGAAGCGCGCCCGACCCAGGCAGGTGTTGTTGGCGGTGATATCGCCGTAGGCGTAGCTCAGATACAGCAAGCCGCTGTCGGCGAAGTCCGGCGCCAGCATCACCTCGAACAGCCCCGCCTGGGCCTCGGCGAACACCTCTGGCACACCGCTCAGCGGCGCTTCGCGCAGCGTGCCGTCAGCCTCGATCACGCGCAGCCGCCCCGGCCGCTCGGTGACCAGCATGCCGCCATCGGGCAGGAACGCCAGCGACCAGGGGTGCTCGAGGCCTTCGGCCACGGTCTCGAGGCGATAGTCGGCGTGGGCCAACCCTGCCAGCAGCGGCGCGGCAAGCCATAGACTCAAGCGTTTCATGACGTCCTCCCGGCACGGCAGCAGGCATATACCAGGCCACCCAGGGCAGCACCGCCGAGCATCGCCAGCGTCCCCGAGAGACTCCGCGTTGCGGCAATCAGGGTCGGCATCGGCGCCAGGGCGTCGGCGACCAGCAGCGCCAGCCACAGGCCCAGCGCGGCGGCCAGGGGGTACAGCAAGACGGGCGGCAGCGCTAGCCAGCGCCGGCTCAGCGCCGCCAACGGTATCGATGCGGCCAGCGACAGCACCACCATGCCAGCATACAGCGGGGCGAAGCCAAGCAGATCCTGCAGGCTGGTCGTCAGCCGCGTGCTCAGGCTGATCTCGGCACCTAATGCCGCGAGTGCCGCCAGATTGAACTGGGTCTGGATCAGCGACCCGCTAAGGGTCGTCACCAGCAGGGCCAGGACGAAGCCCATCAGCCGTATTTTCCACTTTTCTATCATCGGCATTCCTTGGCAAAGCAACGGCGGTGGCGGCGTGCGCGAAATTGCTTGGCAGCCAGCTACACTGGCCCTAGAATGCGCGCGCCCCGCGACCGCTCCCGGGAGCATACCCGGCCATTATTCCATGCCCAGGAGTCCGTGATCATGTCGATTGTTGCCCTTCGTCTGCGCCGCCGTTGGCGCCTGCTGCTGCCCACCGGCCTGGCGCTGCTGCTCGCCGGCTGCCTGGCGATGCCCCAGACCAGCCTGTTCGCGATGCGCCTGGCGGTCACCTCGCTGGGCGTGGAGGACGTGCGCATCGGCCCCTACGCCATCCGTGCCGGCCTCGACACCTCCGATATCACCTCGCTGATCGCCTCCAGTCTCGGCACCGGTAGCCTTCCGGTACAGGCGACCCTGGCCATGGGCCTGGGGCTACCGCGGGGCATGCCGCCGGTGGAGCTCAACGGCTTCCGCTGGACCCTCGACGTGCCCGACGCCGAGCCAATCAGCGGCAACTACGACGAGCGCGTGGCGCTGACGCCGGGCGACGACGCCGACCTGCGCCTGCCGGTGAGCTTCGACGTGCTCGGCGACCGCCAGCGCTTCGCGCCGATGGTGCAGCTGGCCAGCCAGCTGGCCAACCGCGGCGAGCTGCCGCCGGGCAGCGAGCTTGCCATCACCCCCGGCGGCGTCCGCGGGCTAGGGGTCACGCTACCGCCGGGCCTGTGGATGCCGACGGTGCGCTTTAGCGTCAATCCGGACGGCAGCCTGACGCCCGCTTCCTAAGGCTAGCGCTTCGCGTCCAGGCGCTGCTCACCGATCCACTGGCAGGCGAACTGCCAGGCGGCGCGGCCGCTGCGGCCGCCGCGCAGGGTGGCGAAACGGATCGCCGCCTCGCGGGCCTCGGCATGCCAGTCCTCGCCGCTGCCGAGCCGCGTCACCCAGTGCTCGCAGACCTCGAGGTAGGTGGCCTGGTTGAAGGGGTAAAACGCCAGCCACAGGCCGAAGCGATCCGACAGCGAGATCTTCTCCTCCACCGCATCGCCGTGGTGCAGCTCATCGCCCACCAGGTGGCTCTCCTGGTTGTCGGACAGCGACTCGGGGAGCAGATGGCGGCGATTGGAGGTGGCGTAGAGCAGCACGTTGTCGGGCGGCCCGGTCAAGGTGCCATCGAGCACGCTCTTGAGCGCCTTGTAGGCGTCGTCGTTGGCCTCGAACGACAGGTCATCGCAGTAGACCACGAAGCGCTGGGGCTGGTCGCGCAGCTGCTGGACCAGGCCCGGCAGACCGGCCAGATCGTGCCGGTCGACCTGGATCAGGCGCAGGCCTTCGCCGGCCAGGGTATTGAGCAGCGCACGCACCATCGATGACTTGCCGCTGCCCCGTGAGCCCCACAGCAGGGCGTGGTTGGCCGGCAGGCCCTGCAGGAAGGCGCGGCTGTTGGCGAGCAGCGCGCGTTTCTGGCGCTCGACGCCGAGCAGGTCATCGAGGGTCGCGGCATCGCGAACCGGCACCGGCAGGAGTTGTCCACCCAGTGGGTGGCGTTGCCACAGCGCCGCCACGTCACGCGACCAGTCGATCCGCGGTGGTGCAGGCGGCAAGAAGGCTTCGACGCGGTCGAGCAGCTTGGCGAGTCGCGCGGACAGCTCGGCATCCATTGACGGTGTCTCCCTCTGGTTGACCTTGATGGGCATCCGGGTATCTTGTGGCAGGTCAGTGGCTTTCGTCCACTGCCCACGGACGAATTACGAGGACGCTAGATCATGCGCTGGATCCCCCGACTCGCCATTGGCGCGCTGTGCGTATCGCTGGCCGCCTGCGCCAGCTCTCCCACCGGACGGCAGCAGTTCACCCTCTATTCGGAGGAGCAACTCAACCAGATGGGGCAGCAGGCCTTCGAACAGTATCAGGAGGACCTGACGGTGGTCGGCGGTGCCCATGCCCGCTACGCCGAGTGCATCGCCGATGCGCTAGTGGCCGAGCTGTCGGGTCGCGACCGCGACTACAACTGGCAGATCCGCGTCTTCGAGGACGACTCGGCCAACGCCTTCGCCCTGCCCGGCGGCTACATGGGCATCCACACCGGGCTGCTCGACATCGCCACCGACCAGGATCAGGTCGCCGCGGTCGTCGGCCACGAGATGGGCCACGTGATGGCCAACCACGCCAACGAGCGGGTCTCGACCCAGTCGGCGACCCAGGTCGGCATGTCGGTGCTCTCTTCGGTGGCCGGCCTGCAGGGCCCCCAGGGCGAGCAGATGCTCGGCCTGCTCGGCGCCGGCGCCCAGTACGGCATCCTGCTGCCCTTCTCGCGTCGCCACGAGAGCGAGGCCGACGTGATCGGCCTGCGGCTGATGGCCGAGGCCGGCTTCGACCCGCGCGCCAGCGTGACGCTGTGGGAGAACATGCAGGCCGCCAGCGGCGGTCAGCCGCCGGTGTGGATGTCCACCCACCCCAGCCAGGGCCAGCGGATGGCCGGCCTCGAGGCCAACATGGACGACGCCATGGCGCGCTACGAGCAGGCGCGCAGCGCCGGACGTCAACCCAACTGCCAGCGCCCTGGCTAAGACGCTCCCGACCCGATGCTACGACTTGGACTACTGCTACTGATCGTGCCCGTCATCGTACTGATGGGCGTGTATTTCTGGGAACTCGGCGACGTGCGCGAGTGCACCCTCTCGGGCGGCTACTGGGACTACCTGGACGGCGTATGCCGCGACACCCCACAGCCGTTCGTCTCCTGGCTGGAGCGCTACCCGCTGCTGGTCAACGGCGGCATGCTGCTGTCGGTACTCGGCCTGGTGCTGTGCATGGTGGGGTTCTACGTCAAGCAGCGCTGAGCCCCCATCCCCGACGCCCCGCAAGCCCAGCTGCGGGGCGCCGGCCTTAGCACACGGGGTCGACCTCCTCCTCATACAGGTAGCAGGCCACGCTGTGCTCGCGGGCAATCAGCCGCCGCTTTGGCGAGGCCTGGGCGGTGAACGCCACGCCGAGACTCGCGTCCCGGACCTCGACCTGGGCCGCCTGCCATAGCGACGGATGCTTGGCCGAGAGAATCGTTTCGAGCTCCTCGCGCGCCGCCGCCGCATCACTGCCTTCCGCCAACGCCAGCTGGGCGGCAAGACCCGTCACGCTGGCGTTGCCCAGGTGACGTATCTCACCACCGCGAATCCGCCATTCGCTGAGCGCCGTGGCCACGTCACGCCCCTCCCAGCCGCAGTGGGCCATGGCCTTGGGGCAGCGGGTGTGAAAATGGCAGCCGTTGGGCGGCTCCACGGCGCTGGGAATTTCGCCGGCGCTCTCCAGCGGCGGCTTGACCACCGCCGGGTCCGGCTCGGGGCTGGCGTCGAGCAGCAGCTGGGTATAGGGGTGCTTGCGTTCGCGGATCAGGGTATCAGTGGGCCCCACCTCGACGATCTCGCCGAGGTACATGATCGCGGTGCGGTCGGCGACATAGCGAATGGTCGGTAGATCGTGGCTGACGTAGACGAAGGAGATGCCCAGCTCGTTGCGGAAGCGCCGCATCAGGTTGAGCACCCCGGCACGGATCGATACATCGAGCATCGACACCGGCTCGTCAGCGACCATGAAGCGCGGCTCGAGGATGATCCCGCGGGCGATCGCCACCCGCTGCCGTTGGCCCCCAGAGAGCTCGTGGGGGAAGCGGTCCTGGTAGGCGCTGGCCGGCTTGAGCCCGGCGCGCTCCAGCGACTCGACCACGCGCTGCTCCAGCGCCTCGCCCTCGGCCAGGCGGTGGATGATCAGCGGCTCGGCGACGATATCGTGAATGGTGAAGCGCGGATTGAGGGTCTGATAGGGATCCTGGAAGATCATCTGCGCGCTGCGCCGGAAGGCCTTGAGCGCCGGCCCCTTGAGCGCCGCAATGTTGACGCCGTCGAAGCGGATCTCGCCGGCGGTGACATCCTGCAGGCGCACCAGCATCTCGCCGGTGGTGGTCTTGCCCGAGCCCGACTCGCCGGCCAGTCCCAGGATTTCGCCCTCGCGCAGGTCGAAGTCGATAGCGTCGACGGCGTGGACCTTGCGCTCCTTGTGCTTGCCGCGCAGGCCATCGAGGAAGCCCTGCTCCACCGGGAAGTACTTCTTGAGCCCCTCGACCTCGAGAATCGGCGTCTCGCTCATGCGCCGCTCGAGGCTGCCCGCCCCCTGGACCTGCTCGCCGAGGCGCTCACCGGCGATCTGCCAGGTGGCGTTCTGGGCCGCCCGCTGGCGGAAATCCACCGCCTGCTCGGGGTAGTGGCAGGCCGCATGACGCCCGTCACCGACCTCGGCCAGCGCCGGCGTTTCACGGGTGCAGCGCTGGGTGGCAAAGGGGCAGCGCTCGGCGAAACGACAGCCCGACGGCGGGTCGAGCAGGTCCGGCGGGCTGCCGGGAATCGAGATCAGCTCGCGCTGGGCCCCCTCGAGGGTCGGGAAGGCGTTGGTCAGGCCCATGGTGTAGGGGTGGAAGGGGCTGGCGAAGACCTCGCGCACCGGCCCGGTCTCCATGATCTGGCCGCCGTACATCACCGCTACTCGGTCGCAGGTCTGCACCACCACCGAGATGTCGTGGGTGATGAACATCAGCGCCAGGCCGCGTTCGCGACGCAGCTTGGTCAGCCGCGACAGGATCTGCGCCTGGGTCACCACGTCCAGCGCCGTGGTCGGCTCGTCGGCGACGATCAGCTGCGGATCCAGTGCCAGCGCCATGGCGATCACCGCGCGCTGCTTCATGCCGCCGCTCATCTCGTGGGGATAGGCGGAGAGCCGCCCGGGATCGATGCCGACGTCGCGGAACAGCTGCTCGGCGTGGGCCCAGGCGGCCTTGCGCTCGATCTTGCGGTGCGCGCTCATCGCCTCGAGGATCTGGTCGCCGACGGTATAGACCGGATCCAGGGCGTTCATCGCCGCCTGGGAGATCCAGGCGATCTCGTCCCAGCGCACGCGACGCATGGCCTCGGGTTCGAGGCCGAGCAGATCGCGGCCGGCGAAATCGATGCGCCCCCGCGGCACCTGGCCGTTGGGCGGCAGCAGCCGCAGCATGGCCTTGGCCGCGGTGGTCTTGCCGCAGCCGGACTCGCCCACCAGCCCCAGCGCCTCGCCGGGCTTGAGGGCGAAGCTTACGCCGTCCACGGCCTGCACCGGGCCGGCGCCGGTCTGGTAGTGAATGGCCAGGTCATCGACGGTCAGTAAGGGAGATGTGCTCATCGACGTGCCCTCAGTCGCGGATTGGCCACCAGCTCGAGTGAGCGGGAGATGAAGAACACGGAGAGCACCGTGATCATGATCAGCAGTCCCGGCGGCAGGTTCCACCACCAGGCCTCGCGCCAGGCCCCGGAGAGCCGCGCGTTGTGCAGGATGCCGCCCCACGAGATCGACTGCGGCGGCCCCAGGCCGAGGAACGACAGCGTCGCCTCGGCGATGATCGACACCCCGACGATGATGGCCAGCTCGAGGAATACCAGCGGCATCACGTTGGGGAAGATATGCAGGTACATGATGCGCAGGTCCGACGCCCCGGCGACCCGCGCCGCCTTGACGAAGGGCCGCTCGCGCAGGCTCAGCACCTGGGAGCGGATCAGCCGCGCCACGGTGCGCCAGGTGAGCAGCGACACGGCGAGAATGACGATGAACAGGCTGGGCTCGAACAGCAGCACCAGGATCAGCGCGAAGGGCTCGAAGGGAATCCCGTACATCACATCCACGGTGCGCATCAGCACGGTCTCGGTGCGGCCGCGGAAGTAGCCGGCCACCAGCCCCACGTTGGCGCCGATCAGCACCACCAGGGCGGCGCCCAGGAAGCCCACCAGCAGGGCGATCTGCGAGCCGTGAACGTTCTGGCTGTAGAGATCGCGGCCGAGATGGTCGGTGCCGAACCAGTGTTCACCGGAGGGCGGCGCCAGGCGGTTGACGAAGCGGTCCGAGCCCAGCGCAAAGTAGTGGCTCTCGGTGACCATCAGCGCCCGCAGGTGACGCTCCTCGTCGCTGGGCACCAGCTGCCAGTTGCCGCCCGGCTCACGTTCGAAGACGATGCCGCTGCGCCCCACCGCAAAGGCGTGGCCCTCGTCGGTGATCCAGCCGGCGCGCATGGCCCGGGAGTCCGGGGCATCCTGGCTCTGCCAGCTGGCCTCGGCGTCATCCCGCACCAGCAGGGTGCCGCGCTCACCGACGATCAGGCCGGCGCCGCTGTCGGCGATATGGATATGGTTGAGCTCGCGGTTGCCGGGCAGCCGCTCCAGGGTCAGGCTATCGTCGTCAGGATCGAGGCGCAGCGCCAGCCCGCGGTCGCCCACCAGCCAGGCGCTGCCGTCGGTGTCCAGCGCCACGCCGTTGAGGTCGAAGCCGCGGCCCACCGGGCTCTCCAGCGACGTCACCTCGCCGCTGGTCAGGTCGAGCTGCCAGACGGTCTCGCCGCCGCCCACCAGCAGCGCGGTGTCGGCGTCGCGCCAGGCAATGCCGTTGACGTTCAGCGGCTCGGGCATGGCGAAGGTCTGCCAGCTGTCGTCGGGGGTCCACAGCGCCACCGTGCCCTGGGCGCCGGCCACCAGGGTGGCGCCGTCCTCGCGGATATTGACCGCATTCAGTGTCGCGGTAAGTGGCGTGTCGAGGCGCGACCAGTCGCCCCCCGCATAGCGCCACACCACGCCGTCGCGGCCCACCGCCATGCCCAGCCCATCGCGGTAGTCGGCGGCATTCAGGGTCGCCTCGCCCAGCGGCGGCGAGGCCTGCCAGCGCACCTGGCCATCGCCAACGCTGCGGGTGAACAGCGAGCCCTCCTCGCGCTCGTTGACCGCCAGCGGCGCATGGGTAGAGAGCACCGGCGCGAACAGCGCCATGGCGATGATCGACAGCAGCACCGCCAGCCCCACCAGCGCCAGCCGGTCGCCGAGGATCGCCCTGATCGGCTCCTGGGCGCTTTTCATCAGTCGTGATCGGTTCATTTGAAGCTCACCCTCGGGTCCAGCATGGTGTAAAGGATGTCGACCAGCAGGTTGAGGGTAATGACGAAGGCCGCCATCACCAGGAAGCTGGCCTGGGCGAGGGGGAAGTCGGAGGTGCGCACCGAGTTGAGGATTTCACGCCCCAGCCCCGGCCACGAGAACACCACCTCGACCACCACCTGGCCGCCGGCGGCCAGGCCGATGGTGACCGCCAGCTGGGTGACCACCGGCAGCAGCGCGTTGCGCGCGGCGTGGGCATAGAGGATGCGGCGTTCCGGCAGCCCCTTGGCACGCGCCATCTCGATAAAGTCCTCGCCATACACCTCGAGCATGGTGTTGCGCATGATCAGCAGCGGCGAGCCGAGGTAGTAGAGCGCCACCACCAGCGCCGGCAGGATCAGGTGGTGCAGGAAGTCGAGGGTGAATATCTTGTCGAGAAACCCCGAGGCATCGTAGGGCAGCGTGCGCATGCCGCTGGTGGGCAGCCAGCCGAGCCCGATGCCGAAGATCAGGATGGCGATCATGCCGGTCCAGAACATCGGCGCCGAGCGAAACATCAGGCCGACGAAGATGCCGCTGGTGTCGGCGCGACTGCCGCGCCGCCACGACAGCCAGGCGCCCAGCGGTGCGCCCACCCCATACGCCAGCACGATGGCCGGCAGCATCAGGATCATGGTGTTACCGAGCCGCTCCCAGATGATGTCCGCCACCGGCGCGCGGTAGTGGAAGGAGTAGCCGAAATCGCCCTGGACGATATTCGCCAGGTAGATGAAATACTGCTCCCAGATCGGCCGGTCGAGGCCAAAGCTGGCACGAATACGCTCGCGCTCCTCAGGGTTCAACCCCTCGGTGATCAGCGCGGCGGTGGGGTCGGGTAGCCCCAGGCGAAACAGGAAGAACAGCAGGGTGGCGATGATGAACAGCGCCATGAAGCCGTGCAGCACACGGCGTATCAGGTAGCTTCTGCGTGACGACATGACGGACTCGCTGTGAACGGCCGTCCACCCCGCGCGGCCTTGTGGGCCTCGCGGGGTGGCGGCAAGCACCTATGAAAAAGCGGCTTGGCGATGCGCTCAGCGCATCAGGCGACCGTCCTCGTCCCAGGTGTAGCCGGCCTCTTCCAGCTCGGCACGGGCGGCGTCCATATCGAAATCGAAGCGCTCGATAAATGCCTCGTGCCAGAAGGTATTGACCGGCGCGATCACGCTGGAGCCCACTTCGCCGCGACCGTCGAGCAGCACGTTGACCATCCGCTCGCGATCGCTGGCCATGGTCAGCGCACGGCGTACGGCACGATCATCGAAGGGTGCGCGGCGCAGGTTGTAGGTCATGTGGAAGTAGCCAAAGTCGGGCACGTTGACCACGGTGAGGTGATCTTCGCTCTCGGCCAGGCTGATCTGACCCGGCTCCATGCGCCAGGCGGTGACATCGATCTCGCCGGTCTGCAGGCCGGTGTAGACGCCCTCCATGTCGGCATAGATGATGAACTCGACGCCGTCGACGGCGATCTCGTCGGCATGGAAGTGGTCGTCGAACTTGCTGATGGCCATGAACTCGCCGCGGTCGAAGCGCTCGTGCTGGAAGGGCCCGGAGCCCACGGTGGGCACCTCGTCGGGGCTCAGCGTCGAGGCATCGTCGATCTGCGACCAGATATGCTCGGGCAGGATCGGGATCTGCGACAGCGAGATGCTGGCAAACGACGCCGAGGGCTCGCTGAGATGGAAGTGCACGGTGCGTTCGTCGACCGCCTCGGCGTTGTCCAGCGCCGCCAGGTAGGAGTTGAAGTAGCTGTAGTCCTGGTCGAGGTAGTAGTTCCAGGTGAAGGCCACGTCGTCAGCGGTGACCGCTTCACCATCGTGGAAGGTCATGCCCTCACGCAGGGTCACCGCCACGGTGGTGTCGTCGACCTGCTCGACTGCCTCGGCGGCCCAGGGCAGCGGCTCGACATCGGCCGACAGGCGCACCAGGCGATCGTAGTAGAGGCGCATCCACTTCCAGCCCCATACCGAGGTGGAGGCCAGCGGGTTGAGGTTGTCGGGCTCCTGAGGGCCGCCGATGCGCAGGGTGCTGCGCTCGCCCACCGGGGTCGCCTCCATCGGGCCCCACTCGCTGTACAGGCCCTCGCCGGCCATCGGCTCGAAGCCGTCGAAGGCCTCATGGTTGTAGGCCACCACCTCGTCGCGGTGGAACAGCACCACCAGCGGCGCATCCGGCTTGTAGAGTTCCTGCATCTCCATCACCAGCCGCTGCCGCTCGTCCTGGTCGAACGCCTGCGACTGCTGGTCGAACAGCGCATCGAACTCGGGATTGTCGTAGCCGCCGGGGTTGTTGCCGCCGGGGTTGGCCTGGCGTGAGTCGAGGGTGCTGAGGAAGAACTGCGGATCGAGGCGATCCGTGCGGCCGCTCCAGCCAAGGATGGTAGCGTCGAAGTCCTGCTGGTCGTAGAACCGCTCCAGGGCGGTGCTGAACTCGGTGGGCTGGACGTTGACCTCGAAGCCCAGCTCCTCCCAGCGCTCGGCGATCATGAAGGCCGCCTCGTAGCGGATCGGGTCGTAGGACTCGGTGGTGGTCATCAGATCGATCGATGCCACCGGCTCCTGGGCCAGCGCCTGAGCGCTGATGGAGGCCGCGGCCAGGCCCATGGCGCTCGCCAGGAGCGTTCTGTTGAAACGCGTCACTGCCATATTTTTCACTGTTATCTGCCTCGTTGTGCGTTGTTATTCGGAGATTAGGCGTCTTTACAACAAAGACTTCTGGCCAGGCTAGGAAAGCTCGCCACTGGCGTCAAACGCTCGATTAAACGCAACGGCCATGGCAAAAACGACGACGCCCCGCCGGACCAGGCCCGGCGGGGCGCACGACTGACACAGTGAGCGCTAGAGCCGGCGACGCAGCTCGGCGAGTACCGGGGCGGTGTCGGGGCGCTGACCGCGCCACAGGCGATAGGACTCGGCGGCCTGCCCGACCAGCATGCCCAGGCCGTCGATAGTGCGCGCTCCGCGCGCGGCGGCCCAGCGCAGGAATACCGTGGGCTCGGCGGCGTACATCATGTCGTAGGCGGTGGCGCCCTCGGCAAACAGGGCATCGGGCAGCGGCGGCAGGTCGCCGGCGAGGCTCGCGCTGGTGCCGTTGATGACCACGTCATAGGGGGCGTCGACGGCCTCGAAGCCGCCGCCGCTGATCGCCCCCAGGTCGGCGAAGTCGGCGGCCAGCGCTGCGGCCTTCTCGGCGGTGCGGTTGGCCACCAGAACGCTGGCCGGCTGGGCCGCCAGCAGCGGCTCGAGCACGCCGCGTACCGCGCCGCCGGCGCCCAGCACCAGCACTCGGGCTCCGGCCAGCGCCACGCCGTGGTCGTGGATATCGCCGACCAGCCCCACGCCGTCGGTGGTGTCGCCGTGGGTGACGCCCTCCGCTCCCAGCACCAGGGTATTGACCGCCCCGGCGCGACGGGCGCGCTCGCTGAGGCTGTCGCACAGCCGGTAGGCCTGCTCCTTAAAGGGCACCGTCACGTTGGCACCGCACCCGCCCTCGCGGGTAAAGCGCTGCCAGGCGCCGACGAAATCGTCCAGCGGCGCTTCGATGGCGGTGTAGTCGATATCGTCACCCAGCTCGGCGGCAAAGGCGGCGTGAATCGCCGGCGACTTGGAGTGCGCCACCGGGTTGCCGAATACGCAGTAGCGGTCTGTCATGAGAGTTCCTCTTCCCCCAGCCAGTCGCGGGGGCGCAAATAGTCTCGATATAGCGCCTCCTCGGGGCTGCCGGGTTCCGGCGTATAGCCGTACTCCCAGGCCGCCAGCGGCGGCAGCGACATCAGGATCGACTCGGTGCGCCCGCCGCTCTGCAGGCCGAACAGCGTGCCGCGATCCCAGACCAGGTTGAACTCCACGTAGCGCCCGCGGCGATAGAGCTGGAAGTCTCGCTGCTGCTGGGTGTAGTCATCGCCGCGACGGCGCTGGACGATGGGCAGGTAGGCGTCGAGGAAGCTGTCGCCCACGGCGCGCTGGAAGGCGAAGCAGGCGGCGAAGTCACCTTCGTTGAGATCGTCGAAGAACAGCCCGCCAACGCCGCGGGTCTCGTCGCGGTGCTTGAGGTAGAAGTAGTCGTCGCACCACGCCTTGTAGCGCGGGTAGACCGCGTCGCCGAACGGCGCGCAGGCATCGCGGGCCACGCGGTGCCAGTGGCGCACGTCGTCGAGCACCGGGTAGAAGGGCGTCAGGTCGTAGCCGCCGCCAAACCACCATACCGGCGCCTCGCCACTCTTCTCGGCGATGAAGAAGCGCACGTTGCCGTGGCTGGTGGGCACATGGGGGTTCTCCGGGTGCAGCACCCAGGAGACGCCCACGGCGTGAAAGCTGCGCCCGGTCAGCTCGGGGCGCGCCGCGGTGGCCGAGGGCGGCAGTTGCGCCCCGTAGACATGCGAGAAGTTGACGCCGCCCTTCTCGAACACGGCGCCGCTCTCGATCACCCGTGAGCGGCCACCGCCGCCCTCTTCGCGTGTCCAGCTGTCTTCACGGAAGTCGGCGCGGCCGTCTTCGTCGGAGAGAGCCCGGCACAGCCGGTCCTGCAGATCGAGCAGGTAGTGCTTGACCTCGTCGAGATGCGCGTGGGCCACGCTACCTCCCTGGAATCATGGTTGGAAAAGTCGTTATCGTCAGCCGCGCAGCACCCGACCGCTGACCAGATCGCGAATGGTACTGGGCGCCTCGCGCCCGCCCAGCTCGCCCTCGACGAGGCCGGCCAGGTCGGCACCGAAATAGGCCTCGACCTGCTCCGCCGAGCGCGCCTCGGGCTCGCCTGCCGGGTTGGCCGAGGTCGACACGATGGGGCCACCGAAGGCCGCGCACAGCTCGCGCACCAGCGGATGATCGCTGACCCTGAGCGCCACGCAAGCGTGGCCGCCGCGCACCAGCGGGTGGCTGTGGCCGTTGTCCGGCACCAGCCAGGTGTTGGGTCCCGGCCAGCTGCTCACCAGCGGCGCATGCAATTCTGGCGGCAAGCCGTCGAGCCAGGGGGCGAACTGGGCAATCTCACCGGCTATCAGAATCAACCCCTTGGCCGGATCGCGCTGCTTGAGTCGCAGCAGGGCGGTCAGCGCCTCACCGCTGGCGGGGTCGCAGCCCAGCCCCCAGACCGCCTCGGTGGGGTAGGCCACCAGCTCGCCGCGGGCCAGTGCCGTGGCGGCAGAGGCTACCGACAGGCGCGGCGTCGCGCGTTCAGACATGACAGGACTCCTGGCCGAGATGATGGGACGCAGAGTCTACCATGGCCGGCCGAAACGATGATAAACCCTAGCGCGGCAGGCGGATCCAGCCGCCGACGGCCTGGGTGGCGAGCCCTTCCAGCTCGAGTTCGAGCAGTCTCAGCTGGCAGTCGCTGACGTCGTGGCCGCTCAGCGCCACCAGCGCATCGAGCGGCGTCGGGCGGTCACTGAGCCAGGCCAGTAGCGGATCCTGCTCGCCGGCAGCGGCAAGCGCTGGCAGCGCCTGGCTGGGGGCCGCCCAGTGCCCCAGCTCGGCGAGGATATCCTCGACACAGGTGGCCATGGCCGCGCCGTCGCGGATCAGGGCGAGACAGCCACGCGCCTGGGGATTGTGGATCGAGCCGGGCACCGCGAATACCTCGCGGTTCTGTTCGACGGCCAGCCGTGCGCTGACCAGCGAGCCGCTCTTCTCTGCCGCCTCGACCACCAGCACGCCCTGCGACAGGCCGGTGACGATACGGTTGCGGCGTGGAAAGAAGGCCGGATGGGCTGCCGTGCCCGGGGGATGCTCGGCGAGCAGCAGCCCGCCTTCGTCACGTAGGCGGGCATACAGCTGGCGATGGCGCTGGGGGTAGATCACATCCACCCCACAGCCGAGCACCGCCACGCTGCGACCGCCGGCCTCCAGCGCGGCCTGCTGGGCAGCACCGTCGATGCCCAGCGCCATGCCGCTGATCACGACCCAGCCCCGCTCGGCGAGCTCACGTCCGAAGCGCTGGGCGTTGTGCAGGCCGTCGCGGCTCGGCCGCCGCGAGCCAACGATCGCCAGGCCCGGCGGCGCCAAGGCGGTCAGATCACCGCTGGCCCACAGCACCGGCGGCGGGTCGGGTATCTGCGCCAGCAGCGCGGGCCAGTGGTCGTGGGCAGGGGTCAGCAGGTGATGGTGGTCGGCCGCGGCGTCCCAGCTCAGCGCCGCCTCGAGCTGGGCCTGCAGTGGACTGCGGGCGGGATGCTGGAGCCACAGTCGCAGGTGGCTGCGCGCCGGCTCGGGCATCGCCGCCAGCCAGCCGTCGGGCCACGCCGGCGCGGCCGCAGTAAGCTGCGCCAGGCGCCGCGGGCCTAGCCCGGGCAGCGCCGCCAGTATCAGCCACTCCCTGGCCGTCATGCGCTCTCCTCCGTGTATCGGCGCCGTTAGCGCTGCGCTAGTGTGGCGCTGCTGTCGGGGTTGAAGATCCGATCGCCCACCGCCAGGCTGCGGCTGGCGCGCATCACCAGCGCATAGCTCATCCGCTCGTAGCTCTTGAACACCATCACCAGGCCGGCCTCTTCGCCGGGCAGACGCAGCGACTCGTTGGTCACCGGGTCGGTGACCAGCTCACCGCGCTGCTCGACGCTCAGCACGTGACCCGGGGTCAGGCCATCGCGGCGACCGCGGTCCAGCGCCACCACCTCCAGCCGGCCGATGAACTGGACGCCGCCGGGCACCGCCAGCAGCCGCCCGTCCACGGCCCGCTCGGGGGCCCGCGGCAGAAACTCGGTGAGCAGCTCGCCGCGCTCCAGCGGCAGCACCAGATCGCCGTTGCGCACTTCCTGGTTGGCACTCAGCACGTCGAGGGTGGCAATATCGCCCTCGCTGCGCAGCCAGCGTGCCTGGCCCACGCCGACCAGTTCGAGTCCCAGGAACTCGCCGGTGACGCTATCTTCGTAGGTCTCACCGAGGCGGTAGATGCCCAGCCGGCCGTGATCTTCCAGATCGCCGCGGGCGTAGATCCGATCCCCGGCGCCGCTGATCAGGCGGCGGTCGTCGCCGCCCACCACGTAGGCCTGCTCGTCGGCCAGCGCCGGGTCGTCGAGCACGCGGTAGTCGGTAAGGAAGTTCTCGACCCGCTCCAGCGGCAGCGGCGGCACCGCCTCGCGGCGCGGCGTGCGCCGCACTTCCGGCGATAGCCGGACTTCGCCGCGCCCGCGCTCCAGGCCGAGCCGCGGCTGGCCGTCCCGGTAGTAGAGGTAGACCGTATCGCCGGGGTAGATGAGGTGTGGATTGCGGATCTGCGGATTGACTTCCCACACCTCGGGCCACTGCCAGGGATGGCGCAGGAAGCGCCCCGAGATATCCCATAGGGTGTCGCCGCGCACTACCGTATAGCGATCCGGTGCATCGCCGCGCAGGCCTGCGTCGCTGAGCCCTTGCCCCATGGCCGGCAGGGCCAGCAGCATCGCCAACAGCGCCCAGCCCGCGAGCCAGCCATACCGCGCCCCCCGCCTCGCCTTGCTCATCTTCATGCTCTCGCTTCCCCCTGGTACCGTCCCGTTCAACGGGTTTATCGCTATTATCGATGGCGCATCGCACAACCGGCGGTTTCACTGCACGCAGCCGCCCTCTACAATATGGCCATATCCCTTGATAACAGCATAACGGTGATTTCAACGCCATGGCCAAGTTACCCATCCTCGAATATCCCGACGAGCGCCTGCGCACCAAGGCCGCACCGGTGGCCAGCGTCGACGACGAGGTACGCCAGCTGGTCGACGACATGCTCGAGACCATGTACCACGCGCGCGGCATCGGCCTGGCGGCGACCCAGGTCGACGTGCATCGCCGCGTCATCGTGATGGACGTCAGCGACGACCAGAGCCAGCCGCGGGTCCTGATCAATCCCGAGTACACGCCTCTCGGCGACGAGCGCGAACCGCTGCAGGAAGGCTGCCTGTCGATTCCCGAGTACTACGCCGAGGTCCCCCGCGCCCTGCGCGTCAAGCTCAAGGCGCTTGACCGCGACGGCCAGCCGTTTGAACTCGAGGCCGACGGCCTGCTGGCGCACTGCATTCAGCACGAATACGACCACCTCGAGGGCGTGCTGTTCGTCGACTACCTCTCACCGCTCAAGCGCGAACGGGTACTCAAGAAGATGCAGAAGCGTCACAAGCTGATGCAAGACGCGTAACCCTCACCCCCCACCGAGCCGGCCCGCAGCAGCGCTGCGGGCCGGCTCGCTTGTGACTCCGCGCCTGCCCTCGCAGGTGGCCGATCGGCTATCATGGTCGCATCGTTTTCCGACCCCTCAAGGCCCGACGTCATGACCCAAGCCCTACGCGTCATCTTTGCCGGCACCCCCGACTTCGCCGCCACCCATCTGGCAGCGCTGCTCGACAGCCAGCACCGGGTGGTGGCCGTCTATACCCAGCCCGACCGCCCCGCCGGTCGCGGCCGCAGGCTCACCCCCAGCCCGGTCAAGGCGCTGGCCCAGACGCACCGGTTGCCGGTCTATCAGCCGGCGTCGCTCAAGGATGCCGACGCCCAGGCCGAGTTGGCGGCGATCGATGCCGACATCATGGTGGTGGTCGCCTACGGTCTGATCCTGCCCCAGGCGGTACTCGATACCCCGCAGCTGGGATGCCTCAACGTGCACGCCTCGCTGCTGCCGCGCTGGCGCGGTGCTGCGCCGATCCAGCGCGCCATCGAGGCCGGCGATAGTCAGAGCGGAGTCACCATCATGCAGATGGACGCCGGCCTGGATACCGGCGCCATGCTGCTCGAGCGGCGCACCTCGATCAACGCCACCACCACCGGCGGCGAGCTGCACGACACCCTCGCCGAGCTGGGCGGCGAGGCGATCGTCACGGCCCTCGACGCCCTGGCCGGCGACGGCCTCAGTGCCACGCCGCAGCCCGAGGCCGGCGTGACCTACGCCGCCAAGCTCTCCAAGGCCGAGGCCGAGCTCGACTTCTCGCGACCGGCAGCCGAGCTGGCGGCCAAGATCCGCGCCTTCAACCCCTGGCCGGTGGCCTGGTGTGCGCTGGGTGACGAGCGCCTGCGGCTGTGGTTCGCCACCGCCGGCGAGCGTCGCGACGACGACCCGCAGCAGGCGGCGCCGGGCACCCTGCTGGAGGCCGACGAGGATGCCCTGCGCATCGCCTGCGGGGCGCAGGGCGACGAGGTGCTGTGCGTGACCCAGGCCCAACTGCCCGGCGGCAAGGCGCTGCCGATGCGTGAACTGCTCAAGGCCCGCGGCGAGCGTTTCGCCGCCGGGACCCCACTGTCCCATCCGGAGGCTTCGTCATGAATGATCCCCGCGCTCCCCAGCACGGCGGACAGGCGCTGCGAGCCGCTGCCGCCCGCGCGCTACAGCCGGTCATCGATGCCCAGGCCTCGCTCTCCGCCCTCGACGACAGCGCCGTGCTGCCCCGCGACCGCGCGCTGTTTCGCGCGCTCTGCTACGGCGTGTGCCGCAGCCTGCCGCGCCTCGAGGCGCTTGCCGACGAGCTGCTGCGCAGTCCCTTCAAGGCCCGCGACCGCGACGTTCAGGCGCTGCTGCTGGTGGGGATCTATCAGCTGCTGTACATGCGCATTCCGGCCCACGCCGCGGTAGGCGAGACCGCCGGTGCCGCACGCCTGCTGGGCAAGGCCTGGGCCACCCGGGTACTCAACGGCTGCCTGCGCCGCCTGCAGCGCGAGCAGAGCGCGCTGCAGGCCAAGGTCGATCGCGACCCCTGCGTCGCCCTGCTGCATCCGGCCTGGCTGCTCAAGGCATTGCGCCAGGCGTGGCCCGACGACTGGCGTGAACTCGCCATCGCCAACAATACGCCTGGCCCGATGACGCTGCGCATCAATCGGCGCCGGGTCAGCCGCGAGGTGTATCGCGAGCGCCTGCTGGAGAGCGGGCTCGAGAGCCGCACCTGCGAGTTCGCCCCGGACGGCTTGACCCTCGAGACCCCCTGCGACGTCACTGCACTGCCCGGCTTTGCCGACGGTGACGTCAGCGTCCAGGACGAAGCCGCCCAGCTCGCCGTGGAGCTGCTCGGGCCGGTGCTGGCGCCGCGGCCCGGGGCACGGGTCCTGGATGCCTGCTGCGCACCCGGCGGCAAGACCGCCCACCTGCTCGAAGCCTTCGAGATCGACCTCATCGCCCTCGACAGCGATGCCCGGCGCCTGCCCCGTGTCAGCGAGACGCTCGAACGGCTGGGGCTGACGGCCCGCGTCGAGCAGGGCGATGCCACCCGGTTGGACGGCTGGGACGCGGACCGCTTCGATGCCATCCTGCTCGACGCGCCCTGCTCGGGTAGCGGCGTGATTCGCCGCCATCCGGACATCAAGCGCCTGCGTCGCGCCGAGGACATCAGCGCGCTGGCCGGCCTGCAGACGCAGCTGCTCGACCGCCTGTGGCAGCTGCTGGCCCCCGGTGGCACCCTGCTCTACGCCACCTGTTCGGTGTTCCCCGAGGAGAACGCCGAGCAGATCAAGGCGTTCTTGGCGCGCACCGCGGACGCCCGCGTGACCACCCCCACCGCGGTGGCCTGGGGCCGGCCGTCCGGCGACGGCCGCCAGTTGCTGCCCCGCGAGGCCGGCCACGACGGCTTCTTCTATGCACGGCTCGAAAAGGCTCGCAGCTGACCGGTGCCCCGGGCTTGCCCCGGGGCGCATCCGGCGTCTTATACTGGGGGTGAGCGCAACACATGCTTAATCAGTGAAGCCAGACAAGGAATCACGCCATGTCGCACATCTACAAACATATCGAGCTGACCGGGTCCTCCACCGAGAGCATCGAGGACGCCGTCGCCCAGGCCATCGAGCGCGCCAACCAGACCCTCCACGACATGCGCTGGTTCGAGGTCACCGAGACCCGCGGACATATCGAGCACGGTCGCATCGCCCACTGGCAGGTGACCATCAAGGTCGGCTTCACCCTGGAGAGCCACTGATCCACACGCCGCGCCGCCTGTCCTTCGCCTGGCGGCTGGTTTATGCTGTGCCGACGCATCGCAGGGGAACAGGCGTGGCATGAAGATCATCATTCTCGGTGCCGGACAGGTCGGCGGCACCCTGGCCGAGCATCTCGCCCACGAAGAGAACGACATTACCGTGGTCGATACCGACGGCGGGCGGCTGCGCGACCTGCATAACCGCCTGGATATCCGCACCGTGTCGGGCCCCGCCTCCTACCCCATGGTGCTGCGCCAGGCCGGCTGCGAAGACGCCGACATGCTGATCGCGGTGACCAACTCCGACGAAGTCAACATGATCGCCTGCCAGGTCGCCCACACCCTGTTCCGCACCCCCACCAAGATCGCCCGGGTGCGCGCCACCGCCTACCTCACCCGCAAGGGCCTGTTCGCCCACGAGGCGGTGCCCATCGACGTGCTGATCAGCCCCGAGCAGGTGGTCACCGACCATATCCGCCGCCTGATCGAATACCCCGGCGCCCTGCAGGTGCTCGAGTTCGCCGGCGGCCAGGCCCAGCTGGTGGCGGTCAAGGCCTTCTACGGCGGGCCGCTGGTCGGCCAGGAGCTGGGCTTCCTGCGCCGCCACATGCCCAACGTCGACACCCGGGTGGCGGCCATCTATCGCCGCAATCGGCCGATCATCCCGCGCGGCGACACCGTGATCGAGGCCGACGACGAGGTGTTCTTCATTGCGGCCCGCCGCGACATCCGCGCGGTGATGAGCGAGCTGCGCCGCCTCGACCGCGACTTCCGCCGGGTGGTGATCGCCGGCGGCGGGCATATCGGCGAGCGCCTGGCCGAGAACCTCGAGCACAGCCACCAGGTCAAGATCATCGAGCACGACCTGGAGCGCTGTACGACCCTTTCCGAACGCCTCGACCGCACCGTGGTACTTCACGGCAGCGCCACCAGCAAGCGCCTGCTGCTGGAGGAGAACATCGAGGACTGCGACATCTTCTGCGCGCTGACCAACGACGACGAGGTCAACATCATGTCGTCGATGCTGGCCAAGCGGCTGGGCGCCAAGAAGGTGCTGACGCTGATCAACAACGCCGCCTACGTCGACCTGGTGCAGGGCGGCGAGATCGACATCGCCATCTCGCCGCAGCAGGCCACCATCGGCAGCCTGCTGACCCACGTGCGGCGCGGCGACATCGTCAACGTCCATTCGCTGCGCCGCGGCGCCGCCGAAGCCATCGAGGCGATCGCCCACGGCGACTCGCGCTCGTCCAAGGTGGTGGGGCGCACCATCGACGAGATCGACCTGCCCAGCGGCACCACCATCGGCGCTATCGTGCGCGGCAAGGAGGTGGTGATCGCCCACGACGACGTGGTGGTGGAGTCCGGCGACCACGTCATCCTGTTCGTGGTCGACAAGCGCCGTATCCGCGACGTGGAGCGGCTGTTCCAGGTCGGGCTGACATTCTTCTGATGGGGGAGCCAGGCATGGACGCTCGCACCGGGAGCGTGACGGCATGAGCCTGCGCGTTATTTTGCGCATCCTGGGACTGCTGCTGATGCTGTTCAGCCTGACCCTGGTGCCGCCGATCCTGATCTCGCTGCTGTTCAACGACGGCGTGTGGGATGCCTTTGCCATCGCCATGGCGATCACCGTGGCCACCGGGGCCCTGCTCTACCTGCCCAACCGCTACGCGCGCAAGGAGCTGCGCACCCGCGACGGCTTCCTGATCGCGGCGCTGTTCTGGACGGTACTGGGGACCTTCGGCTCGCTGCCGCTGATGCTCGACGGCCCCTATGCGCTGTCGGTCACCGATGCGGTGTTCGAGTCGTTTTCGGGGCTGACCACCACCGGCGCCACGGTGATCACCGGCATCGACTTCCTGCCCGAGGCGGTGCGCTACTACCGCCAGCAGCTGCAGTGGCTGGGCGGCATGGGTATCGTGGTGCTGGCGGTGGCGATCCTGCCGACGCTGGGCGTGGGCGGCATGGCGCTGTATCGCACCGAGATCCCGGGGCCGCTCAAGGACTCCAAGCTGACCCCGCGCATCACCGAGACCGCCAAGGCGCTTTGGTATATCTACGCCAGCCTGACGCTGACCTGCATCATCGCCTACTGGGCCGCCGGCATGGACTGGTTCGACGCCATCGGCCACGGCTTCTCGACCGTGGCCATCGGCGGCTTTTCCACCTACGACGCCAGCATCGGCCACTTCGATAGCGCCACCATCGAGATGATCTGTGTGCTGTTCATGGTGGTCTCGGCGATAAGCTACAGCCTGCACTTCGCCGCCTGGCGCGAAAAGCGCCTATCGCAATACCTGTATGATCCAGAAGCGCGCTTCCTGCTGCTGTTCCTGCTCGGCCTAAGCGTGATCAGCGTGCTGACGCTGTGGCTGACCGCCACCTACAGTGGCAGCGAGGGCCTGCGCAACGGCGTGTTCCAGGCGGTTTCCATCGCCACCACCGCCGGCTTCGGCGTCGCCGACTTCTCGGCCTGGCCCGGTGCCCTGCCCTTCCTGCTGTTCGTCGCCGCCTTCGTCGGCGGCTGCTCGGGCTCCACCGGCGGCGGCATGAAGGTGATCCGCATCATCCTGATCCTCAAGCAGGGCATGCGCGAGATCATGCGCTTGATCCACCCCAACGCGGTGATCGCGGTCAAGGTCGGCAAGGTCAGCGTGCCCGACAGCATCGCCCAGGCGGTGTGGGGCTTCTTCTCGGTCTATGTGATGCTGTTCTTCCTGATGCTGATCGGGGTGATGGCCACCGGCGTCGACCAGGTCACCGCCTGGTCGACGGTGGCCTCGACCCTCAACAACCTCGGCCCGGCGCTTGGCGAGGCCGCCAGCCACTACGGCGAGCTGCCCGACCTGGCCAAGTGGATCCTTGTGCTGGCGATGATCCTCGGCCGCTTGGAGATCTTCACCGTACTGGTGCTGTTCACCCCGGCCTTCTGGCGGCGCTAGTCGAAGATGCTGCCAAGGGACGCCGGGGGCAGGTCGCAGCGAAGGTCTTTTGCCATGGGTGAGGAGCACTGCTCCGAACGGGCTGGCCATGGATGACCAGCACCGGTCCTGCAAGCGAAGCAGGATGCGAGAGCGAAGCAGGGCAAAAGTAGCGCCCAGGGATGGGTTCGCAGCGCGTTCGCGTAGGCCTGCCGCCGGATCAGTCCCGGTCTCAAAGCAGTTGAACGTTTACTGCGATTTACCTATCGTTGCCGTCCCCAAGTTTGGCGTGGCCAGCGGCTTTCGTGGATAATCGCCTGATCATCTTGTCGTCACAGCGAGCCTTCATGACCGACCCCCAGGATCTCACCGCCAGCGCCGAGCCGGCCGCAGCGCCCAGCGGCGGGCCTCGCCAGACCCTGCAGCTGGGCGATACCCGCTACACCCTGCTGGGCACCGCCCACGTCTCCAAGGAGAGCGCCGACGAGGTGCGCGCGCTGGTCCGCTCCGGCGACTTTGACGCGGTGGCCATCGAGCTGTGCGCCTCGCGCCACCACAGCCTGGTGGAGCCCGATGCCCTGGCCGGTCAGGACCTGTTCGAGATCTTCCGTCAGGGCAAGGCCGGCATGGTCGCCGCCAGCCTGGCGCTGGGGGCCTTCCAGCAGCGTGTCGCCGAGCAGTCGGGCATCGAGCCCGGCGCCGAGATGCGCGCCGCGCTGGAGGAGACCCAGCGCCACGACCTGCCGCTGCTGCTGATCGACCGTGACGTAGGCATCACCCTCAAGCGCATCTACGCCAACGTGCCCTGGTGGCAGCGCTTCTCGCTGTTCTCGGGGCTACTGGGCAGCGTGATGTCGCGCCAGGAGGTCTCCGCCGCCGATATCGAACGACTCAAGGAGGGCGACGTGCTGGAGTCGACCTTCAACGAGTTCGCCGAGCAGTCCGAGTCGCTCTACACGCCGCTGATCAGCGAGCGCGACCGCTACATGACCCTGCGCCTCGGCGAGGAGAGCCCGCCCGGGCGCTATCGCCACGTGCTGGTGGTGATCGGCGCCGGCCACCTCAAGGGCATGGCCGAGCACTTGAGTCAGGCGCTGCCCGCCGAGCCCCGCGCCGAGCGCGAGGCGCTGGAGGCCACCCCGCCGCGCTCGCCGGTGTGGCGGATGCTGCCCTGGGCGATCACCGCGCTGGTGCTGACCGGCTTCGCCATCGGCTTCTCGCGCAACACCGATCTCGGCTGGCAGCTGGTCGGCGAGTGGTTCCTGATCAACGGGGTACTCTCGGCGGCGGCTACCACCATCGCCCTGGCCCACCCGGTGACCATTCTGGCGACCTTCTTCGCCGCCCCGCTGACCTCGCTCAACCCTACTATCGGCGCCGGGTTCGTCGCCGCCGGGGTGGAGCTGTTCATGCGCAAACCCAAGGTCGGCGACTTCGCCCACCTGCGCCACGACGTCACCCAGCTCAAGGGCTGGTGGCGTAACCGCGTATCGCGCACCCTGCTGGTGTTCCTGCTCGCCACTCTCGGCTCGGCAGCGGGCACCTGGGTGGCAGGCTTCCGCATCGCCGGGGCGCTATTCGGTAGCTGAGGCGGGCCAGCGGCCCTGGCGCGACAGCAGCCGGCGCATGGCCGGTGTGGGCTGCTCGATCTTGTGGTAGGTGCGGCTCGAGGCGTAGCTGTCGTTGAAGGCGTCGAAGTAGTCGTCGAGCACCTCGGCGGCATCTACGTCGCCGGCCTGGCGCAGCAGCTCGATGGCCACTTCCGCGGTACACAGGTGGGCCTGGGAGGCCGGCTTGCGCAGCCGATAGCGGGTCTGGCGCTGGGTCCTCAGCGGCAGTACCGGCAGCGCGTCGAGGTAGGGGCTCTTGCGAAAGATGCGCCGCGCCTGGCGCCAGGTGCCGTCGATGATGATGAACACTGGAACCCTCTCCTGATCCTTGGCACGCGCCACCGCCGGCATGCCCACCACCCGTTCGGCGTAGTCCGGCTGGTCATCGGGGAAGATCACGAAGGGCGCATAGCGCGGGTCGTCGAGCTGCGCAAGCAAGTCTGCATCGGGGGCGGTGCGATACCAGGTGAAGACCCGCGTGGCAGGCAGCACGTCGCCGATCAGCCGCCCGGTATTGGTCGGCTTGTGGTGCTCCAGGGGGTGGGTCAATAGCCACACCCGGGCGCGGCTGTCAGCCTCGACCCGGAACGGGCACAGGCAGTTGAGGGTCGGCAGATTGCACCCTTCACAGCGTTCGACGAAGCTGCCGCGGGCCTTGAATTCACGCCGCGGTGGACGCGCGCGGTCGGTGGCCGGCTCGCGGTCCTCGTCGTTGGCTAAGCGTGGGTCTAGCGAGACGTCTTGTAGCATGACGCACCTGAGAAACGAGCGGGCCGGCATTCTAGCATGCCCACCCGCCGAGACGCGTCAGGCGCTTTCCGCTGGTCTTGCCGCCGCCGCCGGGCGACGCTTCCAGTAGCCCGCCAGCAGCGAACCGGAGACGTTGTGCCACACCGAGAATAGCGCCCCGGGCAAGGCGGCGCCGGCGCTGAAGAACTGGTTGGCGAGCGCCACGGCGAGTCCCGAGTTCTGCATCCCCACCTCGATGGAGACGGTGCGCGCGGTGCGCTGGTCGAGGCCGCACAGCCGGCTGACGAAGTAGCCGCCGGCCAGGCCAATGCCGTTGTGGGCGATTACCGCCAATGCCACCACCGGGCCCAGGCTTGCCAGGCGGCCGGCGTTGAGCGCCACCACGATGGCAATGATCATCACGATGGCCGCCATGGCAAGCGTCGCCAGCGCCGGCTCGATGCGCGCGATATGGCGGCCCAGGAAATGATGCACCACCACCCCCGCCGCTACCGGTGCGATCACCAGTTGGGCGATGCTCGACAGCATGCCCCACACCGGCACCTCGACCACCTGCCCGACCAGCAGCCAGGCGATCAGCGGCGTCATCACCACCGAGGCCAGGGTCGAGACCAGGGTCATCGATACCGACAGCGCCACGCGCCCGCCGGCCAGCCAGGTCATCACGTTGGAGGCGGTACCGCCGGCCGTCGCGCCCACCAGCACCATGCCGGTGGTCAGCTCCGGCGACAGGCCCAGTACCAGCGAGACCCCCAGCGCCGCCAGCGGCATCAACACGAACTGCAGCAGCACGCCAATGCCTACCGGCAGCGGCGCCTTGACCACGTTGAGGAAATCCTGCTTCGACAGCGTCAGCCCCATGGCGAACATGATGATCGCCAGCAGCGTCTGGATCCGCCCGGCATAGCCGGTGAACAGCGGTGGCATGAAGATCGCCAAGGCAGCGAAGAGAATCGCCCACAGCGGGAAGAGACGATTGAGACGTTCGAAAAGCAACATGATGGCGTGTCCTTGCGATGAAGTCCGTCGGTCGACGCAATCCAACCGCCGCGTTGATTAGACCGCTAATAATGCCTTAAAGGGTAGTGCGGGCAAAATCCCTCACGCCTCGAGCAGCGTCTCCGGCAGCCACAGGCGGCCCTCCCGCGACCAGTGGCGCACCAGCTCGGTGACACCACGCCCGGCGGGCTGGGCCAGCGCTGCCACACCCGGCGGCGCCAGCCGCTCGGCGGCCGGGTCGACCAGGATCACCTCGGCGTCCAGCGGCGCCCGCTCGAGCAGCGCCGCGGCCGGCATCACCGCCAGCGAGGTACCCACCACCAGCAGCAGGTCGGCCTGCTCGACGATCTCGCAGGCTTCTATATAGCGCGGCACCGGCTCGCCGAACCACACCACGTCGGGGCGCAGCTGGCTGCCCTTGTCGCAGATATCGCCAAGCCTGATGCCGCCGCGCGGCAGCGGATAGCGCATGCGCTCATCGACGCTGGAGCGCGCCTTGAGAATCTCGCCGTGGAGATGCAGCACGTCGCGGGAGCCGGCACGCTCGTGGAGGTCGTCGATGTTCTGGGTGATCACGCTGACCCGAAAGCCCTGCTTCTCGAGCGAGGCCAGGGCCTGATGGGCCGCGTTGGGACGGGCGCGGCGCACCTGGGTGCGCCGCGCATCGTAGAAGCGCAGTACCCGCTCAGGGTCGCGGCGCCAGGCCTGGGGCGTGGCCACGTCCTCGATGGCATGATCGGCCCACAGGCCGTCGCTGGCGCGAAAGGTCTGGATGCCGCTCTCGGCACTGATGCCGGCACCGGTGAAGACCACCAGGTGAGGTGAGTGGGATGTCATCGTCGTAAAACCGCCCTGCCCGTCTAGGTGCTTACGCTATGGATTGCTGAAACGTCCCGCGGCCCGAAGACCTAGACCCTGTCAGAAAGCTCGCTGGGCTGGGCCTGGCGCCTTAGGCGATAAATTCGCCAGCTGTTGGAGACGCCGTCAGCGAACATCACCAGAACCCCCGGGATCGACCCCGCTTGCCAGTTGAACACCAGCCACAGCAGGCTACCAATCAGCAGCGCCCCGCGTCGCGGCAGGCCGGCAAGAAAGAAGACGCCGACGCTTCCCGAGATCACCGCGACGACCGGCAAGATATCCCATCCACTTTGCCAGCTGTAACTCCCGGTGACCAGATACAGTCCGATAAAGCCTGCGGCGAACCAGCCGCCGCGACAGCGAATCCCAACCAGATTGCGTACGGCCGTGATCACATTGAGCAGGGCCGCCGTGGGCTGTGCCAAGAGCAAAAAGTGCAGGCTCCACACCAGGCACGAGCCCGATAGCATCACCAGCATGCGAACATCGTGGCGACACTGAAAGGCCAGGACCCCGAGTAGCGCCGCGACAGCGCCGAGCAGTTGAATACCCAGCCACTCGAGGCTCATTCGTCGAACCGCGCCGGGATGGTGCCCGGCGCCAGGGGCAGCGCCTGGCAGCGCGACCAGATGCGCTCATAGGCCGGCCGCAAGGTTTCGGTCATCTCCTCGGCGGCCTCGATGGCTGGCCTCAGCCGCTGCATGGCCTGGTCGATACGCTGTGATACCTCATGCTGGTCCAACCGCGTCAGCTTGCCGTCAGCGACGACCCGCTCGCCGTCCACCCATACCGAATGGATCCCGCTACCGCTCTCTCCGAACACCAGCTGGCGCAGCGGGTCATTGAGGGGCGTAAAGGCCGGTGCATCCAGCCGGTAGAGCACCAGATCGGCGCGCATGCCAATCGCGATCCGCCCCAGTTGCTGCTCCATGCCCAGCGCCCGGGCGCCGCCCAGGGTGGCCGCCTCCAGCGCCTCCTCGGCGCCAATCCAGTGCCGATAGTCGTCGCCGCGCAGCTTGTGAATCAGCGCGGTGTTGGCCACCACCCGCAGCATGTCGGTGGACTCCAGGGAGCCGCAGCCGTCGGTCCCCAGGCTCACGTTGACCCCCGCGTCCAGCAGCGCGCGCATGGGCATCAGCCCGGACCCAAGCTTGAGGTTGCTGTTGGGGTTGTGCTGCACGCTGGCGCCGCTGGCGGCAATCCGCACGATATCGTCAGGGGTCAGCCACACCGCGTGAATCAGCGAGGTTCCCGGCGCCAGAAAGCCCAGATCATCGAGATGCTGGAACAGCGTCTTGCCTCGCTGGTGCCAGGCCGAGGCCGCCTGCAGGCGGGTTTCCTGGACGTGGATGATCACCGGCAGTCCGGTTCTGTCGGCCAGCGCCCTCACCTCGCCGAGCAGACTGTCGCTGCAGCGCTGCGGCGCGGAGGGGGCCAGTAGTACCCCTACGCGGTTGTCGCGAGGATGACGCGTCGCGGCGAGTGACTCGACCAGGTGCAGATAGTCTGCCGCCGGGGTCGACTTGCCGGGCGCCAGGCTGGCCAGCGTCTCCGGGCTGCACTCCTCGTGAATAAACGGCACGCTCTCGTGGAATGGCACGTCAAACAGCGTGGGACCGAGCAGCGCACGGATACCGATATCGTCATAGGCGGCGAGTGCGGCCTCGAGGTGATCGCGGTCGAGCAGCGGCGAGGCGTTGAAGTCGTCGACGATACAGGTGGTGCCTGTGAGTAGCGCCTGGCAGGCACCCACCAGCGTGCGCAGGTAGACGTCGTCGGGCGTCAATGGCAAGGGCTTTACCGGCCGCACGTAGTTCATCCACAGCTCGAGGGGCAGCCGGTCGTAGCGCCCCTTGTGGAAATTCTCATGGGAATGGTGGTGACCATTGATGAAGCCCGGCACGGCCAGGGTGCCTGAGGCATCGACGGCATCGCCTTCCGGGGGAGCCTCCCCCGCTGGCCGTATCGCCTCGATGATGCCCCCGCGGATAACGATATCCATCGGCGATGGCAGGACATGGGAGCCGTTCTCACTGAGCGGACGAGCGCCCAGCAGTGTCGTGGTCTTGTCAACGTTGTGTGTCATCGCAAACGGTCGACGGCCCCATGCTAGGGGCCGCCGACACTCTCCTGTGCGGTGAGGCGTCGAGTTAGTCGTCGAGATACGCGTCGCGCAGGGCGGCTTGCTCCGCCGCCAGCGCTTCGGCGAACTCCTCATGGCCGAGGAACTGAATGCCGGAGCCAATCTGGCCAATCAGACGCAGGAAGCCTTCGTCTTCGGTCAAGCGCTGGAAGCCATCACTGAGTTCTGCCACAACCTCGGCCGGCGTGTCGGCCGGTGCCATCACCCCGCGCCAGAACTGGAAGACCACGTCGTAGCCCTCTTCCTGGCAGGTGGGGATATCGGCATAGGCGTCGAAACGCTCGGTGTCGGTGACGCATAGGCCGACCAGACTCCCCGCTTCGAGATGCTCGCCCACCACGCTGGGATCACCGGCATAGGCCATGGTGTTGCCACCCAGCAGCTGGGTCACCGCAGGACCGCCACCGCCCAGTTCGACGCCGCGCATCTCGATATCGGCTGTCGCCTTGAGCATCTCGAAGACCGTGTAGGTGAAGCCATTGCGGTTGTCGGAACTGTAGACCACCTCGCCGGGATTATCCTCGGCGTGCTCGACCAGCTCACCAATGCTCTGGAAGGGTTGGTCGGGGGTGGTCACGAAAATCGCCGGGCTGTAGTTGATGCGAGCCACTGGCACGAAGTCATCCATCTCGTAGGGCAGGTCTTCGACCTGCGGGCGCAGTGAATTGATGGTCGGGTCACCAAACAGCAGCATCGTGCCATTTGGCGTACTGCCGGCCACCTCCGCGGCGGCCACCGCACCGCCGCCGCCGCCACGAATCACCGAGATCAGCGGTCGGCCCAGAAACTCCTCGCCAACCGCGGTAATGATACCGGCATGCAGCGAGTGGGAGCCCCCTGCAGGATAGGGCGTGACGAAGCGGATCGGCTCATCGGGGAGGTGGCTCTCCTCGGCGAGGACCTGGCCAGTGGTGAGGGTGGCGGCCGCGGCGAGGGATGCGGCCAGCAAGGTACGGGACAGGAGGGGACGGGACATGGTTATGTGCCTCAGCTGTTGTTGGACTTGGGTGGGTGGGCGTTGGAACGCTTGCGGATGACACCTGCTTTCACCAGGCCGCGCCATGCCATCGCAAGGATGACCAGCGCTAGCAGGATCAGCAGGATGAGGCTGCCTGGCCGCGACCAGAAGATCGCCAGGCTGCCGTTGGAGAACACCAGCGACTGACGCACGGCGCTCTCGAAACCCGGCCCCAGCAGCAGGCCGATGATCAGCGGGGCAATGGGAAAGTGGGTACGGCGCATCACATAGCCCAGGCCACCGCCAACCACCAGAATCAGCAGATCGAAGGTGCTGGAGTTGACCGCATAGGCGCCGCACACGCAGAGCAGCAGGACGCAGGGATAGAGCACCGTGGGCGGGATCCGCGTGACCTGCTTCAGCCAGCGAATCGCCGCTAAACCGAATATCAGCAGCAGCACGTTGGTGACCAGCAGCACCAGAAACAGCCCGAACAGGAAGCCTGGGTTCTGCTGAATCAACAGCGGCCCCGGCATCATGCCTTGCGCCATCAGCGCGCCGATCAATACCGCGGTAATGGTGTCACCGGGAATACCGAACACGGTCATGGGAATCAGCGCCGCGGGCACCACGGCGTTGTTGCCGGACTCTGCCGCTGCCAGGCCCTCGAGCGACCCCTTGCCGAACTTTTCCGGTTCGCGGGAGCGACCGCGGGCCAGGCCATAGGCGATCCAGCAGGCTATCTCCGCCCCCAGGCCAGGCAGCGACCCCAGGAAGGTCCCCAGCGAGGTAGAGCGCAGGATCGTCGGGCGCAGGGCCCAGAACTCCGACCACTTGAGCCTTTCCCCGCCATGCTCCGCCGCCTGCCCGGCATCGTGCATCCGCTCCGGGGGGTGCGTCAGTTGCATGAGAATCTCGCTCAGCGCGAACATGCCGATCAGCAGCGGAATCAGTGACACGCCCCCCAGCAGATCGGTGTTGCCGAAGGTGAAGCGCTGATAGCCCGACATCGGGTCGAGCCCGATGGAGGCGACCAGCAGCCCGAGACCCGCGGCGATCAGACCCTTGAGGAAGCTTTCGCCGCTGACCGTGGCGATCATGGTCAAGGCGATCAGGTAGAGCAGTGCGAACTCCGGAGAACCAAAGCGGATCGCGATGCCGGCTAGCGGGATGGCGACCATGATCAAGACCAGGGTCGCCAGGAAATCCGCCACCACCGAGCTATACAGGCTCAACTCCAGGGCCTTGCGTGATTTGCCCTGCTGGGTCAGCGCATAGCCATCGCGGGCGGTGGCCGCCGCCGCCGCAGTGCCGGGAGTATTGACCAGGATGGCCGGTATCGAGCCGCCGTAGATGGCCCCCTTGTAGATCCCCAAGAGAAAGGGGATGCCAATGGTCGCCTCCATGAAGAAGGTAAAGGGTGCCAGCACCGCCACCGCCATGGTGGCCGTGAGCCCCGGCAGGGCGCCGATCAGGATGCCCCCGGCAAGCCCCGCCGACAGCGCCAGGAAGGTCCAGGGACTGGCCAGCATGGCAAGCCCCTGCTGGAGTACGGCCAGGTCGATCACAGCACCACCCCTCTGGGGAAGTAGACCCCCATGACGCCCTCGAAGAGATGGATCACCAGCGCCGGCGGCACTACCGCCAGCGCCAGCAGCACATACCAGCGGCGTTCGCCGAAGCAGAGTGCCAGCAGCGGCACGGCCAGCATGGTGACCAGCCAGATGCCCAGGAAGCGGATCGATACGACCATGGCCACCATCAGCGCATAGGCGACGAGCGCCCGGGCGGTGTGTCCAGACTCGAAGGCCAACGAGGACGCTGGCCGCCAGGCGGACAGCAGCAGCACCACGCCGAGGCCGGTCACCAGCAGTGCGATCAAGCCGGGGAAGAACGCCGCCGAGCCGATATCGCGGGGGTCTCCAAACGGCGGCGGCGTGCTGTGCACGATGCGCAGAAACATGACCCCCACCGCGATCACCGCGAGTGCCAGCAGCGACTCGATCAATGCCGCACTGTTCGAGCGGCTTACCACGCGGCACCCCCCGGCGGCCGAGGCTTGGGCCGAGCCGGCGCGGGCAGGGCGCAGGGCAGGAACTGGCCGCGCCCGGCGACGCCCAGGTAGTCGCCGTCACGCCACACCACCTCGCCACGTGACAGCGTCAACGCCGGCCAAGCCGACACTGGTATGCCCTCGTAGGGGGTGTAGTCGACGCCGTGATGCAGGTCGCTGTTGCGGATGCGCCGGTCCAGGCCGGTCTCCCAGATCACCAGGTCGGCATCGGCGCCGACGGCGATCGAGCCCTTACGCGGATAGAGGCCATACATGCGCGCCACATTGGTGGCGGTGAGTGCCACGAACTGCTGAATGGTCAAGCGGCCCGTCTCCACCCCATGGCTGAACAGCAGGGCAAGACGCGTTTCGAGTCCCGGGATGCCGTTGGGAATACGCTCGAAGCTGGCGTCGCTGCCGGCCGCGAACTTGCCCTGGGGGCCAGCGAAGGTGAACGGCGCATGATCCGAGGAGAAGATCTGGAAGGCGCCACTCTCCAGGCCATCCCAGACCACTTGCTGGTTGGCCTTGTCGCGCGGCGGCGGGCTGCAGATGCACTTGGCACCGTGGTGATCGTCGTCCTCGATGCCCAGGTCGTCAGCGGTCAGGAACAGGTACTGTGGGCAGGTCTCGGCATAGATGCGTAGGCCGTGGCTGTGCGCCCAGCGCAGCTGCTCTATCGCCTCACGCCCAGAGACGTGGACGATCAGGATCGGCACGTCGACCAGTTCGGCATAGGCAATGGCGCGGTGGGTGGCCTCACGCTCGACCAGCATGGGCCGCGCCTCGGCGTGATAGCGGGGAGCGGTATGGCCATGGGCAAGCAGACGCTCGGTGAGCCAGGCGATGCAGTCGGCATTCTCAGCGTGCACCATGACCATGGCACCGTGCTCACGGGCCACCGCCAGCACGTCGATGATTTCGCGGTCCGACAGCTTCAAGTCGTCGTAGGTCATGTAGATCTTGAACGAGGTGTAGCCTTCGCGGATCAGTGCCGGCAGCTCATTGGCCAGCACCTCGGGGGTCGCGTCGGTCACGATCAGGTGGAAGGCGTAGTCGATACACGCCTTGCCTTCGGCACGCTGGTGATAGTCGTCGACGGCGGCGCGCAGGCTCTGGCCTTTCATCTGGCAGGCAAACGGAAAGACCGTGGTGGTGCCGCCGCAGGCCGCCGAGCGGGTACCGCTGAGAAAGTCGTCGGCCATCTTCGAGCCGTCAGAGGTGGGCTGGTCCAGATGGCAGTGCCCGTCGATGCCGCCTGGCAGCACCCAGCGGCCGGCGGCATCCATCTCTTCACGCCCGGCGCCGAGACCGCTGCCCAGCGCCGTTATCACGCCGTCGCGGATGCCGATATCGGCCTCGAACACATCGGCGGCGGTGGCGCAGCGGGCGCGCCGAATCACCAGATCGAATTCAGCCATGCGCCATCACTCCTTCCATCAGTTGACCCCAACCGCTGACTGACGCCTCGCCATGTCCGGTCATGCGCAGCATCTTCCACACCACGGTGGCCGTGGTATCCAGCACCGGTACTCCCAGCTCCGCCTCCCACTGTGCTACCAGGTCGGCCGAACAGAGATTGGTGCAGGCCACCACGATGGCCGGCGCGCCGGCCTGGGCCACACGCCGTACCTGGGCGGTGAGCGTTTCCGCGCTGACCTCGGCGTAGGCGAAGTTCTCGCTAATGCCCAGATGGTCTTCGGTGACCACCGCAAATCCTTCGCCGCGGTAGTTGTCGAGAATTCGCTGCTGCACGTCGTCGGTGTAGGGCGTCACCAGACCAAACTCGCGTAGGCCGTATTCGGCGAGAATCTCATTCAGCGCCAGCATCGATGTGGTTGCCGGAATACCCGTTTCATCCGTAATCCGCTGGCACAGGGTCACGTCATGGTCGAACCCCAGCCAGCCGGCCGAGGTGCCGCTCCAGCCGATCACGTCGACCCGGGCGTCGGCCAGCAGGCAGGCTGCCGCCAGCACGTGGCGATCATCGAACTGGCCCAGCGCCCGCGCGCTGAGCGCAATTTCAGTCACGCTAAAGCGCGAGAAGTGCGCGCTGACCCCGGGAACCTTGGCCACCATGGCAGCCGTGAGCGGCTCGAGCGCCGTATTGGACGAAGGCGTGAGCACGCCGAATCGACTGCGGTTCACGGTCATTGGGAGCCTCCTTGGGTCGGGTGGGTAGTGATGGTCAGCGGCTGGGCGCCCTGCCATAGGCAGCGTCGACCCAGTTCCGGGAGCTGCTCGAGTCCTTCGACGAGGCTCATGAAATGATTGCCAGCGATCGGCCCCAGCTTGCTGGCAAAGCTGCACGCGCCGTAGGCCAGCAGGATCTCGGTCTCGCTGTATCCGCCGGGGTAGAACAGCACGTCGCCGGGAGCGGGATAGCGGGTGGGGTTCTCCCACGGCAGGGCGAAGTCCTTATCGCCCAGGGGTATCCACACCCCTTCACCGCTCCAGCGCACGTGCACCAGCTGCGTCTGCCAGGGCAGGAGCGCGAGAAAGGCTGCCGCGCTGTGCGGCGCATCGGGACGGGTCTCGGCCACGAACTCGAGGTCGTGGGAGACCAGCCGCAGGCGGACGACACTCTCGGCCGACTCAGGACGGCTCATTGCTGATCCTCCCGGCCGATCAGCTGCCGCAGTGCCGGCGACAAGCCCACAGCACCTTTCACCGGCGGCGCGGCGTAGCTGCCCGCGGTCGCCTTGGCGGGGCCCAGGCGGGCCAACAGCTCCGCCTGCTGCACCGCGCAGCTCACCCCATCCACCACCGGCACCGGTATGCGCTGTGCCACGCTGCGCGCCAGGCCGGCCAGAGGCGCGCCGGCGATGATCAGCACATCCGCGCCATCGTCGCGAATCGCCGCCTCACACAGCGCCACCAGCTGCTCGCCCTTGTCCTGCTGCACGCTGCCGATATTGGCCAGCGGCTCGTCCAGACAGCGGATACCGGCCAGACGCGAGGTCATGCCATAGCGATCAACGGTCTCGGCGTACCAGGCCCGAATACGCCGCGAGATGGCCACGATG
The DNA here is from genome assembly GCA_001971685.1 of Halomonas sp. 1513. Lineage (NCBI taxonomy): Bacteria > Pseudomonadati > Pseudomonadota > Gammaproteobacteria > Oceanospirillales > Halomonadaceae > Halomonas > Halomonas sp. 1513. The sequence goes on from CP019326.1 coordinate 3,563,805, forward strand.
CCGATCTTGCCGCCGAGCATGGCGGCGCTCATCAGCGCACTCTCGGTCAGGCCCACCACCGGTATCGGCAGCATCTCGCGGGCCGCTTCAAGCCCCGGGTCGCCAAAGGCGGCCACCACGGCGGCATCGTGTCCGGAAAAGTGGTCGGCCAGCTCGTTGAGCGTCGCGTAAGCGCCGATGGCAGCCTCGGCGCGGGTCTCGATATAGGCCACGCCCAGCGCCGCCGTGCGCAGGGTCAGCTCAGTCCCCGGACTGGCCGTACGGCGCGCCTCGGCCTCGATCAGCTCGGTGACGCTGTGCGAGATGTTGGGATTGACGATCAGCAGTTTCATGGGCGCTCCCTCGAGCCGTTAGCAGGGTCAGACCTGGGCCCGGGCGCGGGACCAGAGTGCTTCGGCCGCGTGCTGGGCATCGGCCAGCAGCGCCGGCGTATCCGCCAGGCACAGCTCGCCCCCCTCGACCACCACCTGCCCATTGCAGACCACCATCTCCACATCGCGCCCCTGGGCGGTATGCACCAGATTGCCCAGCGCATTGATCAGCGGCACCAGGTGCGGGCGGCGGAAATCGAAGACCGCCAGGTCGGCGCGCTTGCCGGGCGTCAGCGAGCCCAGCTCATGCCCCAGGCCAAGCGCCTTGGCGCCGTTCAGGGTGGCCATCTCCAGCACATGGTGAGGCTGCCAGGTGTCGTTCACCTCGCCTTCCTGGACGCGGCCCATGATCAGCGCCCAGCGCATGACCTCGACCATGTCGGCGTGCATGTTGTCGGTGGCCAGTGTCAGGTTGGCGCCGGCTTGACGCAGTCGGGTGGTGGGGGCAATGCGCCCGCCGGTGGCATTGCCGCGCGGGACATGGGCGATATTGGTGCCTGCACGACCGATACGCGCGATATCGCTGTCGCTGACGTACATACAGTGCGCCGCAGTGAAGCGCGGCCCGAGCAGCCCGACCTCCTCGAGCAGCTCACTCGGGCTCATGCCGTCGCGCTCCTCGACGCGACGATTCTCCTTGCGGCTCTGGGAGAGATGACCATTGACCTGGATACCCAGGGCGTCGCGGGTCTCGGCCACCTTCGCCAGCAGCTCGCGGGAGCAGGTGTCCGGCGCATGGGCCGCCAGCTCGACGCCCAGGCGGCCATCCATCTTGCCCTGCCAGCGCTCATGCAGCGACACCGCCTCGCCCAGCGTCTTCTCGCCAATCGCGGTGCGATGCTCCCACACCCCTTCATGAACGCGACTGAAGTCCACATCATGGATGCGGCCACAGGTGATCACCCGCATGCCCAGTTCGCCCATCGCCGGCAGCGTCAGGTCGGCATGCACATAGCTGTCATTGATCAGGGTGGAACCGAACAGCAACGCCTCGGCGGCGCCCAGTCGCGCCAGTGCCACCGCTTCTTCCTCGCTGACTTCATGGCCGTGGGGCACGCCCGGGGTGTAGGCCGGGGCGAAGCCCATGTCCTCGGCCACGCCACGTACCATGCTCAGGATGGTGTGGGTATGCACATTGACGAAACCTGGAATGATCACTCGACCATGCATATCCAGGGTAAGGCGGGCGGGTGGGAGCGGCTCGCCGGCAGCGTGGGGGCCCACCTCGACCAGGCGCCCCTGATGGATCACCAAGCGACCGCAGGCGATCTCACCGAGCTGTGGGTCCACGGTCAGTAAGCGCGCGCCGTAAATCACCAGGTCGGCGGGGTGCTCGGCGTCGAACGGAGAGGGTGTCGGCATGGTCTGCTCCTCAGGATTCAGTAACCGAGTGCACGAGGCAGCGCGGTGACGATTTGCGGAAAGGCGATGCATAGCCCGAGGATCGCGAACTGGAAGGCGACGAACGGCAGTGACTCTCTGACCAGCGTCATCATCGGCACCTTGGTGATGCCGCTCATGACGAAGTAGAGCACGCCAACCGGCGGCGTCATCATGCCGACCACCAGGTTGTACATGAACAGAAAGCCGAAATAGAGCGGATCGATGCCGTACAGCACGGCGACGGGCGCGAACAGCGGCACCAGCATGATGTAGGCGGCGTTGGACTCGATCAGCATGCCGATCACCACCAGCAGCGCCATGGTCAGCAAGATGAAGATCATCGGGTCCGCGGTCAGCGACTGGATGAACGATGACAGCATCATCGGCACCATCTCGATGGTGAAAATGAAGGTCAGCACCGACGCAAACGCGATCAGCGCACCGACCATTGCCGAGGTCACCGCGGCGCGGTAGAGACAGCCCGGCAGGTCGGCGACACGCAGACGACGCGTAACGACGAATCCAATGAACGCCGAGTAGACCACCGCGATGGCCGCCCCTTCGGTCGCGGTAAAGATGCCGCCTACGATGCCGCCTACCACGATCACCGGCATCAGGATGATGACAATGGCGCGCCGCGCCTGACGCGCCACATTGCAGAGATTGAAGCGCTCGCCGGTCAGCGGATAGCCGCGCTTCCAGGAGATCCAGCTCGCAATGACCATGAAGCCCACGGCCAGCAGGATGCCGGGCAGGATACCCGCCATGAACAGCCCGCCCACCGACACCGAAGAGCCGGCCATCAGGGCGTAGACGATCATCGCATTGCTGGGCGGGATCACCGGGCCCAGATTGGCCGCCGAGGCAATCACCGCCCCCGAGTAGGCATCCGGGTAGTACTTGCGCAGCGACGGCACCAGCGTACTGCCCATGGCGCTGGCGCTGGCCACCGCCGCGCCGCTCACCGACGCGAAAATGGTGCCGGAGGTAATCGTCACGTGGGCCAGGCCGCCGTGCATCCTGCCCACTAGGCTGTTGGCAAAGGAGATGAGCCGGTCCATGATCCCGGCTCTCACCATCAGCTCACCGGCGAGCATGAACAGCGGAATGGCCATCAGCGGGAAACTGTTGACGGCGTGCAGCATTCGCTGCGGCATCACCACCAGCTCGAAATCGAGCATCCACAGGCCCGCCAGCGACCCAAAGCCGAGGGCGAAGGCCAGCGGCATGCCGAGTACCGCCAAGCCCAGAAACAACCCTATCGCCAGCCAGGTCATGTCAGCTCCTCCCAGGTGCGAGACCCGCCCCAGGCCAGCAGGGCCAGATGCAGGAAGGCATGGGCACCGCAGATCAGCACCGCGATGTAATAGATCGCCGAAGTGATCGGCAGTGTCGGCATCAGCTCGGGCCAGCGATCGAGGGTCGCCACCCAGGCGCCCAGCATCACCATCAGCATCAAGGTCGTCGAAACGCCTGCCATCAAGCGGAAAAGCAGCTCCTTCAGCCACTCAGGCATCAGCATGACGAACAAGTCGATGCCCACGTGAACCCCATGCTTCACACCATGGGGAATAGCCAGGAAGATGGCCCAGACGAAGAACAGCCGCGACAGCTCGTCGGCAGAGTCGATCGACGACCCCAATACATAGCGCCAGAACACCTGCAGGGAGACGATGGTCGCCATCAGGCCCATCACGGCCACGATGCCCCAGTAGGTGGTGGCATCGAGCAGCTCCACGATGCGCTTGGCACGCCGAAAGGCTCGGGAACGTGGCGGGGGCTTGGGCCCCCGCGCCTTGGCATCGTCGTGCGGTGGTGCAGATGTGTCCGTCATGCCTGACCTCACAGCGCCGCTTCGGCTTCCTGGATCACCAGTTCGAGGAACTCAGGATCAACGCGCTCCGCGAGGCTCTCGGCGACTTCCATGGTCGCTTCGCGCAGTTCGGCGCGCAGCTCCGCCGAGATCGGAGTGAACTCCATACCGGCCTCGATCAGCTGCTCGCGCCAGGACTCCTCCTCCTCTGCCGCAGCCTCACGCTGCCACTCCATGGCCGCTGTCATCGCCTCATCGACGATCACGCGATGCTCCTCGGAGAGGCGCTCATAGCTACGCTGATTGGCGACGGCGTTGATGAAGTCGTAGAAGTGGCCACTGTCGGAGAGATGCTCCTGGACCTCGTTGAAGCGACGGCTGGCGATGATGTTGTAGGGGTTCTCCTGACCGTCAAGCACTCCCTGCTGCAGGGCGGAGTAGAGTTCAGAAACGTCCATCGACACCGGATTGGCCCCCAGTGCACGGAAGGTCTGCAGGTGGACTTCATTCGGCTGCAGGCGAATGCGCATCCCCTCGAAATCCTCGACCGACGTAATCGGGCGGAGATTGTTGGTGACATGCCGGAAACCGAGCTCGCCGTAGCCAAGGTTGACGAAGCCCAGCTCGGCCATCTTCTCATCGAGGTGCTCGCCGACCGGGCCATCCATTACAGCGAAGGCCTGATCACGGCTATCGAACAGGAACGGCAGGCTTACCGCTTCGTACTCGGGGACCGAACGAGTGAAATAAGCGATCGAGGTAAAGACGGCAAAGATGCTGCCTGAACGCACCTGATCGACGTTCTCTGTGGCCCCGCCCAACTGCATCGCCGGGAACAGCTCGACAGAGATCTCGCCGTTTGACTCGCTCTCGACCTGCTCCTTGAAGACCTCCATGGCCCTCGACACGGAGTGATCGGTGGGGAAATTACCGGCAACACGAAGTCGCTCTGTCGCCAGCAATGAGGACGACAGCATCATGCCCGCTGTCAGCAAGGTAGCCATCTTCACGACATGGAACTTGGACATCTGGAAACCCTCCGGATCATTGTTATGACGGAGCCGAGCCAGGCGCCCGGTCACCTCACAAAGTCTGAGCAAGCCCCATGCCATGCCGGGGCGCTTCGTTCTTGGCGCGATGCCGACGTCACCTGCAACTCCATGATTTGGAATGTTAAAAATTTTGTTCTTAATATTGTTTAGCATTTTGTTTAACGGATTGCGTACAATTTTTAAGATAGATCACGCACACAAACTGTGCAAATATTCTCCGCAGGCGCCTTTAAGGTGCAGCCGGAGCACCGCCATCCGCCCACTTCCAGCGGCTTCTGATCTGCGCTGGGCTGCGGCATACTGAATCGCACATCACTGACAAATGGGGATTGCAATGGAAGCCTCCACCACCAAACTGGCCATCGAGCAGATCGCCGAGCGCATCACCGACGCGGTGATGGAGCATCGGCTGCCGCCGGGCATCAAGCTGGTGGAGGAGAAACTGGCAGGCGCCTTCGGCGTGAGCCGGACCAAGATCCGTCAGGCCCTGACGCTGCTGGCCAAAGAGGGACTGGTGACGCTGCATCCCAACCGCGGCGCCTTCGTCAAGCGACCTTCTGCCGAGGAGGCCAGGGACCTGTTCGCCACCCGCCGGCTGGTCGAGCCTGAAATCGTACGTAACGTCATCGCCAGGGCCTGTGAACAGGACATCGCCCGGCTACACCAGCACCTCGAAGAAGAGGCACAAGCGCGAGCGACAGGAGATCGCCGCCGCATCATTCGGCTATCCGGTCAATTCCATATGCTCTTGGCAGCGCTGGCAGACAACGCCTTCATCGAGAAGCTGATGGCCGAGCTGTGTCCTTTGACGTGCCTGATCATCGCGCTATATGACGCACCGCAGACCCCAGCATGCCCCGAAGACGAACATAGCCAAATTGTCGAGGCCATAGAGAATCACGATGAAGCGGCTGCCATCCGGCTCATGCTGCATCATCTCGAACATATTGAATCCGAGCTCATGCTCGACGCAGCGCCCAAGCTGGATATCCACTGGGAAACGCTCTACGGCTGAGATCCACAGGCGATACGGATGACAGCGGCGTGCCGAGCAGCGACAATGGCCGCCCATTTCGAGACGCCGCTGCCATGCCTGCCACGCCCCCCAGCCGAGACGCCTGCGCCCCGCTGCCGATCCTGTATCGCGATACGGCGCTGGTGGTCGTGGCCAAGCCGTCAGGGCTGCTGGTCCACCGCACCGCCCTGGCCCGCGGCGAGACGCGCTTCATGGTCCAGACGCTGCGCGACCAGCTCGGCCAGCGGGTCTACCCGGTGCATCGCCTCGACCGCCCCACCTCGGGGGTGATGGTGTTCGCGCTAAGCGCCGAGATCGCCGCAGCCCTGGCCCAGGCGTTCACCGAGCAGCATGTCGCCAAGCGCTACCTGGCGGTGGTGCGCGGCGTCGGCCCCTCAGCCGAGCGGCTCGACTACCCGCTGCGCGAAGAGGACGGCAGCCGCCCCAAGGCGCAGATGCCGGCCATGCCGGCGGCCACCGAGATCCGCCGCCTCGACAGCGTCGAGCTGCCGGTACAGGTCGACCGCTACCCCAGCAGCCGCTATTCGCTGATCGAGGCGCGCCCGCTGAGCGGGCGCCGCCATCAGATCCGCCGCCACCTGTCGCAGCGCGGCTACCCGATCATCGGCGATGCCAAGCACGGCAAGGGCAACCACAACCGCTTCTTCAAGGAGCGGCTCGGCTGCCCGCGGCTGCTGCTGGCCGCCGTCGAGCTGCGCTTTCCGTACCCGCGGGAGGCCAGGCAGTTGCAGGTCAGCGCGCCGCTGCAGGAGGACATGCAGCAACTGTTCGAACGCTTCGGCTGGGCCGCCCATCTGCCCCAGCATGACATCGTCTGGCATGACGCCGACTCACCGACATTCGCCACCGCCCCATGACCGATATCGACGCTCCCCCTTCCGGCGCCAACGCCGCCGACGACTACGACCTGCGCTTCGGCGGCATCCGCCGGCTTTACGGCAGCCGCGCCGCCGACACCTTCCGCCACGCGCATGTGGTGGTGGTCGGCGTCGGCGGCGTCGGCAGCTGGGCGGTGGAGGCGCTGGCCCGGGCCGGGATCGGCAAGCTGACGCTGATCGACCTCGACGACGTCTGCGTCTCCAACGTCAACCGTCAGCTCCACGCCCTCGACGGCACCATCGGCCGCCCCAAGGTCGAGGTGCTGGCGGAGCGCTGCCGGGCAATTCACCCCGGTATCGAGGTGGTCGCCGACGCGGCGTTCGTCACCCCGAGCAACCTCGCCGAGCGGATTCCCAACGACGCCGACCACGTGCTGGATGCCATCGACAGCGTGGTGGCCAAGGCGGCGTTGATCAATTGGTGCAAGCGGCGCAAGATTCCCATCACCGTGACCGGCGCGGCCGGCGGCCAGACCGATCCCACCCGCATCCAGGTCGCCGACCTGACCCGCACCGAGCACGACCCGCTGCTGGCCAAGGTCCGCGCCCGGCTGCGCCGCGACTTCGGTTTCTCGCGCAACCCCAAGCGGCGCTTCTCGGTGGAGTGCATCTACTCCGACGAGCAGCTGGTCTACCCGGGTGCCGACGGCGAGGTGTGCCTGACCAAGCCGGGAACCGGGGATGCCACCCGACTCGACTGCGCCTCGGGCTTCGGCGCGGCTACCTTCGTCACCGGCGCCTTCGGCTTCGCCGCCGCGGCGCGGGTCATGGCGCGACTTGCCAAGCGGGCCGCCGCGCGCACAGCAGATTCTCAGGAGATTCAGGATGCATGACGCCAAGCGCCCGGTAGCGGGCATCTACCGCCACTACAAGGGTGCCGACTACGAGGTGGTGGGTGTCGCCCAGCACAGCGAGAACGAAGAAGCGCTGGTGGTCTATCGCGCCCTCTACGGCGACTACGGCCTGTGGGTCCGGCCGCTCGAGATGTTCTGCGAAACGGTGGAGATTCAGGGCGAGACGCTGCCGCGCTTCGCCCTGATCAAGGCCTTCGACTGAGGCCTCAGCGGTCCTGGCCGCGGTGCGCCCAGCGAGTCATGCGCTTCTCGAGCACGGCGAACAGCTCGTACATCACCATCGCCATGGCGCTGATCACGATCAGCCCGGCGAACACCAGCGGCATGCGCATCTGCGAACCGGCGCTCATCATCAGGTAGCCGATGCCCTGATTGGAGGCCACGGTCTCCGATACCACGGTGCCGACGAAGGCCAGGGTAATGGCGACCTTGAGCGAGGCGAAGAAGTACGGCAGCGAGCGCGGCAGCCCCACCTTGAGCAGCACGTCGAGGCGCTTGGCGCCGAGTACCCGCAGCACGTCCTCCAGCTCCGGCTCCAGGGTGGCAAGGCCGGTGGCGACGTTGACCACGATGGGGAAGAAGCAGATCAGGAAGGCGGTGAGGATCGCCGGCACAGAGCCGATCCCGAACCACACCACCAGGATCGGCACGAAGGCGACCTTGGGGATGGCATTGAAGCCCACCAGCAGCGGGTAGCAGGCGCGATACATGAAGCGCGACGAGCCGATGATGAAGCCCAGCACCAGCCCGACCGCCACGCCCAGACCGAAACCGACCATGGTGGTCCACAGGGTCTGCCAGGAGTGCATGCCGATCGGCCCGGCGAAGGTGATCATGGCCTGGAAGGTATCCCAGGCGCCGGGGAACAGGAATGGCGGCACGTCGAGCGCGCGCACCGTGCCCTCCCAGATCACCAGCAGCGCGACTACCGCCAGCCACGGCGCCAGTCGCTCCTTGGTGGTGGCCTTCATGCCGCACCTCCGCGTATCTCGCCGATCTGCGCGCGCAGTTCGTGCACCAGGGTGGTGAAGGGCTCTCGATAGGTGGTTTCCAGCTCACGCGGGCGCGGCAGCGCCACCTCGCGCCGCTCGACGATGCGCCCCGGACGCTTGCTCATCACATACACGGTGTCGGCCAGGAAGGCCGCCTCGCGCAGGTCGTGGGTGACCAGCACCACGGTGAAGCGCTGCGCCTGCCAGAGATCGCGCAGCACGCACCACAGCTCCTCACGGGTAAAGGCATCCAGCGCGGCAAACGGCTCGTCCAGCATCAGCAGCTTGGGTTGATGGATCAGCGCACGGCAGATCGAGGCGCGCTGCTGCATGCCGCCGGAGAGCTGCCAGGGGTACTGGTCCTCGTAGCCTTCCAGCCCCACGGTGCGCAGCAGCTCCCGCGCCCAGCCGACGAACTCCGCGCGCCGCTTGCGAAACTGCGCGCGGTAGGGTTTGACGATCTCCAGCGGCAGCAGCACGTTGTCGAGGGTGGTGCGCCACGGCAGCAGGTTGGCGTTCTGGAACGCCATGCCGGTGATCTTCAGCGGCCCGCTGACCGGCTCGCCGGCGACCCGCACGCTGCCCTGGGTGGGCCCGTGCAGGCCGGTGCAGAGCTTCATGAAGGTCGACTTGCCGCAGCCCGAGGGACCGACGATGGCGACGAATTCGCCCTCGCGGATGGAGAGGCTGATGTCCTCGATGGCGTTGCCGCTATCGTCATAGGCGAGGCTGACGCCGTCGAAGTCGACGAAGCCGCGCTGGCTGCCCGCCGACGCGGCGGCGGGCGACTCGGTGGTAGTGGCGGTCATGGCAACCCTTGGATTCAATCGACAAAGATCATGCGGTCATCCTGGGCGGGCAGGAAGCGCGAGGTGAAGACCCGCTCGGCGTCAGGCACCGCGGGCAGGTCGTAAGCCTCGGCCACCAGCCGGATCGACTCTTCCAGGCGCGCCTCGTCGATGGCACCGGCGCCGTGGGCACGGGCGTCCTCGGTGTCGATGGCGCCCTCGATGGCCAGCTTCAGGCGGCGCGTCTCGAGCTCGACGTCGATCAGGCCGTCGCGGTTGCGCACATAGTCGATGGCACCCTCGGGGTCGGCCAGGGTCTCGGCAAGCGCCCGGTTGAAGGCGCGCAGGAAGCCTTCCACCGCCTCGGGGTTCTCCTCGGAGAACTGCTCGCTGGCGATGATGGCATTGCCGTAGAGCGGCACGCCGTAGTCGGGGAACGGCATGATGGTCAGCTCGCTCTCCTGCATGCCGCGTGCCTCGAGGTTGAGCAGGCTGGTGAAGTAGAAACCGGTAATGGCATCGACGTCGCCGCGCTCGAGCAGCGTCTCGCGAAGTGCCGGGTCGACGCTCTGCCAGGTCACGGCATCGGCGTCGAGGTCGTTGGCATTGGCGAAGATGCCCCAGGCGCGGTAGCCGGTATCGAAGGTCGGCGCTGCCAGGGTCTTGCCGGCCAGGTCGGCGGGCGTCTCGATGTCGCGATCCTTGCGCGCGAAGACAGCCGCTGGCGATCCGTCATAGACCACATAGACGCCCTGGATGCCCGGGCCGTCGGGGTTCTCGGCCAGGAACTCGACCAGCGCATTGAGATCGCCGAAGCCCATCTGATAGGCGCCGCTGGCGACCCGGTTGATGGCCCCCGCCGAGCCGCTGCCGGAATCGATCTCGACGTTGAGCCCCTCCTCTTCGAAGTAACCCCGCGCCACCGCCATCAGGAAAGGCGCCGACGGCCCCTCGAAGCGCCAGTCGAGCTGGAAGCGAATATCGGTAGCGGCGCTGGCCGTGCCGCTCAGCAGCATCGCGCCAAGCGCGGTGGCCAGGGAAAGGGGGCGAATCACGGATCGATGCATGGCAGAGGCCTCGGTATACAAGATTGTCGTTATTGGGTATGCAGGTTTCTTGCCATATCCGGCTCATCGCTTGCCGCCCCATCCCGCAAGGCATCGCGCGCCGGTCGCATGGCTCGAGGGCGTCGGCCGCGTTTCTTCTTGGTGCGGCCGCCGAGCGCCCATGCACCAGCATAGAACATTTGGCGCTGCCGGCGGCACAGGCCTCAACGCAAGACACCGGCCCTGAGGCCGGTGTCGCAATACGCTGCGGGTCGTGAAGGGGCTAGCGTCTCACTCGTCGCCGGCCATCTGCATCTGACGCTGCATGTAGTTCTCGATGCCGACCTTGTCGATCAGGCCGAGCTCGGTTTCGATATGATCGATATGGTCTTCTTCATCGGCAAGGATATCGCGGAAGATGTCGCGGGAGACGTAATCCTTGACCTGCTCGCAGTGGGTGATGGCCTCGATGTAGTCCTTGCGACCGTCGTGCTCGATCTTGAGGTCGCACTCGAGCATCTCGCGCACGTTCTCGCCGATGTGCAGCTTGCCGAGGTCCTGCAGGTTGGGCACGCCCTCGAGGAACAGGATGCGTTCGATCAGGCGATCGGCGTGCTGCATCTCCTCGATGGACTCGTCGTACTCCCACTTGGCCAGCGCCTTGAGGCCCCAGTCCTTGTACATCTTGGCGTGCAGGAAGTACTGATTGATGGCCACCAGCTCGTTACCGAGGGCCTTGTTGAGGTGCTGAATGACCTTGGCGTCGCCTTTCATGAAACGTCTCCTGAATACATGACACAAACCGCTAGGGTCGCCGCAAGCCGCGGCGGCATGCAACCAGTATCGACAAAAAACCGGGAAAAGGCAAAAAGACCAATCAAGACAGGAGTTTAGCGAGACGCTCTCGCATTTGCAAAGGACTGCAGGTGGCAATGGCTAACGGCTGGCAGCCAACCTCACACGGCATAGGCGAGATCGAAGTCGGCCTTGACCATGGTACTGACGACCGCCTCGCGGGTGAGCGCCTTGCCAACGCAGGCACACTTGCCGCACTGGGTGGCACAGCCGGTGGACTCGCGTACCTCGCGCCAGCTGCGCGCGCCGCCGTCCACGGCCTCGCGAATCGCCTTGTCGGTCACCCCATTGCAAAGACACACGTACATGCGCATCACCTCGCTGATCATCCACACAACAAATGTAAATGATTCGCAGAGAGTATTGCAAGTGCGAGTACGACCTATTGATTAGGTAGCCGACTTTTCCGGCTTGGGCAGCACCACGACGTGGGTGCCCGAGGCAATATCGGGCCAGCTGCGGCGCTGTGCGTCGAACAGCACCCACCAGTAGCCGATGCCCAACAGGGCCAACGACAGGCAGGCGACGAGGAAGCGAATCAGGCTCTGCGCCAGGCTGATGCTGGCACCGTCCGGGGTCTGCACGCGCAGTCGCCAGGCCTGCATGCCCAGCGTCATGCCGGCGCGCATCCAGCAGAAGGCAAAGAAGGCGAAGGTCGCCACGTACAGCAGGCCATGGAAGAGCGGCGACTCGTTAGCCTCGCCGCGGTTGAGCGCCACCGCAATGAGGGCCAGCAGCACCCAGATCGACATGACCAGGAAGCTGTCGTAGAGCATCGCGCCCAGTCGGCGGCCGAGGCCGGCCGGCCATACGCGGTCGAGATCGGTAAAGCGTCGTCGCATAGCGTCCTCTCGTCAGCCCGAGCGTCGTAGTAGATAAAACCCCAGGCCCGCGCAGATCAGCGTCGGGCCGAGTACCGCCCACACCGGCGAAAAGCCGAACACCGTCGAGGCCGGCGCCAGCAGGTCCTGCAGGTACTTGAAGCACAGCCCGGTCACCACCCCGTAGAAGACCCGGGTGCCGGCGGCTACGGTGCGCAGTGGACCGAACACGAAGGACGCCGCCACCAGCACCAGCGAGGCCATGGTCAGCGGCATCAGCATCTTCTGCCAAAAGTAGAGCAGCGGCTGGGTCGCCTGCAGCCCCTGGCCCTGCAGGTAGCGCGCATAGGCCCATAGCTCGCTGGGCGCCTGGCTGTTGACCGGGCGCAACAGGCGCCCGAGCTGGTCGGGGGTCAGCGTGGTCTGCCAGTCGAGGCGTTCGAGAGACTCGGCCGCGGTGCGCTGGTCCTCGAAGCGGGTGATCGAGACCTCTTCGAGGATCCAGCGGTCGTCGTTCCATACCGCGCGCTCGGCGGTGGTCGCCGCCAGCAGCGTCTCGCCCTCGAACTCGTAGCGGGTCAGGTCGAGCACGGTATTGTCGCCGCGGATCGCCCCGAAACGGTAGACCGTGTCGCCCTCGCGCTGCCAGCCGCCGCGCTGGGTGAGCACGGCGCCCTCGCCCTGCATCTGCTCAATACGCCAGGCGCTGGCAAACTGCTCGGTGCGCGGGCTGACATACTCGGCCACCAGCAGCACGACCACCACAACCAGCACGATCGGCTTCATCACCCCCCACAGGATCCGCGACAGCGAACGCCCGGCGGCGCGCATCACGGTCAGCTCGTTGCTCGAGGCCATGCTGCCCAGGCCGATCAGGGCGCCGATCAGCACGCCCACCGGGGCATACTGATAAAAGCGCCACGGCAGGCGCATGATCAGGTAGACGAGCACCTGAAAGGCCCCGTAGTCGCCTTCGACGTCGTCGAGATCGTTGATGTAGGAGATCACCAGATCGAGGCCGAGCAGTACCAACTGCACGACGATGATCGCCCCCAGCACGTTGCGCGCGATATAGCGGTCGAGACGGTCGGCGATCATCAGCGCATCCCCTTTTGCTGAGCGCGTTGCATCATGGCCAGGCCCAGCGCCAGGTAGGCGGCGTGAATCGGCCACATGCCCACCGCCGCCGGCAGCGCACCGCGGCCGATGGCGTCCTGGGCGGCGAGCAGCAGGCTCAGGTAACTGATGTGCAGGAAGATCGCCGGCAGCAGCTTGGCAAAGCGCCCCTGGCGCGGGTTGACCTTGGATAGCGGCATCGCCATCAGGGTCAGGATGAAGACCATCAGCGGCAGCCCGAAGCGCCACTGCAGCTGGGCGTGGGCGCGGCTGTCGTCGCTGCCCAGCAGCGCCAGCGTGGAGGCGTACTCCGGCGAGTCGACCTCGACCACCTCATCGCTCCTCGACAAGCGGACGGCGTAGGTAGCGAACTCCAGGCGCTCGGCCTCGAAGCGCCCCGGGTCGACGCTGTAGCGCTCGCCGTCGGCCAGCACCAGGAAACGGCTGCCGGTCTCGTCGTCGACGGTCTGGTAGCCGCTCTGGGCGCGGGTCACGCTATCTTCCGGGGTGCCGTCGGTACGCCGCTGGCGCTCGCTGATGAAGACGTTCTGCATGCGCGTCTGATTATCGGTGAAGCCCTCAACGTAGACCGTGCGCCCCGCCCCCAGGTCCTGGAAACGGCCCGGCGCCAGCGCCGAGAAATCCAGCTGGCTGCGCTGCTCCTCGAGGGTCACAGCGTTGTTGAGCGCGCCGGCCGGGGTCAACCATAGGCTGCACAGCGCCACCAGGACCGCCACCACGGCGGCCGGCACCAGGCTGATGGTCAACAGCCGCCGCGGGCTGGTACCGCAGGCCACCAGCACGGTGATCTCGCTGTTCAGGTAGAGCTGCCCGTAGGCCAGCAGGATGCCCAGAAAGAACGCCAGCGGCAGGATCAGCTCGAGGAACCCCGGCAGGTGGTAGAGCATCAGGGTGCCGAGGATGCTGGCCGGGATGTCGCCCTCGGCGGCATCGGTAAAATAGCGGATGAAGCGACTGCCCATGATCACCAGCAGCAGCACCCCGGCCACGGCGGCCATGGTCAGCAGGATCTCGCGGGTCAGGTAGCGAAATATGATCAAGAAACTCTCCCGGTGCTCCATGCAGGGCAGGTATCGCTCCCCATGCAATGGCGCAGCGCATTGCGTACACTGGACGGCATTCGGCTGCGGCAAGGCGTCGTGCCGGCATTATCCAGAATCCCCTTTCGCTTGTCTTGTGGAGACGTCATGGAATTCACTGTTCAGACGGCCAACCCGGCCAAGGTCGAGACGGCCTGTCTCGTGGTACCGGTATTCAAGGACGGCGACCTGCTGCCGGCCGCGGCCAAGCTCGACGATGCCAGCGAGCGCCTGATTGGACAGCTGATCGAGCGCGGTGACTTCAGCGCCAGCCTGGGTAACGTGCAGATGATTCCCTTCGCCCCCGGCGTCAGCGGCGAGCGCCTGCTGCTGGTGGGTCTGGGCGAGCGTGAAAAGTGCAACGAGGCCGCCTTCCGCAAGGCTCTCGACGCCGCCTTCGGCGCCCTGGCCAAGCTCCCGGTGAGCGACGCCGCAGCGGCCTTCACCGACGTGCCGGTCGGCGACCACGACAGCGCCTGGAAGGCGCGCATGACGCTGGAGGCCGCCGAGCGCGCCATCTATCGCTTCGTCGAATTCAAGTCCGACCCGGCCCCCGCGGCCAAGCTGGAGCGCGTCACGCTGCTGGTCAGCGACAGCGCCCAGGCCACTGCGGTCAAGCAGGGCGCGCGCATCGGCGCCGCCATTGGCGCCGGCATCAACGTCACCCGCACCCTGGGCAACCTGCCGGGCAACGTCTGCACGCCGCGCTACCTGGCCGAACAGGCCGAACAGCTGGGCAAGGGCTCCGGCGGGGCGCTCGAGGTCGAGATCCTCGACGAGGAGGCGCTGGAAGCGCTGGGCGCCGGCTCGCTGCTGTCGGTGGGCCGCGGTAGCGCCGAGCCGGCGCGGCTGATCGTCATGACCTACCAGGGCGCCGACAACCCCGACGACGCCCCCCACGTGCTGGTCGGCAAGGGCATCACCTTCGACACCGGCGGTATCTCGCTCAAGGCCGGCGAAGCCATGGACGAGATGAAGTTCGACATGTGCGGCGCGGCCAGCGTGTTCGGCACCGTCAACGCGGTGCTGGCGATCCGCCCCAAGATCAACCTGGTGGCGATCGTCGCCGCCGCCGAGAACATGCCCGACGGCAAGGCCACCAAGCCCGGCGACATCATCAAGACCCTCAAGGGGCTGACCGTCGAAGTCCTCAACACCGACGCCGAGGGGCGCCTGGTATTGTGCGACGCCCTGACCTACGCCGAGCGCTTCGAGCCCGCCAGCGTGGTGGACATCGCCACCCTCACCGGTGCCGCCATCATCGCCCTGGGCCACCACGCCACCGGCCTGCTGTCCAACGACGACGACCTGGCGCTGGACCTGCTCGAGGCCGGCGAGACCGCCTGGGATCGCGCCTGGCACCTGCCGCTGTGGGACGAGTACCAGGAGCAGCTCGACTCCAACTTCGCCGACCTGGCCAACATCGGCGGGCGCCCGGCAGGCACCATCACCGCGGCCTGCTTCCTGTCACGCTTCGCCGACAAGTTCCCCTGGGCGCACCTCGACATCGCCGGCACCGCCTGGAGCTCCGGTAAGCAGAAAGGTGCCAGCGGTCGCCCGGTGGGCCTGTTGACCCAGTACCTGCTCGATCGCGAGGCCGACGCCGAGGTCGAAACCGACGCCGAATGATGCCTGAGCTTCCCGGGGGGTTGCCTTTTTTGCGCGGCGACTTTCTCATGGGAAGCCTGACATGCTTCCACGCACCGAGTCGCCCACGCGACTCGGTGTTCCTGTATCACCCTGAGGCCACTGCCGCGCCCCAGGGGTAGCGGAGACCCTTTGCCGTGCCCACTGCAAGCTTTGCCCAACTGCCCAACGCCCAACCCACGGCGGACATCATTCGCAAGGACATCCTTGCCAATCCCGGTTTCGGCCGCTATTTCAGCGACCATATGGCGCATATCCGCTGGACCCTCGATGCCGGCTGGCACGGTCACGAGGTGCGCCCCTACGGCCCGCTGACCCTCGACCCCGCCGCTGCGGTGCTGCACTACGGTCAGGAGATCTTCGAGGGCATCAAGGCCTACCGCCACGACGACGGCTCGGTGTGGACCTTCCGACCCGAGAAGAACGCCGAGCGCTTCCGCCGCAGCGCACGCCGCCTGGCGCTGCCTGAGCTCTCCGACGAGGACTTCATCGGCTCGCTCAAGGCACTGCTCGCCCACGACCAGGGCTGGGTGCCGACACCGTCCAGCGAAGCCGACGAGTGCAGCCTCTACCTGCGCCCGTTCATGATCGCCAGCGAGACCTTCCTCGGCGTGCGCCCCTCCCACGAGGTCGACTACTACGTGATCGCCTCGCCGGCGGCGGCCTACTTCAAGGGCGGCGTCGAGCCGGTGTCGATCTGGCTGTCGGCCAACTACAAGCGCGCCGCCGCCGGCGGCACCGGCTTCGCCAAGTGCGGCGGCAACTACGCCGCCTCGCTGGCCGCCCAGAAGGAAGCCGAGGCCCACGGCTGCGGCCAGGTCGCCTTCCTCGACGCCGCCGAGAACAAGTGGATCGAAGAGCTGGGCGGCATGAACCTGTTCTTCGTGTTCAAGGACGGCCGCATCGTCACCCCCAAGCTGACCGGCACCATCCTCGAGGGCGTGACCCGCGACTCGGTGCTGACCCTGGCCCGCGACGCCGGCCTGCAGCCGGAAGAGCGCCATATCAGCATCGACGAGTGGCGCGACGGCGCCGCCTCCGGCGAAATCACCGAAGTCTTCGCCTGCGGCACCGCCGCGGTGATCACCCCGGTGGGCGAGCTGGTCGGAGAGGATGAGCGGATCCGCTGCCAGCCCAGCGACAACCCGGTGGCCAAGCAGATCCGCCGCACCCTGCTCGACCTGCAGTACGGCCGCGCCGAGGACACCCACGGCTGGCTGACCCGGCTGGTGTAATAGCAGCTCTCACAGCGGTTACGCCCCCCCCACCGACGTGGCGGGGCGTCGCCGGGCAGGTCGTAGCGGAGGTTTGCGCCATGGATGGCGCAAGGTAGCGTACAGTGAAGTATTCACAGCGCCTCCGCGAAGACCTGCCCGGCGGGACAGCCCCAGGCAGACCCCAGATGACTCAAGTCGATTTCTACGTCCTACCCGACACCACGCTGGAGGCCCGGCTGGCCTTCGCCTGCCGGCTCACCGAAACCATCCAGCGCAAGGGCTACCGCCTGCACCTGCACGCCGAAGACGAGGCCATGGCCCGTCAGCTCGACGAGCTGCTGTGGACCTTCCGCCCCGACGCCTACGTGCCCCACGCCCTGGCCGGCAGCGAGATGGCCAGCCAGGTGCCGGTAGTGATCGGCTGGCAGGGGCCGCCGGACCCCGCCGAGGAGCACCCCCAGGCGATGCTCAACCTGCATCCCGAGATCCCCGAATGGTTCTCGCGCTTCGAACGGGTCGCCGAGATCATCAACCAGCACCAGGAGGTGCTGAGGGCCAAGCGCGCCTGCTGGAAGACCTACAAGGACCGCGGCTACCCGGTCAAGGCGCACCAGCTGGCGGGGCAAGAGGGCCGCGGCTGACTCTCTGGCGTAGTGAAGCTCGGGGCACTTGCCCTGCATTGCCAAGCTTAGGGGCGCCGGGGGCAGGCCGAAGAGGGGGTTTGCGCCATGGATGGCGCAAGGTAGCGCCCAGGGATGGGTTTACAGCGCCCCCTCGCAGGCCTGCCGCCGGATCAGCCCCGGGACAACGACGCTGAAACCGGGCCAGCTCCGAGCACCAGGCTGACGCCAAGCGCCTCATCGCGCTATAATCGAGCCCATTTTTCGCACGCCTAGACGATTTCCTGCCGCCCGGCGCCACGCCCCGGCGGCGACCATTTCTGGACCCGGAACGCCCCATGGACAAGACCTACCAACCCGAGCAGATCGAATCCCGCTGGTACCAGCGCTGGGAAGCCGACGGCCGCTTCGCGCCGTCCGGCCAAGGCGAGCCCTACGCGATCATGATCCCGCCGCCCAACGTCACCGGCAGCCTGCACATGGGCCATGCGTTCCAGGACACCATCATGGACACCCTGATCCGCTGGCGACGCATGCAGGGCCACAACACCCTGTGGCAGGTGGGCACCGACCATGCCGGCATCGCCACCCAGATGCTGGTCGAGCGCAAGGTCGCCGCCGAGGAGGGCAAGACCCGCCACGACCTCGGCCGCGACGCCTTCATCGACAAGGTCTGGGAGTGGAAGCACGAATCCGGCGGGCACATCACCCGCCAGCTGCGCCGCATGGGCGCCAGCGTCGACTGGAGCCGCGAGCGCTTCACCATGGACGACGGCTTCTACAAGGCGGTGCAGGAGACCTTCGTGCGCCTCTATGAAGAGGACCTGATCTACCGCGGCAAGCGGCTGGTCAACTGGGACCCGACCCTGCACACCGCCATCTCCGACCTCGAGGTGGAGAATCGCGACCAGCAGGGCCAGTTCTGGCACTTCCGCTACCCGCTGGCCGACGGCGTGACCACCGACGCCGGCCTCGATTATCTGGTCGTCGCCACCACCCGCCCCGAGACCCTGCTCGGCGACACCGGCGTGGCGGTCAACCCGGAAGACCCGCGCTACGCCTCGCTGGTCGGCAAGTACGTCGAGCTGCCGCTGGTCGGCCGCCGGATTCCCATCGTCGCCGACGAGCACGCCGATATGGAGAAGGGCTCGGGCTGCGTGAAGATCACCCCGGCCCACGACTTCAACGACTACGAAGTGGGCCGCCGCCAGGGGCTGCCGCTGATCAACGTCTTCACCCAGGACGCGGCGATCCTGCCCCAGGCCGAAGCCTTCGATATCCAGGGCCGGCCGCTGCCCGACATCGACCCGACCCTGCCCCAGGCCTACGCCGGGCTCGACCGTTTCACGGCGCGCGAACAGATCGTCGCCGACATGCAGGCCGCCGGCCTGCTCGAGCAGGTCGAGGCGGTCAACAACACCCTGCCGTTTGGCGATCGTAGCGGCGACGTCATCGAGCCGCTGCTCACGGACCAGTGGTTCGTCGCCGTGGAGAGCCTCGCCAAGCCCGCCATCGAGGCGGTGGAGAACGGCGACATCCAGTTCGTGCCCAAGAACTACGAGAACATGTACTTCGCCTGGATGCGCGACCTGCAGGACTGGTGCATCTCGCGTCAGCTGTGGTGGGGCCACCGCATCCCGGCCTGGTATGACGCCGAGGGCAACGTCTACGTCGCCCGCAGCGAAGCCGAGGCCCGCGACAAGCACGGCCTGGGCGACGACGTCACCCTGACCCAGGACGACGACGTGCTCGACACCTGGTTCAGCTCCGGGCTGTGGACCTTCGGCACCCTGGGCTGGCCGGAGCAGACCCCGGAGCTCGAGACCTTCCACCCCTCCAGCGTGCTGGTCACCGGCTTCGACATCATCTTCTTCTGGGTCGCGCGGATGATCATGCTGACCCTCAAGTTCACCGGCGAGGTGCCCTTCAAGCAGGTCTACGTCCACGGCCTGGTGCGCGACGGCCAGGGCCAGAAGATGTCCAAGTCCAAGGGCAACGTGCTCGACCCCATCGACCTGATCGACGGCATCACCCTGGATGACCTGCTCGAGAAGCGTACCGGCAACATGATGCAGCCGCAGAAGGCCAAGGCCATCGGCAAGGCGACCCGCGCCGAGTTCCCCGAGGGCATCGAGCCCCACGGCACCGACGCGCTGCGCTTCACCTTCCTCTCCCAGGCCACCACCGGGCGCGACATCAAGTTCGACATGGGCCGCCTGGACGGCTACCGCAACTTCTGCAACAAGCTGTGGAACGCCTCGCGCTACGTGCTGATGAACGCCGAGGGCGAGGATTGCGGAGCAGCCGGCGGCGACATCGAGCTGTCGCTGGCCGATCGCTGGATCGTCTCGCGGCTGCAGCAGACCGAGGCCCAGGTCACCAAGGCGATGGAGGAGTTCCGCTTCGACCACGCCTCGCAAGCGCTCTATGAATTCGTCTGGAACGAGTACTGCGACTGGTACCTGGAGCTCTCCAAGCCGGTGCTGTGGGATGAAGCGGCGGCCTCCGAAGCCAAGCGCGGCACCCGGCGCACCCTGGTGCGCGTTCTCGAGGCGATTCTGCGCCTGGCCCACCCGATGATGCCCTACATCTCCGAGGAGATCTGGCAGCGGGTGGCGCCCCTGGCCGGCAAGGCCGCCGGTGACGGTAGTGATTCGATCATGAATCAGCCCTGGCCGCAGCCGGAAGAGCGCAAGATCGACGAGCAGGCGATTCGCGATATCGAGTGGCTCAAGGGTGTGATCGTGGCGGTGCGCAATATCCGCGCCGAGATGAACATCGCCCCGGGCAAGCCGCTGGAGGTGCTGCTGACCAAGGGTGGCGACGCCGACCGCCAGCGCCTGGAAGCCAACCGCCCGTTCCTCGCCAAACTGGCCAAGCTGGAAAGCGTCACTTGGCTCGACGACCCGAAGCAGGCGCCGCTCTCGGCCACCCAGCTGGTCGGCGAGATGGAAGTCCTGGTGCCGATGGCCGACCTGATCGACAAGGACACCGAGCTCGCCCGCCTGGCCAAGGAGATCGACAAGCAGGACAAGCTGATCGGTGGCATCGAGAAGAAGCTCGGCAATGAGGGCTTCATCGCCAAGGCGCCGGAGGCGGTGGTGGAGAAGGAGCGCGGCAAGCTGGCCGACTTCCAGGCCGCGCGCCGGCTGCTGGTCGAGCAGCGCGACAAGATCGCCGCGCTCTGAAATGGCGCCCCCCGGCAGCAAAGGCTTCGGTCAGTCGCCCTTCCCCGGCGGGGTCGACCGCGGCCTGACGCTGGAGTCGATCAGTGCGCTGTTCCCGGTCTTCGAGCAGGCCAGCGCCGGGGCGATCTCGGTAGACGCCGAGAGCCGCCTGACCTGGATCAACGACAGCTACTGCCGACTGCTGGGTATCGAGGATCCCGAGACGGTGATCGGGCGACCGGTGGCCGAGGTCATCCCCACCACGCGGATGCCCGAAGTGGTTCGCTCGGGGCGGCCGCTGCTGCTGGATATCATGGAGTATCGCGGCCAGCAGCTGGTGGTGATGCGCCTGCCGGTGTTCAACGATGCCGGAACCCAGGTGCAGGGCGCGGTGGCCTTCGTGCTGTATGACGACCTGCAGCCGCTGACGCCGCTGGTCAGCAAGTATCGTCGCCTGCAGAGCGACCTGGCCGCCGCCAAGCGCGCCCTGGCCAAGCGCGGTGCGCGCTACGAGATGGCCGACTTCGTGGGCGCCAGCGCGGCGGTGCTCGAGGTCAAGCGCCGCGCGCGCCTGGCCGCTGCGCGCAATACCCCGGTGCTGCTGCTCGGCGAGACCGGCACCGGCAAGGAGGTGCTGGCCCAGGCCGTCCACGCCAGCTCGCCCCGCGCCGAGCGCCCTTTCGTGGCGGTCAACGTTGCCGCCATCCCCGACAACCTGCTCGAGGCCGAGTTCTTCGGCGTGGCCCCGGGGGCCTACACCGGCGCCGACAAGCGCCAGCGCCAGGGCAAGTTCCAGCTCGCCGACGGCGGCACCCTGTTCCTCGATGAAGTCGGCGACATGCCGGGGCACCTGCAGGCCAAGCTGCTGCGCGCGCTGCAGGAGGGCGAGGTGGAGCCGCTGGGCTCCAACGAAGTGGCGCCGGTAGACGTGCGGGTGATCGCCGCGACCAGCCGCAACCTCGAGGAGATGGTCGCCGACGGCAGCTTCCGCGCCGACCTCTACTATCGCCTCAACGTGCTCAGCATCCGCGTGCCGACCCTGCGCGAGCGGCTGGTGGACCTGGGCATCCTGTGCGACACCATCCTCGAAAAGCTGGCCGCCGAGAGCGGCGAGCCGCGCGCCGAAATTACCGCCGAGGCGATCAACGTGCTGCGCCAGCACGACTGGCCGGGCAATATCCGCGAGCTGCGCAACACCCTGGAGCAGACCCTGGCGCTCAACGAGGAGTGCAGCGTCATCGACGTGCCGCAGCTGCTGACAGCACTGCCGGCGCCGGCACGGCGCGGGCGCCAGCCCGGCGTGCCGAGCGCCCCGGTGCGCCCGCTGCAGGAAGCGGTACGCGACGCCGAGCGCAGCGCCATCCATAACGCCCTCACCGCCAGCGGCGGCAACAAGGCCCAGGCCGCGCGGCTGCTCGGCATCCCCCGCTCGGTGCTCTATGAGAAGCTCGGCCGCCTGGCCGATATGTCCGACGTGTCCGATAATTCGGACATGTGATCGGAGTTACGGACATATTACCTACTACCAAAGACAAATATCGTCTGTTTTGACGGACATATTCGCCCGACGCACGACTGACGAAATCCCGTAACTCCTTGTTTACTCGCTGTTCCCGATTGTTGGCATGAACTCTGCATTACTCTCGGCAAGCATCGCCCTGCGGCGTTGTTGACCAAGAATAACGATGACCATCAGGAGCTATCATGTCGTTCAATCGCCCTCTCACTTCGCTAGTCCGTCCCATCGCGCTCGGCGTCACTACCGCTGCCGTGCTGGTGGGCGCCGGCCTGAGCAGCGCCCAGGCCCAGGAACGCGTGCGCTGGCAGGTGCCGATCGCCTTCCCCTCGCATCTGGTCGGCCTGAGCACGCCGGTGCGCTACCTCAGCGAATCCCTCGATGAGGTTTCGGGTGGCAACATCAACCTGCGCTACTACGAGCCGGGTGAACTGATCCCGCCGTTCGAGATCCTCGATGCAGTATCCGAAGGCCGCTACGACGCCGGCTTTACCTGGGTCGGCTACGACCAGGGCAGCATTCCGTCGCTGCCGCTGTTCGCCGGCGCGCCGTTCGGCATGGAGCCCCCGGCCTACCTGGCATGGCACTACTTCGGCGGCGGCCGCGAGCTGCTCGAGGAGATCTACGCCGACTACGACGTACACCCGCTGCTGTGCAGCATGATCGGCCCCGAGGCTGCCGGCTGGTTCGCCGAGCCCCTCGAAGATCTCGACCAGATCGACGGCCTGCGCATCCGTTTTGCCGGCATCGGCGGCCAGGTGATGGAGCGTCTCGGCGCCTCGGTGACCATGATCCCGGGCGGCGAGCTCTACCAGGCCATGGAGCGCGGCACCATCGACGCCATGGAGTTCTCGGCACCCGCCGTAGACCGTATCCTGGGCATGCAGGAGATCGTCCAGAACTACGTGCTGCCGGGCTGGCACCAGACCTTCACCACCGCCCACCTGCTGGTCAACAAGGACAGCTGGGAGTCCCTCGAGCCGCAGACCCGCGCGCAGATCGACATGGGCTGCCGCGCCGCCACCCTGTACGGCTACTCGGAAAGCGAGATGGAGAACCCCAAGGCACTGCAAGACTTCGAGGATGAAGGCGTCAACGCCCAGGTGCTGTCGGATGACATCCTCCATGAGCTGCGCCGCGTGACCAATGAGGTGCAGGACGAGATCGCTGCCGAGGACGAAATGTTCGGCCGCGTGCTCGAGAGCCAGCAGGACTTCATGCGTCTGCACGGCAACTGGCACGTCAAGGGCCATCTGCCGCGCTCCTACTACGCGCCGGAAGAGATCGGTAGCAACGACTGATTCACGCCTGTGATACCGCCACCGGTCGCTTGCGACCGGTGGTTCGTGCATGCCCCTATCGCCACGGAGTGACCCGATGAGCGTTCGTGAACAAGGGTCGGGCGACGGCGAACACGCCAGCCTCGACCTGCCCACCAACCGCATCAGCCACCTGCTCGACAGTGTCATACTGCAGCTGGGCAAGGCCGCCTCCTGGCTATGGCTGGCGACCCTGGCGGTGGTGCTGACCAATGTGGTCAATCGTTTTATCCTCGGCCGCGGTTCGATCGCCCTGGAGGAGCTGTCCTGGCACTTCTTCGGCGCCGCCATGGTCCTGACACTGGCCTACGCCGTGGTCACCAACGACCATGTCCGGGTCGATGTGATCCGCGAGAAGTTTACGCTGCGCACCCAGGCGTGGATCGAACTGCTGGCCATCGTGATCCTGCTACTACCCATTCTTTATATCGTGCTGGTCGAGCTCTACCAGTACGGCTATCGCTCGTTTACACGCGGCGAGCGCTCCCAGGCCCCCAGCGGCCTGCCCTATCGCTTCATCATCAAGACCGTGATCCCCATCGGCCTGAGTCTAGTGGCCATCGCTATCGTGTCCCGCGCGCTGCGCTGCAGCACGCTACTGTTCGGCTATCCGCGGCGCTTCCTGAGCCCCGCCGAGCGCAACCAGCGCCCTTCTGACTGAATCACGAGGTTGATCATGGGATTGGAAGAAATTCTCGTACTGGCGATGTTCGCCAGCTTCATGAGCCTGCTGCTGCTGGGCTTCCCGGTGGCCTGGGCGCTGGCCGGCATCGGCTTCGCCTTCGCCGTGCTCGGCCATGTGCTGGTGGAGTTCTTCGACGCCGACCTGTGGTTCAGCTGGGGCGGCACCATCGGCGTGCTCGACCGACGCATCTACGGCATCGTCGCCAATGAGCTGATGGTGGCGCTGCCGCTATTCATCTTCATGGGCATCATGCTCGACCGCTCGGGCATCGCCGAGCGACTGATGAACTCGCTGGTCAAGGTGCTCGGCGGCCTGCGCGGCGGCTATGCCGTCACCGTGGTGATCGTCGGCGTGCTGCTGGCCGCCTCCACCGGCATCGTCGGCGCCTCGGTGGTGCTGCTCGGCATGCTGTCGCTGGGGCCGATGATGCGCGCCCAGTACAACAAGTCGCTGGCGGTGGGTACCGCCTGCTCGGTAGGCACCCTGGGCATCCTGGTGCCGCCGAGCATCATGCTGGTGCTGATGGCCGACCGCCTGGGCACCTCTGAGGCCTCGGTGGGCCGGCTGTTCATGGGCGCGCTGGTGCCCGGCATCATGCTGGGTCTGATGTACATCGCCTATATCGTCATCGCCGCCTATATCAAGAAAGACCTGGCCCCGGCGCCCAAGGATCGCGAGCCGCTGAACGCCCGCGCCTTCGTGCAGGTGTTCTGGGCGGTACTGCCGCCGATGGCGCTGATCCTGGCAGTGCTGGGCTCGATCTTCACCGGCTTCGCCACCACCACCGAGGCCTCGGCAGTAGGCGCGCTGGGCGCCATGCTGCTGGCCCTGCTCAACCGCCGCCTGACCCTGACCGCACTGCGCAAGGCGCTCTACCAGACCAGCCGCACCACCGCCTTCATCTTCGCGATCTTCATCGGCGCGACGATCTTCGCCGCGGTGCTGCGCGGGCTGGGCGGCGACGACGTGGTGCGCCTCGCACTCACCGGCCTGCCGTTCGGCGAGACCGGCATCGTGCTGACGGTGCTGGCGGTGGTGTTCCTGCTCGGCTTCTTCCTCGACTGGGTGGAGATCACCCTGATCATCCTGCCACTGGTGGCACCGGTGGTATTCAGCCTAGGCGTCGATCCGGTATGGTTCGCGATCCTCTTCGCGATCTGCCTGCAGACCTCGTTCCTGACGCCGCCGGTGGGTTTCGCGCTGTTCTATATCAAGGGCGTCTGCCCACCGGGCGTGACCACCCGCGACATCTACATCGGCGTGGCGCCCTTCGTCGCCATCCAGTTGCTCGGGCTGCTGCTGGTGTTCTGGTTCTCGGGGCTGGCCACCTGGCTACCTGGTGAAGTCTACGGCGGTCGCTGACCGCCCTTCCCCCTCTGTGGAGACAACCGCATGCGCATGACTGACAAGATTGCCCTGATCACCGGCGCCGCCGGTGGTATCGGCCTGGCGATTGCCCAGGGCTTCGCCCGCGAGGGCGCCAAGGTTGCCATCAGCGACCTCGACCTGGACGCCGCCGAGCGCGCTGCTGCCGGTATCCGCGATGCCGGCGGCGAGGCGATGGCGGTGGCCATCGACGTCACCGACGAAGCCGCCATGGATGCCGGCTTCGCCAGGGTGGTGGACGCCTGGGGCCGCATCGACGTGGCGGTCGCCAACGCCGGCATTCAGCACATCGAAGCGCTGGACAAGCTGAGCTTCGCCAACTGGCGCAAGGTCACCAGCGTGCACCTCGACGGCGCCTTCCTGACCACCCGCGCCAGCCTGCGCCAGATGTACCAGCAGCAGGGTGGCGGCTGCATCCTCTACATCGGCTCGGTGCACAGCAAGCTGGCCTCACCGCTCAAGGCGCCCTATGTCGCCGCCAAGCACGGCCTGCTCGGGCTGTGCCGCGCGGTGGCCAAGGAGGGTGCCGCCCACGGCGTCAGCGCCAATGTGATCTGCCCCGGCTTCGTGCGCACCCCGCTGGTGGAGAAGCAGATCCCCGAGCAGGCCCGCGAGCTGGGTATCAGCGAGGAGGAGGTGATCCGCGACGTGATGCTCAAGGACACCGTCGATCAGGAATTCACTACCCTGGAAGATATCAGCGAGGTGGCGGTCAACCTGGCGGCCTTCCCCACGGCGGCGCTGACCGGTCAGTCGGTGGTGGTCAGCCACGGCTGGTATATGCAATGACAGCAGGAGAGACCCCGCACATGGACACGGCAGAGATCCTCTGGGAGCCCGGCCCGGCGCAGTATGAGCAGAGCCAGATGGCCCACTACCTGCGCTGGCTGGCCAAGGCCGGCTACGGCGATTTCGCCGACTATCAGGCGCTGCACGCCTGGTCGATCGCCGACCTCGAGGCCTTCTGGCGCTCGGTATGGGAGTTCTGCGGCCTCGAGGCCGAAACACCCCCCACGGCGATGCTCGGCCGCCGCGAGATGCCCGGCGCCGAGTGGCTGCCGGGTGCGCGGCTCAACGTCGCCGCCAACCTGCTGCGTCACGCCCGCGGCGAACGCGCCGAGCAGGAAGCGGTGGTGGCCATGGCCGAATGCCGCGACACGCGGCGGGTCACCTTCGCCGAGCTCTACGACGACGTGGGCGCCTTCGAGGGCGTGCTGCGCGAGCACGGCGTGCAGGTCGGCGAGCGTGTCGCCGGCCTGGTGGCCAACGGCTACGAGGCGCTGGTGGCCATGCTCGGCGCGGCGAGCCTCGGTGCGGTGTGGTCGTCGGCCTCGCCGGACTTCGGCGTCGAGGCCACCGTCGACCGCTTCGGCCAGATCGAGCCGGCGCTGCTGGTGGCGGTCAACGGCTACGGCTACGGCGGCAAGACCTTCCCACGCCTCGAGCAGATCAGCCAGCTCGCCGAACGCCTGCCCAGCGTGCGCCAGGTGATCGTGGTCGACCAGCTGCCCGGCACCGGCCTGCCGCCGGGCGAGCGCTTCAGCGCCTGGGACGCGGCGCTGGCCCGCCACCGCGGCAGCGCGCCGTCGTTTACCCCGCTGCCCGCCGACCATCCGCTCTATATCCTTTACTCCTCGGGCACCACCGGCAAGCCCAAGTGCATCGTCCATGGCGCCGGCGGCATCCTGCTCAACCACGCCAAGGAGCTGATGCTGCACGGCGACCTGGGCCCCGGCGACCGCCTGCTCTACTTCACCACCTGCGGCTGGATGATGTGGAACTGGCAGGCCTCTGGGCTGCTCGCCGGCGCCACCCTGGTGACCTACGACGGCTCGCCGGGTTATCCGGACATGGACCTGATGTGGCGCACCGCCGCCGCCGAACGCCTGACCCACTTCGGCACCAGCGCGCGCTTCCTCGCCGAGTGCCGCAAGCAGCAGCTGAGCCCGGGCCGCGATCATGACCTCGGCGCGCTGCGGGTAATCTTCTCCACCGGCTCGCCGCTGCTGCCGGAAGACTACGACTGGGTCTACGGCGATGTCTCCGGCGACCTGCTGCTCGGCTCGATCGCCGGCGGCACCGATATCTGCGGCTGCTTCGTCGGCAGCAGCCCGCTGCTGCCGGTGCGCCGCGGCGAGATCCAGTGCCGCTTCCTGGGCGTCGACGCGGTGGCCTACTCCCCTGACGGCGAGGCCCTCGATAACGCCCGCGGCGAGCTGGTGTGTCGCCAGCCGCTGCCGTCGATGCCGGTCAGCTTCTGGGACGACCCGGATGGCCAGCGCTACCACGACGCCTACTTCGCCAGCTTCCCGGGGGTCTGGGCCCACGGCGACTTCGTGCGCTTCACCCCCGAGGGCGGCGCGGTGATCTACGGCCGCTCCGATGCCACCCTGAACCCCGGCGGCGTGCGCATCGGCACCGCCGAGATCTACCGCCAGGTGGAGACCGTGGAGGCCGTGGCCGACAGCCTGGTGGTGGGCCGCCCCGTCGACGGCGATGTGGAAGTGGTGCTGCTGGTGACCCTGGCTCCCGGTCAGACCCTCGACGAGGCGCTGCTCAAGCAGCTGCGCCAGCGCATCCGCCAGCACGCCAGCCCGCGCCATGTGCCGGCGCATATCGTCGCGGTACCCGCGGTGCCCTACACCCGCAGCGGCAAGAAGGTCGAGCTGGCGGTGGCGCGCATGCTGCAGGGCGACGCCAAGGCCGAGAACCGCAGCGCGCTGAGCAATCCGGAATCGCTGGATGCCATCCGTGACGCCCTCGGCGAGGCCAGGCTGCTGCCGACCTGACAGCCGTTCAGCACGGCATCACGTGGCAGAGGATGAGGTCCCGCAACGCGGGGCCTCATCACATTCACCGGCTCGGCTGCTAGAATGGCGCAAATCTTACAGCAGCGTGACGTTTTCATGACCCAGCCGCCCTCCTCCTTTCATCCCCTGCGTATTCTCTTCTACAACCTGCTCGGCATCGCCCTGGTGCTCAGCTGGTGGTCGCCCAATCTGCTGATCTGGGAAGAGCTCGACGACGCGGTGTTCTTCGTCACCAACGCCTGGCTGCATGACGACAACATGCTGTGGGTAACCTTCGTCGCCGCGGTCAACAACCGGCTGTTCGATGTGGTCAGCTTCCTGATCCTGCTGGGCCTCTACCTCTGGGCAATCCGCCGCGACCCGCTGCTCGAGCATCGGCTGCTGCGCTGGGGCGGGATCGGTATCACCATGCTGCTCACCGCCGGCATCCTCAGCCAGGCGGTACGCTACGCCATCCCCTGGGAGCGCTACAGCCCGACGCTGGTCTACGACGACGTCAACCTGATCACCCAGATGGTCGGCTTCGACACCAAGGACGTCTCGACCACCAGCTTTCCCGGCGATCACGGCATGATGTTGATGCTGTTCACCGCCTTCCTGTGGCGCTTCTCCGGCCGCACGGTTGGCCTGGCCAGCGCGCTGATGGCCATCGTGCTGAGCTTTCCGAGGATACTCGGCGGTGCCCACTGGTTCAGCGACATCTTCATCGGCGCGCTGGCGATCTGCCTGGTCACCCTGCCCTGGGTGCTGTGCACCCCCGTGGCACCGGCCACGGCCCGCGGCATCACCCGCGGCATGGTAGCGGTCAAGACCCGGCTGCTCTAGCCATCAACGCCTGAACAACGTAGCGCTATCGCAATTGCTCCTCAGCGAAGAACGCCGGGGACAGGCCGAAGAGGAGGTTCTACGCCATGGGTTAGGAGCACTGCTCCTAACGGGCTGGCCATGGATGGCCAGCCCCGGTCCTGCAAGCGGAGCAGGATGCGAGAGCGAAGCAGGGCGTAGGTAGCGCCCAAGGAAGGGTTTACAGCGCCTCCTCGCAGGCCTGTCGACGGATCAGTTCGAGCGGTGTTGAGACTACGATTCAGCGGCGCTGAAAGCCCCCCAGCACGCGACTGTCGCTGCCGAAGAAAACCAGGCGGTCATGGTCGATCAGGTAGCGGTAGGCGTTTTCCAGCATATCCTCGACGCGCTGGGCGTCGGCCATATCGGGGCAGGCCCGGCGGGTCGAGGCCAGGTCGCTGACGCGGATGCGGTTGCCATCATCGAACTGCACCCGCCCGCTGAGCTGGTTGCAGCCGTTGCTGCCACTCAGGCGTAGCTCGCCATTGGCGCGCTCGACCTCGATATAGGGGCGTTGCTCGCCGGACCAGCGCTCGGCGGTGCCCAGCAGGATCAGCTGCCAACGCTCGCCGACCATCGGTGACTGCTCGGCGCGGGTATCGGGCTCAGGGGCTCGCTCGGGGTCCGGCGCAGGGGAGCGGGCACAGCCTGCCATAACCGCCATCGCCAGCAGCGCGGGAATCCATGTCTTGCGCATCGTCGTTCCTCGGTGAATGACTCCGGCGACAAGAGTGCCGCAAGGCTCTCCGCTTGGCCAGCCCAGCCTGTATCATGGAGTCTGGACGACACTGCTCACGGAGAGACCATGCTTCACGCGCTGCACAACGACGATCTGGGAAAACTGCTCCTGCGCCTCTCGGTGGGCGGCCTGATGCTGCTGCACGGCATCGCCAAGCTCACCAACCCCGGCAGCCTGACCTGGATCGGCAACGCCCTCAGCGCCCAGGGGCTGCCGAGCTTTCTCGCCTACGGCGTGCTGATCGGCGAGATCGTCGCCCCGCTGATGGCGATCATCGGCCTGCAGGCACGCCTCGCCGGCCTGCTGATGACGTGCAACATGCTGGTGGCAATCTTCCTGGTGCATCGCCACGAGCTGCTCGATTTCCAGGCCAACGGCGCCTGGGCGCTGGAGCTGCAGGGTCTGTTCCTGTTCGGCGCCGCCGCCATCATGTTCCTGGGCAGCGGGCGCACCGCCTACCGGCCGGACTGAGTAGGTCGGCGCCTTCTACCAGCTGCCGGTATTCTCCATCGAAGCCCAGGGCTCGCGGGGCTCAAGGGCGTCGCCCTTCTGCAGCAGCTCCACCGAGATGCCGTCCGGCGATTTGACGAACGCCATATGGCCGTCTCGCGGCGGGCGATTGATGGTCACGCCGCTGTCCTGCAGGTGCTGGCAGAGCGCATAGATATCGTCGACGCGGTAGGCCAGGTGACCGAAGTTGCGCCCGCCGGTGTACTCCTCAGGGTCCCAGTTGTAGGTCAGTTCCAGCTCCGGCGCCTTGAGCTCGGCACTGCGTGCCTCGTCCTCGGGTGCGGCGAGGAAGACCAGGGTGAAGCGGCCCTTGTCGTTCTCCTTGCGGCGCACCTCCTTGAGGCCCAGCAGGTCGCAGTAGAAGTGCAGCGAGGCGTCGAGGTCGCTGACGCGCACCATGGTGTGCAGATATTGCATGGGTTGCCTCCTTGGCTGATGAGAAACGGCGCTAGTCGTGGATGTATTCCTGGAAGATCTGCGGCGCCTCGTGCTGCCCGCCGAAGGCCAGCACCGCATAGTCGTCGACGCGGCCGGTCTCCATGCCCGGCGAGCCGTGGGGCATGCCGGGCACCGCCAGTCCGGCGACCTCCGGCGACTCCTCGAGCAGGCGCTGGATATCCTGCGCCGGCACGTGGCCCTCGATGACGTACCCCTCGACCACCGCGGTGTGGCAGGAGGCCATCTCCTGGGGCACGCCGTGCTCGATCTTGACGTCGCGCATCTCGCGGGTGTCATGCATCTCGACCTCGAAACCGGCCGCCTCGAGGTGCTCGGCCCAGGCGGTGCAGCAGCCGCAGTTGGGGTCTTTCCACATCTCCACCAGGGGGCCTGCCCAGGCCGCGGTGGAGAAGGCACTCAACAGGCCGATGCCAACCAGGCGGCGGGCGGCAGTAGGAAACAGGCTCGACATGGCGACTCCTCGATGCTAACGATAACGACCACAGACATTCAGGATACACCAGCATGTCCGCCTACTGTGACCAAGCCCCGGGCCATGAATTCCATGGCCCCTATCACGACCACGAATATGGTTTCCCGGTCGTCGACGATGACACCCTGTTCGAGCGACTGGTGCTGGAGATCAACCAGGCCGGGCTCTCCTGGCTCACCGTGCTCAAGAAGCGCAACGCCTTCCAGGCCGCCTTCGAGGGTTTCGATATTGCCCGGGTGGCCGCCTACGGTGAACACGAACGCACGCGCCTGCTGAGTGATGCCGGGATCATTCGCAACCGCCTCAAGGTCGACGCCGCGATCCACAATGCGCAGGTGGTGCAGAACCTGCAGGCCGAGCACGGCAGCTTCAAGGCCTGGCTCGACCACCATCACCCGCTGCCCCACGCCGACTGGGTCAAGCTGTTCAAGCGCACCTTCCGCTTTACCGGCCCGGAGATCGTCAACGAGTTCCTGATGAGCAGCGGCTACCTGCCCGGCGCCCACCGCGACGACTGCCCGGTCCAGGCGCGTATCCTGGCGGCCCGACCGCCGTGGGCGACGGCCGGGAACCCTGTCGCGGATCGCCACTCATAACAGCGGATCATTCACGCCACGGCGGCGCATCGGGATAACGGGAGCGGTATGGATTCGATTACACAGGCGGCGCTGGGTGCCGCCGTTGGCGGCGCCGTGCTCGGCCGCCGGCTGGGACGCAAGGCAGTGCTGATCGGCGCAGCGCTGGGCACGTTGCCGGACCTGGACGTGATGCTCGACTACGGCGACGCCGTGGCCAACTACACCGAGCACCGCGGTTTCAGTCATTCGCTATTCGTGCTCACCGGCCTGGGCACGCTACTGGCGCTGCTCGCCGCACGCTTTGCCCCGGCGCGGGACATTCCACTACGCCACTGGTGGCTGTTTTTCGTACTGTGCCTGACCACCCATCCGCTGCTCGATGCGCTGACCACCTACGGCACTCAGCTGTGGTGGCCGCTGGACGTGCGGCCCAGCGCCTGGCCGATCGTGTTCATCATCGATCCGCTCTACACCCTGCCGCTGCTGGTCGGTATCGTGCTCGCCCTGGTCAGCGGCAATGGCCGCCGGGCACCGGCCTGGGGGCTGGCACTGTCGAGCCTGTATCTGGTGCTCGCCTTCGGCGCCAAGAGCCTGGTGGAGTATCGTCTCGGGCCCGAGCTTGCCGAACGTGGTCTTGCCGACGCCCCGCGGCTGGTGCAGCCGACGCCGTTCAATACCCTGCTGTGGCGAGTCACGGTGATCGACGGCGACGACCAGCACGAAGCGCTGGTCAGCGTCTTCGACGGCCGCACGCCCATCGAGTTCGAGCGCTTCTCGCGGGGTGCCCAGTGGGAGCCGGCGGCGCTGGCCAGTGCCAATGGCGCACGCCTCGACTGGTTTGCCGGCCCCTACCTGCGCTACGACGTGGAGCTGGTCGACGACCTCCCGATCCTCACCGCCACCGACCTGCGGCTGGGCTTTCCGGGCTTTCACCCCTTCACCTTCACGCTGCTCGAGGCCGACCTCGACGCCGGCCAGTGGCATCCGCTGGCCAGCGAGCAGCGCGAAACGCCGCCCCGCGCCAACGGCGAGGCGCTGGCGCTGCTCGGCCAGCGCATCCTCGACCCCGAGGCGCCGCTGTGCCTCGGCGAGCTGGTCGACGAGCGCTGGCATGAAGAGGTCTCCTGCTGACTCTCCTCAGGGGGCGATGCCCTGCCCACAGCCCCTATACGTCTGCCCGTCGAGGGTCAGCGTGACGCGCACCGGGAAGGGGTCGCCCTTCATGTCGTCGAAGCAGGCCCTGGCCTCCAGCTCCAGCAGGAAAGGCTGCTCGGCGGCGCCGCTGACCAGCCGCACCCGGCCGTTGGCATTGTCCATCACGGTGACCCGGTAGGGCAGCCTCATCTCGCGCTCACCGTAGTCGAGCAGCAGCGACAGGCGCGGCGCGTCGTGGTCGAGGCTGACGATCCAGCCTGGCTCGTTGCCGCGGCCGTGGAACATCACTCCGGGACGGTCGGCGCGGGTCATGGCGGAGCGCGACAGGTCCTGCTGGCAGTCGAGGCGGCCGTTGTCGCTCTCCACCAGCGCCTCGTCGCCACGGTTCCAGAAGCTGATGTCGTCGACCGTGAAGCGCGCACCGCTGGCCACCACCGCCGGGGCCAAGCGGTAGGCGCCCTGCCGCGACCATAGCCGCAGCTCATCGTCGGCGTACGCCGAGACCAGGTCCTGGGCCGGCTGGCAGTGCCAGCCGACGAACTGCTCGGCGCTGCCGGGGAAGAACAGCGACGGCAGCAGCGGCGCCGGCTCGCTGGCCGCCACCTCGCCCGCCGGACGCTCGTCGGCCACCGCCGTGGCACCGGTGCTGTCGACCACCGGCGGCGGTTCGTCGCTGCTCTGGGGGGCAGCGCAACCGGCCAGCCACAGCGCACCGCACGCCACACCGGCGGTGCGCAGAAAGAGGGGGGAAAGGGTCATCACTGGGCTCCTTGCAAGACCAACCTCGCCTGGTTGGGCACCCAGCATACCAGGCGCCGGGGCGATTCGCCCCGGCGCCTGGCCGTCACCCTCAGCGCAGCATCAACCGTGCTTGCGGCGCAGCTCGCGGGCCGCCTCGACCATATTGGCTAGCGCCGGCTCTACCTCAGCCCAGCCGCGGGTCTTGAGGCCGCAGTCGGGGTTGACCCACAGCCGCTCGGCGGGAATCTTGTCCAGCGCCTTGTCCATCAGCTGCACCATCCAGGCCACCTCGGGAGTGTTCGGCGAGTGGATGTCGTAGACGCCAGGGCCGATCTCGTTGGGATAGGCGAAGTCCTGAAAGGCGTCGAGCAGCTCCATGTCCGAGCGCGAGGTCTCGATGGTGATCACATCGGCATCCAGCGCGGCGATGGAGGCGATGATGTCGTTGAACTCCGAGTAGCACATATGGGTGTGGATCTGGGTGCTGTCCTCGGCCACCGCCGCCGACAGCTTGAAGCAGGCCACCGCCCAGTCGAGATAGCCCTGCCATTCGGCCTGGCGCAGCGGCAGGCCCTCGCGCAGCGCCGGCTCGTCGATCTGGATGATGCGAATGCCGGCGGCCTCGAGGTCGGCGACCTCATCGCGCAGCGCCAGGGCGATCTGCCGGCAGGTGGTCTCACGCGGCTGGTCGTCGCGCACGAAGGACCACTGCAGGATGGTCACCGGGCCGGTGAGCATGCCCTTCATCGGCTTGTCGGTGAGCGACTGGGCGTATTCGCTCCAGGCCACCGTCATCGCCCGGGGGCGCGCCACGTCGCCGACGATCACCGGCGGCTTGACGCAGCGCGAGCCGTAGCTCTGCACCCAGCCGAAGCGGGTGAAGGCGAAGCCGTCGAGCTGCTCGCCAAAATACTCGACCATGTCGTTGCGCTCGGGCTCGCCGTGCACCGGCACGTCGATGCCCAGCGCCTCTTGGCGCGCCACCGCATGGGCGATCTCCTGCTGCATCCGCGCCGTGTAGTCGGCCTGGCTAAGCTCGCCGGCCTTGAACGCGCGCCGCGCGGCGCGGATCTCGGCGGTCTGCGGGAAGGAGCCGATGGTGGTGGTCGGAAACAGCGGCAGATCGAAGGCGCGGCGCTGGGCCCGCGCCCGCTCCGGATAGGGGCTGGCGCGCTCGGCGTCGGCGCCGCTGACCGCCGCCAGGCGCTCGGCTACCGCCGGGCGATGGATACGCGTCGAGGCGCGCCGCGCATCGAGTGCCGCGGTGGCCGACTCGAGGCGGGCGCGGTCGTCCGGCGTGGCGCGGTTGTCCAGCAAGCGTGCCAGGGTCACCGTC
This sequence comes from Halomonas sp. 1513, assembly GCA_001971685.1. Classification (NCBI taxonomy): domain Bacteria; kingdom Pseudomonadati; phylum Pseudomonadota; class Gammaproteobacteria; order Oceanospirillales; family Halomonadaceae; genus Halomonas; species Halomonas sp. 1513. Next base: position 3,599,110 of record CP019326.1, read on the forward strand.
TCATCGAGCTTCTGACGGGCGAAGGCCAGCCAGCTCTTGAGCTCGGTGTCGAGCTCGCTCTCGGCCTCGAGGTCCACCGGCACATGCAGCAGCGAGCAGCTCGGCGCGATCCACAGCCGTTCGCCGAGGCGCATGCGCGCATCCACCAGCCGTTCGCGCAGTACCGCCAGGTCGGCGCGCCAGATGTTGCGGCCGTCGATGGCGCCCAGCGACAGCACCTTGTAGCCCGGCAGGTTGTCGATCACCGCGGTGAGCTGCTCGGGGGCGCGTACCGCGTCGATATGCAGGCCGTCGACGGCCAGGCCGGTGGCCAGCTTGAGGTTGTCGCCCAGAGCGCCGAAGTAGGTCGCCAGCAGCACCTTGACCGGCGCACGGGAGAGCCGGCTATAGGCCGACTCGAAGGCCTGCTGCCAGTCGCGGGGCAGGTCCTGGACCAGCGCCGGCTCGTCGAGCTGCACCCACTCGACGCCCTGCTCTGCCAGTCGTGCCAGCACCTCGGCGTAGACCGCCACTACCGCGTCGAGCAGGCTCAGGCGGTCGAGGCCGTCGTCACCCTTGACCTTGCCCAGCCATAGCCAGGTGAGCGGGCCGAGCAGGCTGACCTTGACCGGGTGACCCGCGGCGAGGGCCTCGTCGACCTCGCCGAACAGCCGCTGGCTGGCCAGACGGAAATCCTGGCCGGCATGCAGCTCGGGGACCAGGTAGTGGTAGTTGGTGTCGAAGTACTTGGTCATCTCGCAGGCCGCCGCCGGCGCGCCGCTGGGGGCTCGGCCACGGGCCATGCGAAAGGCGGTGTCGAGATCGATATCGCCAGCGTCCACCTCGTGCTCGGCGCCAAAGCGCGGCGGCACCGCGCCGAGCAGCAGTGAGACGTCGAGCACCTGGTCGTAGAAGGCGAAATCGCCCACCGTGACCATGTCGAGGCCCGCGGCGCGCTGCGCCTGCCAATGCCGGGCGCGCAGTTCGCGCCCCGCGCGTTCCAGACCATCGCGGTCCAGTTCGCCTTTCCAGTACGCTTCGGTGGCGCGCTTGAGTTCACGATTCGCGCCGATGCGTGGGTAGCCGAGAATGTGTGCCAGTGCCATGTGCTAACCCTTGAGGTGATAAACCGATATGATTTATGGCGGCGTCGCCATACGCAGTGGAAGCAGTCTGGCTGGCACCCAAAGGTGAATCAAACTAAATTAATTAATGATCAACTTGAAAGAAACTCACTATGCTCGAGCTACGCCATCTCCGCACCCTGATCGCCCTGCGCGACGCCGGCTCGCTGGTGGAAGCCGCCGAGCGGGTTCACCTCACCCAGTCGGCGCTGTCCCATCAACTCAAGGATCTCGAGGAGCGGCTGGGTAGCCCGCTGTTCCTGCGCAAGACCCGGCCGGTGGAGTTCACCCGCGCCGGCCAGCGGCTGCTGGCCCTGGCCGAGCAGATCCTGCCCCAGGTGCGCATGGCCGAACGCGACCTGGCCAGGCTGGCCGGCAACGAGCAGGGTCGCCTGCACATGGCCATCGAGTGCCACAGCTGCTTTCAGTGGCTGATGCCGACCATCGATTACTTCCGCGATCACTGGCCGGAGGTCGAGGTCGACATTCCCGGCGGTCACCACTTCGATCCGCTGCCGGCACTGGCCCGCGAACAGCTCGACCTGGTGATCACCGCCGACCCCCAGCCGCTGACCGGGGTGCACTACGAGCCGCTGTTCCGCTATCAGGGCCTGCTGGCGGTGGCCAAGCAGCATCGCCTGGCCGGCCGCGCCTGGATCACCCCAGACGACCTGGCCGACGAGACCCTGATCACCTACCCGGTTGAGCACGCTCGTCTCGACGTGTTCAGCCAGTTCCTCGACCCCGCCGGCGTCGAGCCCCGCGAAATTCGCACCGCCGAGCTGACGATCATGATGATGCAGCTGGTGGCCAGCGGCCGCGGTGTCTGCGCGCTGCCCAACTGGGCGCTCACCGAGTACCTCGAGCGCGACTACGTGCGCGGCGTGGCGCTCGGCGAGGGGGGCATGTGGAGCACGCTGTTCGCGGCGATCCGCGAGGAGACCCGCGACGCACCGTGGATGGAGGATTTTCTGCGCACCGCGCGGGAGACGTCGTTTGCGGTACTCGAGGGGATCAAGCCGGCCTGAGGCTCACTGCCCGCCGGGGAGCAGCAGGCTGAAGCGCGCCCCGCCCAAGCTGGGGCTGTCGTCGACCATCACGCTACCGCCGTGCCAGGCCATGACCTTGTGGACGATGGACAGGCCCAGGCCATAGCCGCCCGAGCGCCGGGTGCGGCTGTCGTCGAGGCGCGCGAAGGGTTTGAAGATCTCCTGGCGGTCCTTCTCCGGCACCCCGGGGCCGTCGTCCTCGACGTCGATGCGCACCGCCCGCGCGTCGCTATGCAGCTGTATCAGCACCCGTCCCTCGGCGTGCCGACAGGCGTTGGCCACCAAGTTCTGCAGGGCCCGCTGCAGGTAGCGCGGCTCGGCCTCGATCTCCAACTCCTCGCCCGGCGCCAGCTCGAGGGTTAAGTGCCCGTGCAAGCCGGCCAGCGCCTCGATGACGCGCCGCACCATGGCCCGGCACTCCAACGGTTCGGTGGCTAGCTCGACGCCGTGGGCCTGGTCACTGCCCAGCCGCGCGTAGGTGAGGATCTCGTCGATCAGGCCGTCGAGTTCCTCGATATCGCCGTCGATGCCCGACAGCTGGCGGCGCACCGCGTCGTCGTCGGTCATGTCCTCGACCATCTGCACCGCGAAGCGAATCCTGGCCACCGGCGTGCGCAGCTCGTGGGACACCGCGCGGATCATCTCCTGCTGGGCACGCAGCAGCGCCTGGACCTGGGCGGCCATGCCGTTGAAGGCCATCCCCAGCCGGCCCAGGAAGTCGCTGCTCTCGACCTTGACCCGGGTGTCGAGGTGGCCGCCGGCGATACGCGTAGCGGCCAGTTCGAGCCGCGCCATGCGCGCCTCGACGCCGCGCACGATCAGGTAGATGATGCCGGCCAGCACGCCGAGCATCAGGATCAGCAGCAGCAGCGATAGCGACAGCGGCATGGGCTCGAAGGCGTGAATCGGGCCCACCTGCAGCCACTGCAGTGACTGCGGTGCGTCGCCGCTGTCGAGCTGCAGGAACAGCGTCAGGCTCCAGGCCTCGGGGGTCAGATGCAAGATCGCCTCGCCGGCGCCGAGCCGCGCCAGCTGAGCGCTATCGAGTCGCCGCGGCGGGGTATCGTTGAGACTGAGCGAAAGTGCCGCACTGGAGAGTTCGGCGACACGCTGATGGCGCTGCAGCGGGTCGGCCAGCCACTCGCCGAGCAGGCCCGCCATCCCACGCAGCTGCGCCTCGCTGATGCCATCGAGGCGCGCCTCGAGCACCGCCGCCTCGTCGGGCAGGCGCATGAACAGTCGCCAATCTGTGTCGCCCCGGGTGTCGATCACCACCCGCTCGGCGTCGAGCCGGGCACGCTGAAAATAGCCGAGACCGCGACTCTCGGCGTCATCGTGCAGATGCAGTGCGATATCGAGTTGGGTGCCGCGCTGGACCAGCCACTGGCCGCGCTGATCCTGCGCCGTGGCGCTCAGTTGCCGGACCAGCAGGCGCATCGGCGCTTCGGCGAGCTGCTCGCGATACTGCTCGCGACGCACCTGATCGACCAGCGTGAAGCCGCCCAGCGCCAGCCCGAAGGCGAGCACCAGTGCCAGGGCCAGCAGCACATAGACGCGTAGGAAGGTGCTGCCCGACAGCGAGCGCAGCATCAGCCGTCCTTGACGAACAGATAGCCCTTGCTGCGCACCGTCTTGATGCGGTGCGGATGGTTGGGATCGTCGCCGATCTTGGGTCGGATACGCGACACCCGCACGTCGATGGAGCGGTCCTGGCCGTCGTACTTGATGCCGCGCAGCTCGCTGAAGATTTCCTCTCGGGTCAGCACCCGCCCGGCGTGGCTGGCGAGCAGCCACAGCAGGTCGAACTCAGCGCTGGTCAGGTCGATGCGATCGCCCTCCAGCCAGGCCTCGCGGGTGGCGCTGTCGACGACCAGGTTATTGAAGGTCAGCCGCGCATCGCCGCTGCTTTCGCCGCTGTCGGTGCGGCGCATCAAGGCGCGCATCCGCGCCAGCAGCACCCGCGGCTGAACCGGCTTGGGCACGTAGTCATCAGCACCCATCTCCAGCCCCAGCACCTGATCCATGTCGTCGGTGCGCGCCGTCAGCATCAGGATCGGCCCGGCATAGTCGGTGCGCGCCCGGCGGCAGATCGACAGGCCGTCTTCCCCCGGCAGCATAAGGTCGAGAATCACCAGATCCGGCTGCAGCGAGACGATGCGCTCGACGGCGCGCGCACCGTCGGCCTCGACCGTAACCTGGAAGCCGTTGGCCTCGAGGTAGTCCCGGGTCAGCTCGGCGAGCCGTTCATCATCCTCGATGATCAGTACATGATCCTGGTCGTTGCGCTCCACGCGTTGGTCCATCCCGTCATATCCGTCCGTTGTTGGGAGGCGGCCACTACAGCCACTACTAAGGCCGCTCGTTGCGACATCCTGCAACGCCGGTTTACCCACGTCACTACAGGGCCACATTGTTATTAGCGAATGATACCCAAGGATACCCGAAATAACCGAATTTGCAGCGAGCGTCTATCACAAAACGGCTTTTTTGCCGTTGCCTCAGATCAAGAAACGCTCTGCCATGCGGTCTCCCAGAGGGCCTCGATTCACACCCAGGAGAGACACAAGATATGCACAGCTTATCCACTTGATGAATGCCATACGGCACACTATCTTGTGCTCGTGACCTGCAAGAACACAATATGGTGTGCTCTTACCAAGTCAGCCTAACACTGTCAAATTGCACCGACACTGCGTCAGGTGCCCCGTACCAGCCCGCCTGATCGAGGGCGGCGAGGCGCGCCACGCGCTGCTTTCCAACCACCACCGCTAGGACGACACGGCGCCATGGATACCACTTTGACTCCCGGCAAGACGCCGGTGAACGTGACCGCCCCCAACCAGCTGCGGGTGATCAAGCGAGGCGGCGATGTCGTCTCTTTCGATGCCAGCAAGATCTCGGTGGCGATGACCAAGGCGTTCATCGCCGTGGAAGGCGACAACGCCGGCGCCTCGTCGCGGGTCCGCGACTTCGTGGCCCAGGCCTCGGCCGCGATCAGCGAGGCTTTCCTGCGCCGCATGCCCGACGGCGGCACCCTGCACATCGAGGACATTCAGGACCAGGTGGAGCTGGCGCTGATGCGTGCCGGCGAGCAGAAGGTCGCCCGCGCCTACGTCCTCTACCGCGAGGAGCACGCCCGGGCGCGTGCCGCCGCCGGCGGCGACATCGAGAAGCCGCACCCGACCCTCAACGTCACCGCCCTCGACGGCAGCCGCCGCCCGCTCGATCTGGGCCGCGTCGAGACCCTGGTGTTCGACGCCTGCGAAGGGCTGACCAACGTCGACCCCAACAAGATCGTCGAGGATTCGCTGAAGAACCTCTATGACGGTGTGACCGTCGACGGCGTCTCCCAGGCGCTGATGATGACCGCGCGCACCCTGGTCGAGAAGGACCCCAACTACACCTACGTCACCGCGCGGCTGCTGCAGGACAACCTGCGCCGCGAGGCGCTGTCGTTCCTGGGCGTCGCCGAAGAGGCCACCTACCAGGAGATGGCCGAGCTCTACAAGCCGGCCTTCAAGGCCTATATCGAGCGCGGCATCGGCTTCGAGCAGCTCGACGAGCGGCTCGCCGAGTTCGACCTCGAACGCCTCGGCGACGCGCTGGATCACAGCCGCGACATGGCCTTCACCTATCTCGGCCTGCAGACCCTCTACGACCGCTACTTCATCCACCAGGACGACGTGCGCTACGAGCTGCCCCAGGTGATGTTCATGCGCGTGGCGATGGGCCTGGCGCTCAACGAGGACGACCGCGAAGCGCGCGCCATCGAGTTCTATGAGCTGCTCTCCAGCTTCGACTACATGGCCTCCACCCCGACCCTGTTCAACTCCGGCACCCAGCGCAGCCAGCTCTCCAGCTGCTACCTGACCACCGTGCCCGACGATCTGGACAGCATCTACAGCGCGATCCGCGACAACGCCCTGCTCTCCAAGTGGGCCGGCGGCCTGGGCAACGACTGGACACCGGTGCGCGCGCTGGGCTCCTACATCAAGGGCACCAACGGCAAGAGCCAGGGCGTGGTGCCGTTCCTCAAGGTGGTCAACGACACCGCCGTGGCGGTCAACCAGGGCGGCAAGCGCAAGGGTGCGGTGTGCGCCTACCTCGAGTCGTGGCACCTCGACATCGAGGAGTTCCTCGAGCTGCGTAAGAACACCGGCGACGACCGCCGCCGCACCCACGACATGAACACCGCCAACTGGGTGCCGGATCTGTTCATGAAGCGGGTCTTCGACGACAAGGAGTGGACGCTGTTCTCGCCGGCCACCTGCCCGGACCTCCACGACCTCTACGGCGCCGCCTTCGAACAGCGCTACGAAGAGTACGAGGAGATGACCCGCACCGGTCAGCTCAAGCTGTTCAAGCGCGTGCGTGCCAAGGACCTGTGGCGCAAGATGCTCTCGATGCTGTTCGAGACCGGCCACCCGTGGATCACCTTCAAGGATCCCTGCAACCTGCGCAGCCCGCAGCAGCACACCGGGGTGGTGCACTCCTCCAACCTGTGCACCGAGATCACCCTTAACACCAGCCCCGAGGAGATCGCGGTGTGCAACCTGGGCTCGGTGAACCTGGCCCAGCACGTGGTCGACGGACAGATCGACGACGCCAAGCTGAAGAGGACTGTACGCACCGCCGTACGCATGCTCGATAACGTCATCGACATCAACTACTACGCGGTGCCCCAGGCACGCAACTCGAACATGAAGCACCGCCCGGTGGGGCTCGGCATCATGGGCTTCCAGGACGCCCTCTACGCCCACGGCATCGCCTATGCCAGCCCGGAGGCGGTGGCCTTCGCCGACCGCTCCATGGAGCTGGTCAGCTACCACGCCATCGAGGCCTCTTCGGATCTGGCCGCCGAGCGCGGCCGCTACCAGAGCTTCGAGGGCTCGCTGTGGAGCCAGGGCATTCTGCCCATCGACTCCATCGACAGGCTCAAGGTCGAGCGCGGCGAGAAGTACATCGCCGTGGACACCTCCGCCACCCAGGACTGGTCGAGCATCCGTAGCAAGATCGCCACCCAGGGCATGCGCAACTCCAACGTGATGGCGATCGCCCCCACCGCGACGATCTCCAACATCTGCGGCGTCTCGCAGTCGATCGAGCCCACCTACCAGAACCTCTACGTGAAATCGAACCTGTCCGGCGAGTTCACCGTGGTCAACGCCTACATGGTCAACGACCTCAAGGCGCGCGGGCTGTGGGACGAGGTGATGATCAACGACCTCAAGTACTACGACGGCAGCGTGCAGCCCATCGAGCGGGTGCCCGAGGATCTCAAGGCCAAGTACGCCACCGCCTTCGAGGTCGAGCCCAAGTGGCTGGTGGAAGCCGCCTCGCGGCGCCAGAAGTGGATCGACCAGGCCCAGTCGCTGAACCTCTATATCAAGGGCGTGTCGGGCAAGAAGCTCGACGTGACCTACCGCATGGCCTGGTACCTGGGGCTCAAGACCACCTACTACCTGCGTGCCCTCGGCGCCACCTCGGTGGAGAAGTCCACCGTCGAGCGCGGCAACCTCAACGCGGTGGGCAATGGCGCGCCGTCCGCTGCCCCGACGCCGGCTCCCACGCCGGCAGGCAGCGCCGAGCCGCGCGGGGTCGATGACTTCCTCACCGGCAAGGCCGGCAGCGGCTCACGCGCCCCCTCGGCCGGGGACATCGACGAACTGGGCTGCGAGGCCTGCCAGTAAGCGCCAAGCAAGAGGGAGGGCATCGGCCTCCCTCTCGTCAACACCGAATCTAGCCGGAACCTGACCGGGAGAGAGACAGATGCTGAACTGGGACGAATTCCACGAAGACGACAGCGCGGTCGCTGAATCCAGCCCGCAGTACGCGGCCCCCAAGCCCGCACCGGCCAAGCCCGCGCCGGCGCCGAGCGCCGAGGAGGCGCCCGAGGGCGGCACCGGCAACCGCTACCAGACCGCCGACGAGGAGCGCCTGGCGCGGGCGCGCAAGTCGCTTGAAGAGCTCGACGTGGCCGCCGGCCTCGAGGAGCTCGAGATGGGCGCGGCGCGCATCGAAGTCGACGACAAGCAGATGATCAACGCCCGCGCCGACTTGAACCAGCTGGTGCCGTTCAAGTACGAGTGGGCGTGGCAGAAGTACCTGGACGGCAGCGCCAACCACTGGATGCCCCAGGAAGTGAACATGAACGCCGACATCGCGCTGTGGAAGAGCCAGGACGGCCTCACCGCCGACGAGCGGCGCATCGTCGAGCGCAGCCTCGGCTACTTCTCCACCGCCGACTCGCTGGTCGCCAACAACCTGGTGCTGGCCCTGTATCGCCTGATCACCAATCCCGAGTGCCGCCAGTACCTGCTGCGCCAGGCCTTCGAGGAGGCCATCCACACCCACGCCTACCAGTACTGCGTGGAGTCGCTGAGCATGGATGAGGGCGCGGTCTTCAACATGTACCGCGAGGTGCCCTCGGTGGCCGCCAAGTCGGCCTGGAGCCTCAAGCACACCCAGTCGCTGTCGCGTCCCGACTTCCAGACCGGCACCCCGGAGACCGACCAGGAGCTGCTGCGCAACCTGGTGGCCTTCTACTGCGTCACCGAAGGCATCTTCTTCTACTGCGGCTTCAGCCAGATCCTCTCCATGGGCCGGCGCAACAAGATGACCGGCGTCGCCGAGCAGTTCCAGTACATCCTGCGCGACGAGTCGATGCACCTGAACTTCGGCATCGACATGATCAACCAGATCAAGATCGAGAACCCGCACCTGTGGACCGCCGAGTTCCAGGACGAGGTGACCCAGATGATCATCGAGGGCACCGAGCTGGAGATCGCCTACGCCCGCGACACCATGCCCCGCGGCGTGCTGGGCATGAACGCGGCGATCATGGAGGAGTACCTGCACTTCATCTGCAACCGCCGCCTGGCCCAGATCGGCTTGAAGGAGCAGTACCCCGGCGCCAAGAACCCCTTCCCGTGGATGAGCGAGATCATCGACCTGCGCAAGGAGAAGAACTTCTTCGAGACCCGCGTCACCGAGTATCAGGTGGGCGGCGCGCTGAGCTGGGACTGAGCCCGACAGCGGAGGTGCCGTGCCTGCGGGGATGGCACCTCCGCCCTCATGCCAGCGGCAGGCTGCGCCAACCACTGGCTGACCCACCGTCTGCTGCCCCTACCGCCATGCGATAGGCCCAACGGATGCCGACCACCCCAATGGAGGGCACTGCCATGAGCTCACCTCTGGCAATCGAGCAGGACGTTTCCCGACAGTGGCAACACGCGCTGGACCGCGCCCTGGCGGCCCACGAGCAGGAAAGCGCCACCGCCTACTACACCTATATCGCGCTGGCCTTCCCCGCCGTCGCGCCCTACACCAGCGCTACCAACCCGCTGATCGATTTCCGTGCCCTCAAGCACTGGGCCAGCGAGCGGGGCTGGCGGGTACTGCCGTCACGCCAGGTATCGCCGAGCGACAAGTACCGCCCCCCGGTACGCTTTCAGCGCCAAGCGACGTCGCTGCACTGAGCGCGACAGGGGGATTGAAAGACACCGTCCATCCGGCGCAGACTGGAGATGTCTTCCCTAGCGTGTGGCGCCTTGCGCCACCGCCCCCGTGCTTCGCTACCCAGAGGGTCGTCGCCATGAGCAAGAGCATCATCGAACGCGTCTACGTTCCCACCCACGTTCGCCAGCTTCCCAACGGCGAGCGGGTCAAGATCCCCGGTCACTACAAGTCACCGTCACGCTGACACATACCGAAAAGGGCAAGCCATTGGCTTGCCCTTTTGCTGTGTCGGCCTTGCGCAACGATGTATCGCTAGCCCTTGGGCCCCAGCAATAGCCAGAAGATCAATCCGATCAGCGGGAAGAACAGCAGGATCAGGATCCACAGCAGCTTGGCCACCGGCCCCGCCGAGCTCTTGGCCACCTTGACCACGGCCCATATCACGATGATCAGCCAGATCAGGCCCAGCAGACCGCCAACTTCGATTCCCATGGTGCACTCTCCTTTGCAGTTCAACGGGCGTCCCCCCGCATGGTAAGCCTTGTCGACGCAGATTGCACAGCCGCCGCATCTTGACCTGTGGCAGCGCCCTTGACGCGTTATCATGACGGCCTTACCCGCTGATCGCTGAACGGATGCTCACTTGGCCACCGACCTGCTCTTTAACGCCCTGATCTTCCTCGCCGCCGCGGTACTGATCGTGCCGCTGTGCAAGCGCCTCGGCCTCGGCGAAGTGCTCGGCTACCTGGCCGCCGGGGTGGTGATCGGTCCCTCGGTGCTGGCGCTGGTACCCGACGCCGAAGGCGTACTGCAGTTTTCCCAGGTAGGCATCGTGCTGCTGCTGTTCGTGATCGGCCTGGAGCTCAAGCCGGCGCGCCTCAAGGTGATGCGCCATGCGGTATTCGGTTTCGGCAGCCTGCAGGTCGCGGTGACCAGCCTGGCACTGTCGCTAGGCGCCTGGTGGCTGGGGCTGGCCCCCGTCGCCGCGCTGGTGGTGGGATTCAGCCTGGGGCTGTGCTCCACGCCGCTGGTGCTGCAGCTGCTCGGCGAGCGCAAGGAGCTGCAGACCCGCCATGGCCGCAACGCCTTCGCCCTGCTGCTGTTCCAGGATCTGGCGGCGATTCCGGTGCTGGCGGCGATTCCGATTCTCGCCGCGGGGGCGCTGCTGGCCGACGGTGCCGCCCCGCTGCTGCGCGAAGTGGCATTGGCCATCGCCGCCTTCGCGGTGCTGATCGTCGGCGGTCGCCTGCTGCTGCGGCCGCTGTTCCGCATGGCCGCCGGCACTGGCAGCCGCGAGGTGTTCGCCGGCACCACCCTGCTGGTGGTGATCGGCGCCGCCCTGCTGATGGAGCTGGCCGGGCTGTCCATGGCGCTGGGCGCCTTCATCGCCGGCGTGCTGCTCGCCGACTCCGAGTATCGCCACAACATCGAGGCCGATATCGAGCCTTACCGCGGCCTGCTGCTGGGGCTGTTCTTCATGGCGGTGGGCATGATGGCGCAGATCGGCCTGCTCGCCGCGATGCCGCTGACCATCCTCGGCCTGACGCTGGGCCTGCTGCTGCTCAAGGGCGCCAGCGTGCTGGTCGCGGCAAGGCTCTACGGCGCGTCCTGGAAGGAGGCCAGCAGCCTCGGCGTGCTGCTCTCCCAGGGCGGTGAGTTCGCCTTCGTGCTGCTGACCGCCGCGGCCGCCGCGGCAATGCTCGACGCCGAGCTGGTGCAGTTGCTGATCCTGGTGATCTCGCTGTCGATGGCTACCACGCCGCTGCTGTTTCTGCTGCATGTGCGCTGGATTCGACCGCGCTTCGACGCCCCCAGGCCGCGCCCCGGCTACGATAGCCCGCGCGACGACTCGCCGCGGGTGATCATCGCCGGCTTCGGGCGCTTCGGCCAGATCATGGGCCGCGTGCTGCAGGGCCTGAAGATTCCCTATACCGTACTCGACATCAACGCCGACCAGGTCGACTTCGTGCGCCGCTACGGCAACAAGGTGTATTTCGGCGACGCCTCGCGCAGCGACCTGCTGCGTGCCGCCGGGGCCGACAAGGCGCGCATCCTGGTGATCGCGGTGGGTGATATCGAGGCCTCGCTGCGCATCGCCGAGCGGGTGCGGCGCCAGTTCCCGCACCTGCGGCTCTACGCCCGCGCGCGCAATCGCAATCACGCCCACCGCCTGATGCGCGCCGGCATCCATCGGCTGATCCGCGAGATGCTGCCGGCCAGCCTGGAGCTGACCCGCGAGCTGCTGATCGAGCTGGGTCTGCCCGCGGATCAGGCCCAGCACACCGTGGATACCTTCCGCGAGCACGATGAGCGCACCCTGCTGCGCCAGCTCGAGGTGTTCGGCAACGAAAAGCTGCAGATCCAGACCGTCCAGGATGCCGCCCGCGAGCTCGAGGCGCTCTACGAGGCCGACGAGGACATCGCCACGCCCACGCGCGGCGCCCCCTCGCAGCACGACGAGCGTTGATCGGCCCCGGGCACCACGCCGGCGCCGGGGCTCTTCTATACTGAAGCTCTGCCCGATCTGACTGGCGGAGTCGTCATGCAACGTCACGCCCATCGCTTCTGGCCATCGCTCATCACTGCCGTCGGCCTCGCCGGGGCCTCGGCCTGGACCTGGGCGCAAGCGCCTTCCCTCGCTGGCGAGACAGCGCCGCCTCGCCAAGCCGTCGAGCGGGTGGCCTTCGACTGGGACCAGAGCGTCGACAGCCTGAGGGTGCTGGATCTCGACGGTCGCGATATCGACGCCGAGATAGCGCCGCAACGGGAGCCGGGGCGCATCAGCCTGAGCGTACCCACCCGCGAGCCCTTCGTGGTCAAGAGCGACACGGTAGAGACCCGCCGGCTGGCCACGGAAGAGCGGCAGATGCTGCCGGGCGGGCTCTTCCTGCCCGACACGGCCGAGACCGACGAGGTCGTGCTGCCCCCGGGGTTGGGTATCGCGCCGCTGCCATCCACGGCGTCCACCTGGCTTCGTCTCAGCGTCGTGGCCAGTCCGGTACCTGCCATCTGGAACCCGCTGAGCAGCACCTACCACACCCGGCTGAGCTTCGGCGTCTACCCCTCGGATGCCGAGCATTTCGCGCCTGGACAGGCGCTTGAAGCGCCTGTCGAGATCAGGCTGCGACTACGCGGCCTGACCACCCGCGAGGAACCCCCTGCCCTGCTGATCGAGGCCCCAGGGCTGGCCAACGAGCAGTCCCTGGTGCTCGACTTCATGCCCTCGACGGCGACCCCCATTCTGGAGGTCAACTCCACTCTCTCCGACGTCAATCTGCAGCTCGAGGCGCTGCCGCGGCTGGACGTACGTCCGGAATCGACCAGCATGGTTGGACTCGGGCTGGCCCGGATGGCCGTCAATATCGAGCAGGTGGCGCCCCACGGTGAACCGCTGCACGCCACGCGCCCTACCCCGATCGCCCTGACCGTCGACGGCCCCGCTACCGCTGACCCGAGCGAGCTGCACATCGCGCCGGATCAGTCCACGGCGACGTTCGAGCTACGCTCTTCCGGCCTCTCGCCGATTACCGTCAGCGCCGTCGCCGGTAGCCTCAGGGGTGAGGCAAGCGTCGAGCAGCGCGTGCCCTGGGGGCCAATCGTCACTGCCTTGCTGGGTGGCGCGCTGGGAGGGTTCGGCCGGCGCTTCGTAAAGGGCGCGCACCGGGTGTCGACGCCGCTACGTATGCTAGAGGGCGTTCTCGTTGCCCTGATTGCCTACGTTGCCGGCGTGCTTGGCGTCGGTTATCTCGCCTTGCCAATGGCCGTGGTCGCCACCGAGGCTGGCGCCTTCCTGACCGGCGCCCTGGGTGGATTCATCGGGGTGAACGTACTCGAACGCCTCCACGCCAGGGCAGCGCCACACGCCGGCTAGTCACCCGGCACCCCTGACGACCGCCACCAGGCCGGCAGCAGCGCCAGGTTGTCGGCCTCGCCGAAGCGGTCGTCGAGCAGCACCACCACGCCGCGATCCTCGGGGCTACGGATCACCCGGCCGGCGGCCTGCACCACCTTGGTCAGGCCGGGGTAGCGGTAGGCGTAGTCGAAGCCGCGTCCGAAGCGCGCCTCCAGGCGCGCCTTGAGTATCTCGTTGTCGGCGCTTAGCGGCGGCATCCCCAGGGTGGCGATAAAGGCGCCCACCAGGCGCTCCCCGGGCAGGTCGATGCCCTCGGCGAAGGCCCCGCCCAGCACCGCGAAACCGATCCCCCGTCCACCGGCCACGAAGTCGTCGACGAAGGCCTGGCGCGCCGTCTCATCCATGCCGCGCCGCTGGCAGCGGGTGGCTATATCGGGGTGATCGCGGGCCAGACGCGCCTGCGCCGCGTCGAGGTAGGCGAAGCTGCTGAAGAACGCCAGGTAGTTGCCCGGCGCGCGGCGGTACTGGTCGGCGATCACCGCCACCAGGCCATCCAGCGAATGCTCGCGATCGCGCCAGCGGGTCGAGAGATGCCGCGCCAGGCGCACCTCCAGCTGTGTGCTGTCGAACGGCGAGGCGACCTCCCACCACACCGCATCGTCGGCCAGCCCCAGCAGGTCGCGGTAGTAGTCGGCGGGGCTCAGGGTGGCCGAAAACAGCACCGTGGTGTGGCTGGCGGCCAGCCGCGGGGCCAGGAAGTCGGCGGGAATCAGGTTGCGCAGCGTCAGGGTCGCACGCCCGCGACCGCGGCGGGTCAGCAGGCAGATCGAGTGGTCGGCGAACGACTCCGCCAGCCGGCACAGCGCCAGCGCCTCGAACAGGAACGCCTGCAGCTCGTCGACCTCGCCGCTGGGGTGCTCGGCAAGGTAGTCACCCACCGCCGAGACCGCCTGCTGCAGGGCCAGGACCAGGCCCGCCGGCAGCGCCTCCAGCAGCCGCGGCGCCTCATCGTCGGCGGGCGACTCGGCGGCCAGCAGCTCACGCCACTGCCGCACCACGCGCCCCAGCGGTTTGGCCAGAGCCGGCGGTGCGCGTCGCTGCACGGCGTTGCAGCGCTGCTGGTCGAGGCTGGCGCTGTACATGCCGCGGGCCCGCTCGACCAGGTTGTGGGCCTCGTCGACCAGCACCGCGACCCGCCACTCCTGGGCCTGGGTGGCGGCGAACAGCAGCGCGCTGGTATCGAAGTAGTGGTTGACGTCGCCCACCGTCAGGTCGCACCAGCGCACCAGCTCCTGGCCCAGGTAGTAGGGGCAGATGTCGTGGGCCAGCGCCAGCTCGCGCAGGGTCGGCCGGTCGAGCACGCGGCCACACTCCACCGCCCCCTGACGCGCCGCCGGCAGGCGATCGTAGAAGCCCCGCGCCAGCGGGCAGGCGTCACCGTGGCAGGCCTTGCCGGGATGCTCGCAGGCGGTGTCGCGGGCGACCAGCTCCAATACCCTCAGCGGCATCCGCGGCGGCGCCTCGCCAGCCCCCGCCTCGGGGGCATTGGCAACGCCCAGCGTCCGCAGCGCCTCGAGCGCCAGGCGCCGCCCCGGGGTCTTCATGGTCAGGAAGAAGGTGCGGTCGAGCCCCTGGCGGGGCATGGCGGCGAGCATCGGAAACAGCGTGCCCAGGGTCTTGCCGATCCCGGTGGGGGCCTGCAGCAGCAGCTGGCGACCGGTGCCGGCGGCCTTGTAGACCGCCTCGGCCAGCTCGCGCTGCCCGCGGCGAAAGTCAGCATGGGGGAAGCGCAGCGTGGACAGGGCGGCATCGCGGCGGCGGCGATGGGCGGCCTCCTGCTCGGCCCAGGCCAGGAAGCGCTGGCACTGGTCGACGAAGAAGGCCTCCAGCTCGCTGGCCGTGGCCGGCTCGGTGAGACGGGTCTCCTGCCCCGAGCCGATCTCCAGGTAGACCAGCGCCAGCTCGACCCGCTCGAGCTCGCGGGCGCGGCACAGCAGGGCGCCGTAGACCTTGGCCTGAGCCCAGTGCAGGGCGCGCTGATTGGCCCCCATCCGCGCCAGGCTGCCGCGGTGGGTCTTGACCTCCTCGAGGCGCCGGGCGGCGGGATCGAAGCCGTCGGCGCGGCCGCTCACCACCAGCCGTGCCCCGCCTACCACCACCTCGCCGCGCAGGCTCAGCTCGCTCTCGTAGCCCGCCCCGCGCCGCTCGGCGATCAGCTGATGCCCTGCGATGCCCTGCTGGGCGGTGGGCGACGGCGTGAAGCGGTGGTCCAGGTCGCCGGCCCGGGCGGTGAAATCGCACAGCGCCCTGACCGCCACCCGGTAGCAGGGTTGCGCTTCCGGCAGCGGGTTCACGACGCATCCCGCCAGCGCACCTGGCACACCACCGCGGGGATGTCGTGGGCATGAAAGTAGGCCAGCCAGCGACGCTGGTTGTCCTGCAGGCGGTCGCCGGGCCCCTTGACCTCGATCAGCCGGTAGCGCGGGCCCTGGGGCGCCTCGGGCAGGAACTGGATCAGGTCAGGCAGGCCGGCGCGGTTGGCGCCGATATCCTGCAACAGGCGCTCGAACAGCCGCGCCAGGTGCGCCGCCGGCAGCCACGCCAGGGCGCGCTCCAGCAGCGTCTCGTCGAGCGCTTGCCAGTCGACGAAGGGTGACGCCAGGCCGTGCTTGGCGTGCCAGTGGCGGCGAATGGTGGCGCGATAGCGACCATCGTGCAGCTGTGCCAGGCAGGCCGCGAAACGCTCGCGGCGACGCCTGACGAAGTCCTCGCGGCGCAGGTCGGCCGGCCCGCGCTGGAAGGGGTGGAAGAAGGCGCCGGGCAACGGGGCGAAGATCGCCTCCCAGCACAGCAGCCCGAAGAGCCCGCCGATCAGCGTATTCTCGACGTAGTGGACCGGCGCATTCGGGTCCTGCAGGTGGTCGCGCACGGCGCCCTCCACGCTCGCGGCGGGCCCCGGCAGCGTCAGCGTCCACTGCTCGATGGCAGGCGCCGGCGGCGCTGGCTCACAGGCCAGCCCCAGCCGCCGGCGCAGGCGCGGCTGCAGTCGTGCCAGGGCCTGGCCCTCAGCCTCGCTGAGCGGCGGCTGAGCCTCGGCCAGGGTCAGCGCCTCGCGCCAGGCGCCGCGCCGCTCCAGCAGCCGCAGGCGACGGATGCGCGCCTCACCGCCGCCGCCTGGGTCGCCGCTCGCCGCAGCGTAGGCCTCGAGGGCCAGCTCAGGGTTGGCGTGTCGCTCCGCCTCGCGGCCCAGCTGGAACAGCAGCCGGGCGCGCCGCGTGGCCAGCCAGTGGCTGTCCCAGACGTCATCCGCAGCGTTCGAGACCACCTCAGGCCACAGCGCTGCGGCGGCCTCGCCGGCCTCGAGGCGCTCGCGCAGGCGGTGCAACTGTAGATAGGCGTCGACCTCGGCACGCCGCTGAAAGGCGCGTGAGGCAGGATCCAGCGGCACCTGCTCGTAGCGCTGCATGCCGAGTTCGGCAAGCACGAAGTCGGCCCAGTCCTGGCGCAGGTTGCCGAAGAACATCAGCCGCAGTCGCTCGCAGTGGGCCATGCAGGTGATGCGCACGATGCGGTCCGGCGCCGCGGGCCACCACTCGCCGAGCCGGCGCGGCTCGCTCAGCCGCACGGCCAGCGCCTCGCGCAATCGCGCCTTGCCGGTTGCGGCGGGCAGGCCTGCGGCGCGCATCTCGTCGGCCAGCGCCGCGCGCAGCTCGGCAAGGCGCCAGTGGCGAAACAGCTCGTCGAGGGACAGCAGCGGCTCCTCCTCCACCCAGCCGGCGGCGATCAGCGGCGCCAGGGCGGCAGCGGTGTCACCGATCTCGGCATAGGCCAGCCGCGCGACGCGAAAGTGCTCGCCGCGGCGCATCACCATGCGCGCCAGCAGTGCCTGGGAGGGCGTCGGCAGGTCGCCGACGCCGCGGATAAAGGCGCGCTCGGCATCGCTCAGCAGGTCAGCGTAGCGCGCCGCCACCCATTCCAGCACGCAGCGGAAATTGGCCAGGTAGTAGCGCGGGTCATCGAGGGGAGCCGCCGCCGGTGGCGCGGGCCATGTACTGTTCATTTATCCATGGTAGCAGGCCCGCCAGGCTAGCGGCCAGCGTAACGTCATCGTCTCCAGATGCGCCGCACGGCGGGGGTCAGCGCTTACGCCATGAATGCGACTTGCCCAGGGTGTCGGCGGCATGGGCGCCGCGCTCGCCCATCGGCCGCGGCTCTCCAACGGTAGTGTCGTGGCGGGTCTGGCGCTCCATCTCACCGTTGAGCTCGGCGCCCACCAGCACCGTGAAGGCCGACAGCCAGAACCACATCAGCAGCACCACCACGGCGCCCAGCGACCCGTAGAGCTCGCTGAAATTGGCGAAATGGCTCACATAGAACGAGAGGGCCAACGACCCCAGCAGCCACAGCAGCGTCGCCGTCACCGTGCCAACACTGAGCCACTCCCAGCGCGGCGAGCGCCGATAGGGGCCGAAGCGGTACAGCACCGCGATCACCAGCATCATCATCAGCACCAGCACCGGCCAGCGCAGCAGGCTGATCAGGGTCACCAGGGTGCTATCGAGGCCCAGCATGCCGATTACCAGCGGCAGCCCGGCGATGAAGGCAATCGTCACCAGGGTCAGTACGATCAGCCCCACGGTCAGCGCCGAGACCACCGTGACCTTGTGCGCGAGGCGGCGCCGCTCCTGCTCACCGTAGACGATATTGAGGCCGAGGATCAGTCCGCGCACGCCCTTGGAGGCGACGAACATCGCCACCACCAGGCTGACCACGGCCGCCACGCTGAGACCGGCATCGGTGTTCTCGCTGATCTCATTGGCCTGCTGCTCGATGACCGACGCCGCACCGGGGGGAATGAAGCGTCCCAGCTCAGAAATCTGGCGTGCGATGTCGTAGGGGTCGAGCACCAGCGCCCAGATCGAGATGATCGCTGCCAGCGCCGGAAACACCGCCAGCAGCGCATAGAAGGCCACCCCGGCGGCAAGCATGGTGATGTTGTCATCGCTCATCTCGCGCTTGACGCGCCAGGCGATGTCCAGCCAGCCGAGACCGCTGATCTGGCCCGGCTTATCGGCGCGGCGCCCTCGGGGCGAATCGTTTGACCTATCCTCGGTCACATCCAACTCCTTGAGATTGATCGCCAGGATCAGGGCTCGGGACGGCTGAGCACCATCTGATCGCCGCTGATCTGGATATCGAAGCGGTTGAGAAAGCTCATGCCCAGCAGAGCCCTGTCACCCTCCATGCCGGGATTGATCGAACCGCGCACCTGGCGGGCGGTGAGGCCGCCCAGGCTGACACGGTCGAGTTCGGTGATAAAGCCGTCGACGCGGCCGTTGGCGGTCTGGAAGCTGGCGGTGCGGCCGGCCTCGAGATCCAGCTGCTCGGCCAGCTCGCTGGACACTGCAATGTAGGTCGCCCCGGTGTCGAGCAGGAACTCCACCGGCTCGCCGTTGATGCGCCCGGTGGCGACGAAGTGCCCCGAGGCATTGCGGGTCAGCGCCACCGGCTCATCACCCTCGGTCATGTGCACCAGGCCGGCATTGGGATTACGGCGTTCATCGAGCACGCCCTGGAACCACCAGCTGCCCATCGCCAGCACCAGCAGCCAGAACAGCAGCATCATGCCGAGCCCGGTGCGTCGCACGCCTCTGCCCTGATCATCCATTGACTCACCTCCGCCGGCAACCGCCACTCCTACACATAGTCGCCGCGAACGGCGATCGGTTCCCTGCAGACTACCAATAACCCCGGGTAGGCGCGTCGCATGATGGCCTTTACCGCACGCCGATTCGATGGTGGGATAGCCTCTTTCGACCTAGCCTGGAGACCTCCACCGTGACCGATACCGCCCTGCCCGCCGATGCCTGGGATGCCGCCACGCTCTATCGCCTGTTTACCGGCAGCATCGCACCGCGCCCGATCGCCTGGGTCTCCAGCGTGGACGCCGCTGGCACCGCTAACCTGGCGCCCTTCTCGTTCTTCAACGTGGCCAGCGTCGCGCCGCCGGTGCTGGTGTTCTCGCCGCTGCTCGACGGTCAGGGCGAGGCCAAGGACACCCTCAACAACCTCGAGGCAGTGCCCGAGTGCGTGATCCATATCGGCGGCGAGGCGCTCGCCGAGGCCCTCAACGCCACCAGCGCCAGCCTGGCACCGGAGCAGGACGAATTCGAGCATGCCGGGCTGACCAAGACCGCCATGCCGTCCCTGCAGGTACCGCGCATCGCCAGCGCGCCGGTCGCCTTCGGCTGTCGGGTACGCGACGTCATGCATTTCGGCGAAGGCCCCCTGGCCGGCAACCTGGTGATCGCCGAGGTGGTGGCGATCCACGCCGACCCGGCGGTGTGGAACGGCCGCCACGTCGATCTCGACGCCCTCAAGCCGATCGGCCGCCTGGCGGGCAGCGACTACCTGCGCGCCAGCGACCGCTTCGCGCTCAAGCGTCCGGCCTGATTCCCCCAAGGGTGGCATTGGCTCGTGTAAGTATCTCACCCAACGCTTCGCAAGCTATTGGACGATGCCAGAGATACCCTTGCATGTGTTCAATGCCAATATCACTGAGTACCGCCTGTTGAGCCTCTGTTTCGACACCTTCTGCCACGACATTGATTTTCAAAGCATCACCAATATTGACGATACCACGCGTCACTTCCCGAGCGGTGCAGTCGGATGCTAGGTCGACGATAAAGCTACGGTCAATCTTGAGGGTGTCTAGTGGAAGTTGACGAAGATAGCTAAGCGAAGAGTAGCCAGTGCCGAAATCGTCCAATGCGGTCATGACTCCCCGCGACCTCAGCATTTCAAGCATCTTGACCGCTCGATCAATATTCTGGATAAGAGCTTGCTCGGTTACCTCGATAACGAGCAATTCAGGTGCGAGCCCTGCCGACATCAAGGCAGCATCAATATCTTCCATGAGGCCCGCGCGATAAAGCTCAGTGGCGGAGATATTGACATTGACTTTCACAGGTTCATCCAGCATATCGTTCCATACGCGGGCCGCCTGGCAAGCACGTAGCAACACCCAGCGTGTGAATTCTTGACACAGCATGGGGTTATCTTCGACGATTGGAATGAACTCTCCGGGACTCACCGTCCCAAGCTCGGTGTCTTCCCAGCGCGTCAAGGCCTCACAGGCGATGACCCGGCCTGTGCTATAGCTCACAATAGGTTGAAAAACCAAGTTCAATCGGCTCTGGGCCAGTGACTCGATAAATGCCCGAGTCATCTGATCACGACGCAGCACCCGTGATTCATCGCCCTCGTCATAAAAACTGAACCCACCCTGACTGGGCTTAGCAATATTCGCACGGCGGGACAGCTCCTCGGCCCCGTCGGATTGATCGGGATATAGACAAGCACCCACCGCCACTTGAGCACTACGCTTGCCATTGGCAATATCGTAAGGGCGAATCGCCTCATTGTAGATGCGTTCAGCCCATTGATGAGCTGAGGATACCGAAGCAATATCACCACTTGCTATCAGCATTCGATCAGGTAGGGGGCGGGACACCATGCCATGCTGTCCGCTGATCGCTTTCAGCCTCTTGCTAAAAAGTTGCATTGCCTCATCGCGCGCCTGCTCTCCATAAGCACTCGCCATTTCGTCATATTGGATAAAATGCACAACCGCCAGCGCGACCTTGGCGTGACGCTGATTTGCAGATTCGATTACCGATAGAAGACAATCGTGACCGATGAGCTGACGAGGCAGCGACGTTGCAGGGTCAATTAGTGCTTGCTCAACAAGATCGGCTTGGGTGAGTTTCAATCTATCAGTAAGCAGGATTTCATTTTCAACCAGTTCTCCCAAGCGTGCAAACCGATGCCTTTCTACGTCATTCAACCTTCGCTACTGTTGATCAAGTATACACAAGGTTCCCACCGTTTTTCCTTGCGAATCTCTTATTGCTAAGCCTGCATAAAATGCTAACCCATCTTGACAGAGCATTTGCGACACCTTGTCGAAGAAAGGCTCATTTCCCTGTCTACTCACTTCATGGAAGCCGTTCTCCAACGTGGGCTGACAGATCCAGGCCTCGTGGGGGCGATCACAGCCAAGCTGAGTACCGACGGCGGACTTGATCCAGGCACGCTGGGTATCGAACAGCGTGACCAGGCAAATCGAAGTGCCGAGAATATCGGCTACCAAGCCCGTCAAACGGTCGAAGCGTCTTTCTGCCCCAGTATCAATGAGCTCGAAGAATGATTGATCCTGCCACGGCACCGATGAGCCGGATGCTCTTGACGAGGCGTCACCAAGTAATGAATGAGGGGGGGAGGAAGGCGTCAAATTGGTATCTCCACAGCAAACGGAATACTAGGGACCCGCTTTTCCGTCTTTGTGGAGACGGGCAATCCTTCGCGGCTGGCCTGATCGCGACTGTCAGACGTCAGGTCGCTTATAACGCATATCGGCCAGACCTACGGCTTCTTTAGCCGAGGATCAGATAGCCGCCCAGCAGCAGCAGCCCGAAAAAGAAGCAGCGCCGAAAGGCCTGCTCGGAGAGCCGCGGCCGCAGTCGGCGGCCGAGCCGCATGCCCAGCAGTGCCGGCAGCACGGCCAGGGCAGAGAGCCCCAGCAGCTCGGCGTCGAGCAGGCGCTGGCCGCCCATCGACGCCGCCAGCACCAGGGTCGAGAAGGTGAACAGCACGCCCATGGCCTGGATCAAGACATCCCGCGGCAGCCCCAGCGCCTGCAGATAGGGCACGCCGGGGAACACCGAGGAGCCGGTCATGCCGGTCAGCAGGCCGTTAAACACGCCGCAGACGAGGCCAGCGCGACGTTCACGCTGCACGCGCCACCCCTGGCGACGCCACAGGTTGAGCAGCGCATAGGTAACGATCAAGCCCCCCAGCAGCGTCGCCAGCCAGCCCGGGTCGAGCCGTGCCAGCAGCGTGACGCCGGGCCAGATGGCCACCAGTGCCGCGACCAGGAACGGCCACAGCCGGGTGATGATCAGCCGTAGCTGGCCGCCGACCAGGGCCTGCCAGACGTTGGTGACGAAGGTCGGCACCAGCATTAGCGCCACCGCCGCCGGCAGGCCGACGCTGGCGGTAAGCAGCGCCAGGGCGATGGTCGGCATGCCCATGCCGATCACGCCCTTGACCGCGCCGCCGAGCAGGAAGGTCAGGCCGATGGCCAGCAGCGTCAGCGGCTCGCTCACCCGGCTGACGCCTGCCACTGCTCGGCGACCCGCTGCCCGCGAGCCTGGTTGACCATCAGGCAGATCAGGATGGCGACGATGAACAGCCCCGCGCAGAGCAGGATCGAGGCCTGCAGGCCGACCACCGACTGCAGCAGCCCCAGGCAGATGATGCCGAAGACTCCGGCCAGCTTGTTGGCCAGCCCCCAGAAGCCGAAGAACTCCGCCGACTTCTCCAGCGGCGAGAACAGCCCCACCAGGGCGCGGCTGGCCGACTGGCTCGACCCCAGGCTGAGCCCCGCCAGGCAGCCGACCACCAGGAACAGATGCTGCGCCTCCCAGTCGAGCCCCCACTGGGCGTTGAGCCAGGCGGTCAACTCCGGGGTCGCCCAGATGGCAAAGATCGCCGCCACCCACAGCAGCAGGGTGCCGATGTAGGTCACCTTGGCGCCGATCCGATCCTGGATCATGCCGAAGCCCAGCGCCCCGGCGGCAGCGGTGATCTGCACGATGATGAACATGATATTGCGGATCGACTCGTCCCAGCCGATCACCTGGGCGCCGTAGATGAAGGCGAAGGCGATGATGATATAGACCCCGGCCATCGAGAACAGCAGCGACACCAGGAACACGCCCAGGTCGCGAAAGCGGCGCAGGTCATGCAGCGTCTCGGCAACGCGTTCGCGGGCAATGCGGTAGTAGGTCATGCCGGCGGGCAGCGCCTGGGGCGAGCCGCGCTCCTTGAGCCACAGGAAGGTGGGAATCGCCGTGACCAGGAAGAAACCCGCGGCGAAAGGCCCCACCCAGCGGATACGCTCGAAGTTCTCGGCAGTGGCCTCGCCCAGCACCACCAGCGTGAAACCGGCGGCGAACAGGCCGCCGACGTAGCCCAGCGCCCAGCCGAAGCCGGAGATCTTGCCCAGATCCCGCGGCGGGCCGAGGTCGGGCAGGAAGGCGGCGATGAATGACTCGCCCATCGAGTAGGCGTAGTTGGATAGGGTGATCAGCAAGAAGCCCAGCAGCACATAGCCGGGTGCCACGAAGTAGAGCATCGCGGTGGTGGCGATGGTGGCCAGATAGCTGGCGAACAGGAAGCGCTTCTTGCTCGCCGAGTAGTCCATCGCCGCGCCGCACAGCGGCCCGCTGATCACCACCATCAGATAGCTCAGCGCCAGCGCCAGGCTCCACAGCAGGTTGGCCAGGCGATAGTCGTCACCGCGGTCGCCGACGATCACCGTGGTGAACAGCTCGCCGAACACCACGGTGATGATCAGCAGGGTGTAGGCCTGGTTGGCGAAGTCGAACATCGCCCAGCCCAGTATCTCCTTGCGCGAGGCCCGCGTGCGGGGCACGACGCCGGTATGGCTCATGGAACATTCCTTTGAGAGCGTGGCTCGACAAGACTACCAGCAGCGCCACGTTCACCACCACGGGGTAGCGTACCCGACGCGGCCGCGTTGAATGACATGCTGGCCATTTTCCTCTAGCTTTTAGTCGAGCTGCCGATAATCTAAATAAGTGGTCGGCTTTGCTTGTCGGCCCGACGATAACAGACGAGCGCGCGCATCCTCCGCCATGCGTCTCGGTCACGGAACACTGCGCCCATGATAGCAAGGCTGGTACTGGCGTTATGTCTGATACTGCCGCTTCCCTCGGCCCTGGCCCTGGAGCGGCTGACCTTCATTACCGAAGAGTATCCGCCCTACAACTATCGCCACGATGGGCGCCTGGAAGGCGTCGCCATCGAGGTGCTCGAGGCAATCTTCGAGGTCACCGTCACCCCGCTCGACCGCAACGCCGTGCGCTACTACCCCTGGGCACGCGGCTACGATCTCGCCCTCAGCGAGCCCGGCACGGTGCTGTTTTCCACCACGCGCACCGAGCAGCGCGAGCCACTCTTCCACTGGGTCGGCCCCATCGCCCGCGACAGCGTCACCCTGCTGGCCCGGCGCGACAGCGGGATCCGCCTCGACAGCCTCGACGACCTGGCCAGCCACGACTACCGCATCGCGGTGATTCGCGAGGATATTGGCGCCCAGCGGCTCACCGAGAGCGGCGTCAGCGACGACCTGCTGCGCCCGGCGATCTCCAACCTCAGCGCGCTGAAGATGCTCGAGCACGGCCGCGTCGACCTGTGGGCCTACAGCCAGAACGTCGCCTTCTGGCTGATGGAACAGCACGGCATCGACACTCGCCAGTTCGAGCCTGTCTATACGCTGAGCGAGTCCGACCTCTACTTCGCCATCCATCGCGACACCGACCCGACCTTGGTCGCGACCATGGATAAGGCACTCGACACTCTCGAGGTGGTGGGCCGCCTGGCGCGGCTCGCCGGCAGCGGCGTCGTCTTCACCACCGAAGAGTATCCGCCGTTCAACTATCTCAATGACCAGCGTCAGGTCGACGGCCTGGCCACCCGCATGCTGCAGCGCGCCCTCGATGACAGCGGGCATAGCGCCAGCTTTCGGCTGATGCCCTGGGCCCGCACCATCACCGAGGCGCGCCTGCGCGAACAGCACTGCGCCTACTCGACCAGCCGCACCGCCGAGCGCGAGGACCAGTTCCGCTGGGTCGGGCCGCTGGTCAGTAACCGCTGGGCGGCCTTCGTGGCCATCGACAGCCCACTGATAGCCGACAGTCTCGATGACCTGACGGGCCTGACGGTGGGCAGTTTTCGAGAAGATGCGGTCGGCCAGCACGTCGAGGCCCACGGCATTCCCATCACCATGGCCAGCCAGGAGCGTGACAACGTGCAGCGCCTCGCTGCCGGCCTGATCGACGTGTGGGTCACCGGCGAGCTGCCGGCTCAGGTACTCGCCGCCGAGGCCGGGGTCGAGCTGCGCAAGCTGTTCGCCTTCCACGACGTCGACCTCTACCTGGCCTGCCATCCATCGGTCTCCGAGACCTTTCTCGCCGAGCTGCAGCAAGCGCTTGACGAACAGCGCCGCGACGGGGTCGACGCCAGCATCATGGCCGAGGTGCTGGATGCCGTGGGTATCACTCCGTGATGCGCCGCAGCCTCACCGCCAAGCAGGCCGGCCTGACGCTACTGATCGCCTTCCTGCTGAGCATCGTCGCCGGCGCCCTGGAGCTTGCCTCCGACGTGCGCACCCTACGCCACGAGGTCCGCGAACAGACCGAATACAGCCTGCAGCTGGTCAACGGCACCGCGTCCGAGGCCGCCTTCCAACTCAATCCCGATCTGGCCGCACAGGTCATCGACGGGCTGTTCGCCGCCGGCAACGTCCAGCAGGTGGTGATCCGCGATGACTTCGAGCGGGTCATGGCCAGTCGCGAGCTGAGCCGCGACAGCCGAGCCGGCTGGCTGATCGAGCGACTGTTCGGCGATATCCTGCACTATCGGACCAGCCTCGACTACGACCTCGGCCAGGGCGGCCCGACCAGCAGCGTGGGAGATATCGAGTTGCGCCTGGCGCTGGACAGCGTGGGCAGCGCCTTCGTCGAACGCAGCCGGGTGGTGTTCCTGCTCAGCGTGCTCAAGGCGTTCGCCATCGCTGCGCTGGTGGTCGCGGTGTTCCATGCCTTTATCACCCGGCCGCTGCTCAAGGTGCATACGGCGATTGCCGCCACCGACCCACGGCGCCCCGGCGAGTGGCCGAAACCGGCGCTTGGCCATCATCACAACGACGAACTGGGCGAGCTGGTGGAGAGTCTCGACGAGCTGTTGAACGCCTTTCAACGCGGGCTCGAACAGCGTGACCAGCTGCACCAGATCTCGACCCTCGACGGGCTCACCGGCATCGCCAACCGGCGCTGCTTCGATGACGTCTACGCGGCCAGATGGGAAAGGAGCCGCCTCGAGGGTACGCCGCTGGCGGTGATCTTCCTCGATATCGATCACTTCAAGGCCTACAACGACCACTTCGGCCACGCCATGGGCGACGACACCCTGCGTGCCCTGGCCAAGGCCCTTGCCGGGGTCGTCACACGCCCCGGGGACCTGGTGGCGCGCTACGGCGGCGAAGAGTTCGTCTGCGTACTGGCCAATACCGATCTCGACGCCGCACGACAGGTCGCCGAGCGCATTCGCCAGGCGATCCATGCCCTCGCCCTGCCCCACGCCGAGGCCGAGTGCGTCACCGCCAGCATCGGCATCGCCAGCGCCGTGCCGGCCGACGGCAGCCTGACCCGCGACCAGCTGCTGGAGATCGCCGACCGACGGCTATATCGCGCCAAGCACGCCGGCCGCGACCGCATCGTCACCGCTGAACCGCAGGCATGAGCCTAGGCCGTGTCGGGCGGCCCCTTGAGCTCGACGGTATTGCCT
This sequence comes from Halomonas sp. 1513, assembly GCA_001971685.1. Taxonomy (NCBI): domain Bacteria; kingdom Pseudomonadati; phylum Pseudomonadota; class Gammaproteobacteria; order Oceanospirillales; family Halomonadaceae; genus Halomonas; species Halomonas sp. 1513. The sequence goes on from CP019326.1 coordinate 3,626,007, forward strand.
TCGGGATCGTCGATATACAGTGACGGGCCATCGCCGCGGGCGCCGAAGCGGGTCTTGACCTCGCCCGGCTCGACGCCGTTAGCGGCCAGATAAGCGCTCAGTTCGGCGGCATCGAAGCGCGACAGGCGCAGGCAGAAGTGCGCCAGGTTACGACCCTCGCGGCCTGGGGCAGCCCCACCCTCGCGGCCCAGCGGCCCGTCCACCGGCACCAGGTCGATCAGCGCATCGCCGGCGCGCAGCTGCAGCAGCCCGATCGCCGGCTTGTCGCGGGCCACCTCGCAGCCCAGCACCTCGCAGTAGAAGCGGCGCATGGCGTCGAGGTCGACGACCCGCAGCACCAGATGATCGAGCCCTTCAATGGCAAGCATGGTCATGCCTCCTGTATCGGTCTGGGTGAAACGCCCTGTGCCGCGGCGATGGCCGGCAGGCCGCATGACAGGCTAGACTCAAGGGTAACGGCAGCCACCCGGAGGAGCGCCATCATGCAACCGGAAGATGATCTCTTCGCCCGCCTGAAGGCGGCGCTGAAGCGACTCGATGCCGAGATCGATGCCCTGGCCGGCAAGGCGCGCCAGGCCGGCGACGAGGCGCGCAGCCGCTACGCCGACGACCTCGAGCGGCTCAAGCGCCGCCGGGTCGAGCTGGAAGTGCGCCTGGATGCCCTGCGCTGGGCCAGCGAGGCGGCATTCAGCTCCCTGGCCCGCGGCCTGGAAGACGGCGCTGGCCTGGCGCGCAAGGCCTTCCACGACGCCAGCGCGCGCTTCCGCCAGGGCTGACGCTCAGCGGCCGTCCGGGCTGGCGTCGTCGCCGGGCTGGGCACGGTTACCGCGCTGATAGCGCGATACCGCCGCCCCGCCCTGCTCGGCCAGTTGCGCCAGGCGGTCGATCTGGGCGTCGAGGGCGGGCAGCGCCTCGCGCCGGTAGCGCGACAGGTCGTCGATGGCGCCCATCACCTCACCGAACGACTCTTCCAGCGTCTGCATGTCGAGCATCGCCGACGACGCACGGGTCTGGATGTCGACGCCCTGCTGACGCAGCGCCTTGGCGGTACCGCCGATCATCTGCGAGGTGGTGGTATTGAGCGCCTCGACGCGGTCCAGCACCAGCCGCTGGTTGGCCATCGCCAGCGCCACCGTGACCGCCACCGTCAGCGCCGAGACGGTGACGTTGATGGCCCGGTCGACGCCGCGCATCAGCTCGCGGTTGTTGCGGATGATAACTTCCAGCGCCAGCACACCCTGCTGGCTCACCGCCTGCTGCTGCTGCAGGTCGACGATGCGCTGGCGCAGCGGAAACAGCAGCTCCTCCTCGACGAAGCGCCGCTGCTCGTCGCTCTCGTCGCGGCGGGCGATGGCCCGCTGCAACCGCGTATCGATCAGCCGCCCCAGTTCGACCTGGCGATTGAGCTGGCTCAACGAGGCGCGCAGCGCCTCCTGGTCGTCGCCCAGCGTGATGTTGTCGCGGTTCAGCATGTCGCGACCGCTCTCGAGGTCGGCGATGATCGCGTCCAGCGCCTGCTGGGCGTTCTCGAACTTGCGGAAGTAGCGCTGCAGGCGGCTGCCGGCCCCCGGCACCAGCGCCAGCACGCGGTCCAGCGGACTCGCCGCCAGCCGGTGCTGTGAGGGGTCGAGGCTCTGCATACGCCCGCGCAGGTCGACCAGCGCCTGGGCCACCGGGCCGCCATCATCGCCCTGGTGGGCCAGCTTGCGCAGCGGGGTCTGCAGCATGGCGCTCTGGTGGGCGGCCTGCTGCTGCAGCTCGCGTCCCATCTCGTCCACCGCGCGGCGCTTGCGCGCCAGGTCGGCATCGGCGTCGTCGGCCAGCACGTCGTCGACGAAGGCCGCGGCCATGGATTCGAGCTCGGGGTCGGCGGAGGCCTGCTCGACACCGGAGTCGGTCTCGAGGGCGTCCGCTTCGTCGAGCTCCCGCTCGATCTCGGCCAGCGGCGGTAGCGAAAGCGGTGAACGCTGCGGGTCTTGCTCGCTCATGGCGGTCATTCCTTGCGTCTCGGCTATCAGCCTAGCTTACCTCAGTCACCGCTACGCCCGTAACGCTCGGCACGTTCGACGAAGCGGCGCAGCTCCTCTAGCGCCAGGTCGGTGCCGCGCGAGGCCTGGGGGCGCTGGGTTTCGATACGCGCCATGGCCACCGCGGTATCGTCGAGTACGGTCAGCGCCGATTCGTTGCGCGCCGCCAGCTGCTTGAGGCGCCGCTCGGTGCTCTCGAGCAGCTCCAGGCGCCGCTTGAGCGCCACCCGCTCCTCGACGCTGAGCTGGGCCTGCTTGGCCAGCCGGCGACGCACGAAGGCCTCATCCACCCCCACCACGCCGCTGGCCTGGGAGGCCATCGAGGTCAGGTTGTCCACCGCCCCCAGGCACACCTCGCTGACCAGCTCGCGGGAGCGCTCGAAGGCCAGCTCGCCGCGCTCGAAGCGCCCGCCGAGCACGCCCATCACGTGGCGGTAGCGGCTATACAGGCGGTCGGCCTGGATCGCCAGGTCGGGGCGATGCACGTCGAGCAGCCGCTGTTTGGCGGCACACAGCGAGCGCACCAGGTCATCGGCGTCCGCCGGCGGCCGAGCCGGATCGAGCACCGCCACGCCGGCCTCGTAGGCGCTGCGCTCCTGCTCGGCCCGCTGGCGCTCCGCCTCACGCGCCAGTTGGGCCTGGCGGCGCCGCTCGCCGCGCCGTGCCCACCAGCCGCGCAGCCGCCGCTCCAGCGGCAGCGATACGGCGATCGCCCCCAGCCCCGCCAGCCAGCCCAGCAGGCTCGGCGAAAAGCCGCCCCATAGCGAGGTCAGCCACAGCAGCACGCTCACGAACGGGAACAGCAGGCAGTAGCGGGCGATGACCTGCCAGCGGTTGGGCGAGGCCAGCGGCACCGCCAGACGCGGATTGGCCAGCCCCACCAGCAGCCACGGCAGGCAGGTCATGAACAGTCCATAGGAAAACCCCTGCAGAAATCCCAGCATCGACTCGTGGTCCTTATCCCTCGGGCAAGCAGTCTCGAGTGTAGAGTAAGCGTGTCGCCAGGATAAGAGGCGAGCACTGCCGTGGTAAGCTTCAGGCTCACCAATGTGTGCTCGCGCGGACCCGACATGCCCTTTACCGACCTGCTCGCTCGCCCCGAATGCCTTGCCTGGCACCAGCAGCTGGCGCGCCTGCTGCGCGGCGCCGCCGCGGCCGACTTCCCACGCCAGCTGGATCACTGCCTGCGCGAGCTGGTGGCCTACGACACCATCCTGATCAACGCCTATCGCGGCCGCCGCCGGCCGCTGCTGATCCACGACGACTACCCCGAGGCCCAGCGCGAACAGGGCATCGAACGCTACCTGAGCGAGGCCTACCTGCTCGACCCCTTCTTCACCGCGGTCAGCGACGGCCTCGACCACGGCGCCCAGCGCCTGCGCGAGCTGGCGCCGGACCGCTTCGAGTCGAGCGACTACTACCACCGCTACTACCGCGACCTGGGGCTGCACGACGAAGTGGGGCTGTTCGCGCGGGTCGACGAGCAGGTGGTGATCGCGGTATCGCTGGGCTTCGGCGGCAACTCACCGCCGCTGACGCGCCGCGCGCTGCAGGCGCTGCGTCACCTGGCGCCGCTGGTCGAGGCGCTGCTCGAGGAGTACTGGAAGTGGCAGGGCGGGCAGTTTCAGCAGCGTCTCGACGAGCGCGAGCCGGTGGAGGCGGCCTTCGCCAGCTTCGGCCGCGAGGCGCTCACCGCCCGCGAACAGGAGATCGTACGGCTACTGCTGGCCGGCCACTCGACCAAGTCGGCGGCCCGCGCGCTGGAGATCAGCGACGGCACCGTCAAGGTGCACCGCAAGCACATCTACCAGCGCCTGGCGGTCTCCAGCCAGACGCAGCTGTTCCGGCTGTTCCTCGATCACGTGGCGCTGGTCTCGCGCCAGCGCAGCGTTTAGCAGAGTCGTCTAGCGGTTCGCCAGTTCCACTAGCGCATCGCACAGCACCTGGGCGCCCAGGGCGCACTGCTCGGGGCTCGAGTACTCCGCCTCGTTGTGGCTGATGCCGTCGTGGCAGGGGATGAAGACCATCGCGGTGGGCGCGACCCGCGACACATAGACGGCGTCGTGGCCGGCGCCGCTCAGCATGCGCCGGTAGGCAATGCCGCGCGCCTTGGCGGCGCCCTCCACGGCGTCGACGCAGCCGGCATCGAAGCTCACCACCGGCGAGGCCCAGATGCGCTCGCTCTTCGCCTCCACGCCGAAGGCCTCGCCGGCGGCGGCCAGTTCTTTCTCGAAGCGCGCTTCCAGGGCATCCAGCTCGCCCTCGTCGATGTGTCGCAGGTCGACGCTGAGCCGCACCTCGCCGGGCACCACGTTACGCGAGGCCGCGTCGATCTCCAGGGTGCCGCAGGTGACCTTGGTGTCGCCGCTGGGATCCGCCAGGGCGTGGGCCTGGAGGCGATCGATAAAGCGCGCCGCGGCGGCCAGGGCGTCGCGACGGTAGCGCATCGGCGTGGGGCCGGCATGCGAGGACTGGCCGCGCAGGGTGACGTCGAACCAGCGCATGCCCTGCACGCCGGTCACCACGCCGATCGCCTCGTGGTTCTCCTCCAGCACCGGCCCCTGCTCGATATGCAGCTCGAGGAAGCCTGCCAGGCGCGGCTCGCCCACCGCCATCTCGCCGTTGAAGCCGGTCGCAGTGAGCGCCTCGCCGAGGCTCACGCCGTCGCGGTCGCGTCGCGCCAGGGTCGAGTCGACGCTGAACACGCCGGCATAGGTGCCGGAGGCGACCATGGCCGGGGCGAAGCGGCTGCCCTCCTCGTTGGTCCACACCACCAGCTCCAGCGGTCGCTGGGTGACCACGCCGTGATCGTCGAGGGTACGCAGCGCCTCGAGGCCGGCCAGTACCCCCAGCACGCCGTCGAAGCGCCCGCCCTTGGGCTGGGTATCCAGGTGGCTGCCAACGCCGATCGGATCGAGATCGTCACGCTTGCCGGCGCGGCGCAGGAACATGTTGCCGACGCGGTCGACGCGCAGCGCAAGACCCAGCGCCTGGCCCCATTCGATCAGCAGGTGCCGGCCGGCGGCGTCCTCGTCGGTAAGCGCCAGCCGGTGGCTGCCGCCGTTGGGGCTGGGGCCGATCTCGGCCATCGCCATCAGCGAATCCCACAGTCGTTGCCCATCGATGGAGTGCGTCATGGCTGCCTCGTTGCGTTGTGGTTATAGGGTGTTGCCAGCTTAGAAAGCGGCCCTGCCTGCCACCATACCCCAATCGGGATATGTTCCCGCCAAGTCGCCCCTGGCTAGTCTGGCGCTACCGATAACAACAGACGAGGCCACGACCATGCCCCCGACATCGACCATCAAGCGTTCCGCAGCGAGGCCCCCCAACGCCGGCACCCGCCAGGACCTCGACGCCCAGGCGCTGTGGCAGAAGGACAAGGATCACTTCATCCACCCCTTCACCGACTACAGCCGCTTCCACGACGAGGGCTGCGATCTGATCACCGACAGCGACGGCATCTACGTGGAAGACGTCCATGGCAATCGCTTTATCGACGGCATCGCCGGACTTTGGTGCGTCAACGTCGGTCACGGTCGCGCCGAGATCGGCCAGGCCATGGCCGACCAGGCCACCCGCATGGCCTACTTCTCCACCTTCAACAACCTCTCCAACGCCCCGGCGGCGGAGCTGGCCGCCAAGCTCGCCGAGCTGGCCCCGGCCCACCTCAACCACGTGTTCTTCAGCTGCGGCGGCTCGACGGCCAACGACGCCACCGTTCGCCTGGTGCACTACTACTTCAATCGCCTGGGCAAGCCCAGCAAGAAGCGCATCCTGTCGCGCCACAACGCCTACCACGGCACCACCTACCTGGCGGCGAGCCTGACCGGCATCGAAAGCAACAACTGGGACTTCGATACTCTGGATCACCTGGTCACCCACCTCAGCGAGGCCAACCTCTACCGGCGCCCCGCGGGCATGAGCGAGGCGGCCTACTGCGACCACCTGGTGGCCGAGCTGGAGGAGCGCATCGCCGAGATCGGCGCCGATAACATCGCCGCCTTTATCGCCGAGCCGATCATGGGCGCCGGTGGCGTGCTGATGGCCCCCCAGGGCTATCACGCGCGCATCCAGGCGGTGTGCCGCGCCCACGACATCCTGTTCATCGCCGATGAGGTGGTCACCGGCTTCGGCCGCCTGGGCCACTTCTTCGCCTCGGAGGCGGTCTTCGATACCCAGCCGGATATCATCAACTGCGCCAAGGGCCTCTCCTCGGGCTATGCGCCGCTGGGCGCCACCCTGATCTCCGACGAGCTCTTCGAGGTGCTGGGCACCCCCCAGGGCAAGGGCGGCGTACTGAGCACCGGCTTCACCTACTCCGGCCATCCGGTGAGCTGTGCGGCGGCGCTCAAGAACATCGAGATCATCGAGCGCGAGGCCATCTGCGCCAACGTCCGCGAGGTAGGGCCCTACCTGACGCAGCAGCTCAAGACGCTTTCGGATCACGCGACGGTGGGCGACGTGCGCGGCAGCCACTTCATGCTGGCCATCGAGAACGTCGCCGACAAGGCCACCAAGGAGCTGCTGCCGGTGGAGGCGCGGGTCGGCGACCGGGTCGCCGCCGAGGCCCAGAGCCGCGGCCTGATCATTCGCCCGGTGGGCCACCTCAACATCATCTCGCCGCCGCTGATCTGGGACCGCGACACCGTCGACCGGGCGGTGGCGATCCTTGACGAGGCCTTCACCGCCGTCACGGCGTCCCTCAAGGCCGACGGCTTCCTCTGAGAAGGGCCGATTTATTGCTGCGCTCGACATCCTGACCGCCGGCGGTGCTCGCAATCCTCATTGAGCAAACTGTCAACTCCGGTTGCTGTGCTCCGGCGGCGGCCAGCCTGTCTTCGCTCGCGACATAAATCGGCACCTTCTCGATTAAGAATCGAATAGCTACCACAACGATAAATAGAGAGTGTTGCATGGAAAGTTTTGGCGCCTGGAGCCTGCTCCCCACCGCCGTGGTGCTGGGCATGGCCGTTATCACCCGTCGCACCATCGAGTCGCTGCTGGCCGGGGCCCTGGTGGGCCTGCTGATGATCGACCCCACCACGGTGGTCACCCAGGGCTCGGATATCCTGCTCAGCGTGCTGGGCAACGACACCGTGACCTGGATCATCCTGGTCTGCGGCCTGTTCGGCAGCCTGATCGCCCTGCTGGTCAAGACCGGCGGCGTGCTCAGCTTCGGCGACGCCGTCACCAAGCGCATCCATAGCCGTCGCCAGAGCCTGCTGGCCACCTGGGTGCTGGGGCTGGTGATCTTCGTCGACGACTACCTCAATGCGCTGACCATCAGCGCCTCGATGAAGAAGATCACCGACCGATTCCAGGTCTCGCGGGAGAAGCTCGCCTATATCGTCGACTCCACCGCGGCGCCGATCTGCATCCTGGTGCCCTTCTCCACCTGGGCGGTGTTCTTCGCCGGCCTGCTGGAGGAGAACGACGTGGCCGGCAACGGCATGGGCCTGTATATCGAGTCCATTCCGTATATGTTCTATGCCTGGGTGGCCGCCGCCGTGGTGCCCCTGGTGGCCATGGGCTGGATTCCCAACCTCGGCCCCATGAAGGCCGCCGAGGCCCGCGCCGCCACCGGCCAGCTGATGCCGGACGGCGTCGACGACAGCGCTCTGGAGGTGGAAGACACCGGCAAGAAACGCCCGCACCTGCTCAACTTCCTGCTGCCCATCGCCACCCTGATCTTCTTCACCTGGTACTTCGAGATCGACATCCTGCGCGGCGTGATCGTGGCGCTGGCCGTGACCCTGGTGCTGATCGCCGCCCAGCGGCTGCTGAGCTTCCACGACACCTTCGATACCGCCCTGGATGGCTTCAAGGCGATGATCATGCCGCTGGGCACCCTGGTGGCCGGCTTCACCCTCAAGGAAGTCAACGACGTGCTGGGGCTCACCGACTACGTGATCGCCACCGTCCAGCCGCTGATGAGCCCGGGAATGCTGCCGGCGGTGGTGTTCGTCACCATGGCCTTCCTGGCCTTCGCCACCGGCTCCTTCTGGGGCATCTTCGCCGTGGCCATGCCCATCGTGCTGCCGCTGGCCGCCAGCATGGACAGCCATATGCCGCTGGTGATCGGCGCGCTGATCTCGGCCAGCGCCTTCGGCAGCCACGCCTGCTTCTACGGCGACTCGACGGTGCTCTCCGCCCAGGGCAGCGGCTGTACGCCCATGGCCCATGCCCTGACCCAGTTGCCCTACGTGCTGATCGCCGCCGTTATCGCCGCCGGTATCTTCCTGATGGTAGGCCACCTGTGAGACCAATCATGAACGAGCCAATGATCGACATCCCGACCGCCGAACCGACGCCCCGGGCCCAGGGCTTCGCCATGCCCGCCGAGTTCGCCCCCCACGACGCCTGCTGGATGCTCTGGCCGCAGCGGCCGGATACCTGGCGCTACGGGGCCAAGCCGGCCCAGCAGGCCTTCGTCGCGGTGGCCTGCGCCATCGCCGAGAGCGAGACGGTGTTCGTCGGCGTCAACGACGATCAGTACGAGAACGCCCGCCACCAGCTGCCCACGCATATCCGCGTGGTGGAACTCTCCAGCAACGACGCCTGGATGCGCGACATGGGTCCCACCTTCCTGACCCACCCGGACGGCCGCCTGGCCATGGTCGACTGGGTGTTCAACGCCTGGGGCGGCCTCAAGGGGGGGCTCTACTTCCCCTGGGACAAGGACAAGCGCATCCGCACCAAGATCGCCGAGATGCTCGGCATCCCCCGTTTCGAGGCGCCGGTGGTGCTGGAGGGCGGCGCCATCCACGTGGATGGCGAGGGCACCCTGATCACCACCGAGGAGTGCCTGCTCAACGCCAACCGCAACCCCGAGATGGGCCGCGAGGGGATGGAGACGGTGCTCAGGGAGTACCTGGGCATCGACAAGGTGATCTGGCTGCCGCGCGGCTGCCACCTGGACGAGACCAACGGCCACGTCGACAACCTGTGCTGCTTCGTCGCCCCCGGCCAGGTGGCACTGAGCTGGTGCGACGACGCCGCCGACCCCCAGGCCGCCATCTGCCGCGAGGCGCTGGCGGTGCTGGAGAGCGCCGGCGACGCCAAGGGCCGGCCGCTGAGCGTCCACAAGCTGCCCCAGCCGGGGCCGCTGACTATCGCCGAGGACGAGGCCAGCGGCCTGGATCGCCTCGACAGCTCCCACCCGCGCCAGCCCGGCGACCGCATGGCCGGCTCCTATGTCAACTTCTACATCGGCAACTCGGTGGTGGTGATGCCCTTCCTCGACCCCGCCCACGACGAGGAGGCCAAGGCGATCCTCCAGGGCCTCTTCCCCGACAAGCGGGTGATCGGCATCCCGGCCCGGGAGATCCTGCTCGGCGGCGGCAATATCCACTGCATCACCCAGCAGCAGCCGCGCGTGTGAACACGCGTTATCCCCTTGGGGACAATGCGGGCGACGCCCCAGCGGTGCTACCAATAGCAGACCGCATAACAACAAAGGTCATCTACCATGTCGCACAACGCTTCGGGCCTGACGGGCCGTTCTCAGCGCTTCGGCAGTGCCACCAAGGGCGGCCTGCTGTTTCTCGCTGTCGTGTTGGTCGCCAGCCTGAGCGGCTTCGCGCTGATCGATAGTGACTATTACGGGCTCTACAGCCTGCTCCCTACCACCGTGGTCATCAGCATGGCGCTGCTCACTCGGCGTACGCTGGAAGCCCTGCTGGCCGGAGCACTGAGCGGCTTCATCATGCTCTCGCCCAGCACCGCCGTACAGGACATGGCGGCCAGCGGCCTGGGGGTGATGCAGGACCCCACCATGGGCTGGATCATCCTGGTCTGCGGCCTGCTCGGCAGCCTGATTGGCCTGCTGCAGTTCGCGCGCGGCACGGAAGCGTTCAGTCGTGCCGCCGGACGCTACTTCACCACGCGCCGCAGTGCGCTGCTGGGCAGTGTCGGGCTCGGCGTGCTGATCTTCATCGATGACTACCTCAACGCCATGACCGTCTCGGCGGCGATGAAACGGCTGGCCGACAAGCTCAAGATATCGCGCTCGATGCTGGCCTATATCGTCGACTCGACCGCGGCGCCCATCTGCCTGATCATTCCCTTCTCCACCTGGGCCATCTACCTCTCGGGACTGCTGGAGAGCCATGACGTTGCCGACACCGGCCAGGGCTTCAGCTACTACCTGACGCTCATCCCCTATCTGTTCTACCCCTGGGTGGCGCTGATCGTGGTGCTGCTGGTCGCTGGCGGACTGATCCCGGCGCTGGGCAAGATGAAGCGTGCCGAACAGGGCGACGAAGAGCGGTTGCCAGAGAACAACGAAGAGGAAAATCCCGAGCAGTTCACGCATCGTCCCGCTAGGTTGATCAATTTCCTGCTGCCGATGGCAACGCTGATCTTCGCCACCTGGTGGTTCGAGATTGATGCACTGATCGGTGTGGCGTTCGCCCTGCTGGTGACCCTCGGACTGTACGTGGCCCAGGACATGGCACCGCTCAACCGCCTGTTCGACGAGATCATCAAGGGACTGCAGTTCATGCTGGTGCCGCTGGGTATCGTCTTCGCCGCCTTCATCCTGCAGGACGTCAACGAGCAATTGAGCCTGGCCGAGACACTGATCGACTGGGTCATGCCGGTCATGGCGGGTCAGTGGCTGCCAGCAGTGACCTTCGTGATACTCGCCGGCCTCGCCTTTGCCACCGGCTCCTTCTGGGGCGTCTATGCCATTGCCTTTCCCATCGTGGTTCCGCTGGCGCTCGCCACCGGCGCCTCGCTGCCACTGACCCTAGGCGCCATGATCTCGGCGGGAGCCTTCGGTTCGCACGCCTGCTTCTTCGGCGACTCCACGGTATTGAGCGCCCGTGGCTGCAGTGTGACGCCGCTGCAGCACGCCCTGACCCAGCTTCCCTATGTCTTGATCGCCGCGGCCTTTAGTGTGCTGCTATTCATCGTCCTGGCCTGAGGAGTCGACCATGCCACGCACCGGGTTTGCCTTTCATGAACACTGCATGTGGCACGATGCCGGCCCGTGTTCGATCTTCGACGCCCCGGGAGAGTTCGTGCAACCTGCCGCCGCGGCAGAGCATCCAGAGACCAAGCGGCGCCTGCGTAACCTGCTGGAGATGAGTGGCCTGATCGATGAGCTGGTCCTGCTTAAGGGTGAACCGGCGAGCGAGGAGGACCTGCTGCGCTTTCACACCTCCGCCTACCTCGACCGGCTGGCGGAGATGAGCGAACGCGGTTTCGGTGATGCTGGTGAGTGTGCGCCAATGCGCAAGGACAGCTACACCATCGCCCGTCGCTCCACTGGGCAGGCGATGATCGCCATGCAAGCGGTGCTTAGCGGCCGCTGCGACAACGCCTATGCGCTGTGCCGACCACCTGGCCACCACGCCGAGCGTGACCGGGGCCGGGGCTTCTGCCTGCTGGGCAATATCCCGGTGGCGATCATGGCGATGATGGCGCGCCATCCGCTGAAGCGCGTCGCGGTCATCGACTGGGATGTGCATCACGGCAATGGCACCCAGCAAGCGTTCTGGGAGCGTGATGATGTATTGGCCATCTCGCTCCACCATGACAACAACTATCCTCAGGATAGCGGCCACCTCAGCGAGCGCGGCGAGGGTGCCGGATTCGGCTATACCCTCAACGTGCCGCTACCTGCCGGGAGCGGGATCGGTGCCTATCTGGCGGCCCTCGACGAGGTGGTCATACCCGCCCTCGCTCGCTATCGGCCCGAGCTGATCGTGGTAGCCTGCGGCTTCGACGCCAGCGCCATGGACCCCCTCGGCTGCATGCTGCTCAACAGCGGCACCTATGCGACCATGACCCAGAAGCTGTTGAACGCCGCTGAACGGCTCTGCTCCGGGCGATTGGTCATGGTCCACGAAGGCGGTTACTCGGAAGGCTATGTGCCGTTTTGCGGCCACGCAGTGATTCAGACACTGGCCGCGAGTCAGACCGAGGCCTGCGATCCGATGAACGCTGAAATCGCCCGCTGGGGGCAACAAACGCTACAGGAATACCAGCAGCCTTGGATCGACCGGGCCGCCGCGCTAGTGGAGGATATTCGCTAAGCGTCTAACAGGCTGATATGCCATGCACGAGTCTCGTCACGCTGCCACACCTCCCGCCAGCCTGGCGCCTGTCGCCAAGCTGGCGGGGCTGGTGCGCTCGCCGGATTTTCTCGATGGGCTGGGGGAGGTACTTGCGGCTTACTTTCCCGGCATCAGCTATGCGGCCTTCCACTTTTCCGCCCAGGGTCGTCCCACCATCCTGGCACACAATCTCGATGCCACGCGCCATCAACGCGTTCTCATACCGTACGTAGAACGCATGTACTTGCTCGATCCGATATTCCAGCACTGGGAGCGACACCGGGCCCGCGGCGTGTGGTCATTGGATGAACTGGCGCCAGCCGGGTTTCGAGACAGCGACTATTTCGCCACCTATTACCGCGAGCTGGGACTGCATGACGAAGCCGGGGCCTTCTTTCCCCTGACCGAGCACGACTGCCTGTCGCTCTCCTTCGGTTTCTATCGACCCTTGGCCACGCCGGCACCCGACGACGTGCTCGCCGTGCTGACCTATCTATTCCCCTTGCTGGAATCGCTGATAGGCCAGTTCTGGCTGGCCAGCAGCCTGCACCTTCCCAGCATCGACGACCAGGCTCCCAGCCAATTGCACGACTTCGGTCGCGATGTACTCAGCGACCGTGAGCGCGACGTGGCTTGGCTAATCCTGCGCGGCTACAGCTCGCCGGAGATTGCCCGACAGCTGGGCATCACCCAAGGGACGGTCAAGAACCACCGCAAGCGCCTCTACAGTCGGCTCAACATCAGTAGTCAGGGCGAGCTTTTCCGCCAGTTCATGCTATTCCAGCAGCCCCACTCCTGACCCCACATTGCCCCCACGCCCATCTGCTTCTAGGGTGAAAAGGCACACCATGGAAAAGGAGAGCTGATATGCATGTGCACGGAGCAAAGATGCGTCACAAGACCCGCGGCCTGCTGAGCCTGGCGGCCATCGCCTTGACTGCGCTGGTGTTGGCCGGCTGCGGCGCCACCACCGGCGAACGCGCCGCCAGCGGTGCCGGCGTCGGGGCCGCGGCGGGTGCCGGGGCAGGCGCCGCCACCGGCGGCAGTGCCACCCGCGGTGCCGTGATTGGCGCCGGCGTGGGTGCCGCCGCCGGGGCGCTGACCGACGAGGAGGATATCGATCTCAGCCAGTGACCTCAGCCGGAGGATCCCCTAGCGGCACAGCCGGAAGCCGCGCATGCCGAAGTGGAAGTGATCGGCATGCGCGGCGTTGTAGTCCGGTCCCAGCACGTTGCCGAAGATATCGCAGGCGCCGTCCCGCGCCTCGCGCAGAAACGCCCCTGCCTCGCCGTCATTGTCCCAGTCGCCTAGCAGCGTAATGCGCCGCCCGTCGGCGAAGCCGAACCCCGCCACGTCGAACGCTTCGGCAGTGGCGTGTTCGCTCAGGCGCCCGGTTTCGCGGCCGTAGACGTTGCGGCAGCTGTAGCTGCCATAGTGCTCGACGCTGGTCACGCGGCTGCCGAACACCTCCTCGGCGGCGGGCTGCAGGCGCTGGCGCTCGTAGATGACCCAGGCCAGTGCCAGCGGGCAGCTGGCGACGAAGCTGGCGTTGAAGTCGACCCCGCTGCCCTGGACCCGCACCACGTTCGCAAGCGGGCACCCCGCCACCGGCTCATGGTCGTCCAGCGCGGCATAGGCCAATTCACCGTCCGGCACCGTATCCAGCGCCGCCAGGCAGCCCTGGCGGTCGTCGGCCAGCTGGCGCAGCTTCCACTTGCTGACCGGCGTCAGCGGGTCATCCACCGCCCGCGGCTCCCAGGGCGCCCAGTGCCGGGGCACCGCCTCCCAGACGCGCTGGTGCGCCGCGGTCACCGCCACGGCGATGATCAACAACACCATGAACTTGCCCATTCACTACCACCGGCGAAAGATTCGCCTCCAGCCTAAGCGCTGTGGCTCGCCGATGCGATAACCCCGGATAGCAGCAGGCCGCCCGAGGGCGGCCTGTCAATACGGTGGGATTAGATACAAGACCTACTGCGACTCGGGCGGCATGGCCGCCTCGGGAATCTCCAGGCCGGCCTCCTGGTAGTAGCGCAGCGCGCCTGGATGCAGCGGCGTGGTGGTGTTGTCGAGGGCGATCTGCGCGGTCATGCCCTCCACCGGGGCGAAGCTCTCGGCGATGGCCTCGACGTTCTCCCAGTAGGCGCGGGTCAGGTCGTAGGCGGTCTCCTCGTCCATGCTGCTGTTGGCCACGATGCCGATGAAGGTGCCCAGGGTGGTGGCCTCGGGCATGTCGCGGTAGGTCTCGGCGGGAATGGTCGCCGGTGACAGGAACGGCAGCGCTTCGGTCACTGCCTCGAGCTGCTCGTCGCTGAACGACAGGATATGCAGCGGCCGCGACGAGTGCACCTCGGTGAAGGCCGGAATCGGCGGCACGCCGTTGTAGCTGAAGCCGACGATGCGCCCGTCGACCACCGCCTCGGCGGCATCGTCCATGCGCATGCGCTGGAAGTCGGGCTGGATGCCGAGCACCTCGAACACCATGTCGGTGATGTACTCGCCGCCGCCGCCAATGCTGCTGGGGTTGAAGCGCTCGCCCTCGAGGTCCTCGAAGGTCTCGATATCGCGGTCCTGGCGCACCGCCCAGTGCATGGTCGAGGGCGCGACCCAGGTGATCACCCGCATGTCGGGGTTGTGGTGGTCGGTCTGCTGGCCTTCACCATGGTAGCCCTCGTAGGCGCCGATGGCGTCGATCAGCGCCAGGTCGATCTCACCGCCGCGCAGGCGAATGGCGTTCTCCCGCGAACCACCGGTCTCGCGTACCGATATCTCGTGGTCGGTGGCGCCGCTGACGATGCGCGACACCTCGGAGTAGCCGAAGTACCAACCGCTGGCGCTGGGCGCCACGCCGATGCTCAGCGACTCGCCGGCCAGCGCCGGGGTAGCGGCAACCAGGGCCGCGGACATCAGCGCCGTGCCTAGGTGGCGGCGCAGGGATAGGGTGGCGTGCATGATCCTGTCTCCTGTCTGGTTGTTATTGCTGCCTCACTCGCCGTCGCGGAACGCGATGCCCTCTTCGGCGAGTACCTCACGGGCCACGCGGAAGCCGTCGATAGCCGCCGGGAAGCCGCAGTAGGCGGCGCTCTGCAGCAGCACCTCGCGGATTTCCGCCGGCGTGCAGCCGTTGTTGAGCGCGCCCTTGAGGTGAATCTTGAGCTCATGGGGGCGATTGAGAGCCACCATCATGCCCAGGTTGACCAGGCTGCGAGTCTGTCGAGACAGGCCCTCGCGGGTCCAGATATCGCCCCAGCAGTTGCGGGTCACCAACTCCTGCAGCGGCCAGCTGAAGTCGTCGGCGCCGTCCAGCGAGCGGTCGACGTAGGCATCCCCCAGCACCTCGCGGCGCGCGGCGATTCCCTGTGGATCGAGACGGTCGTTACGATGGCTCATGGCGCATCTCCTCACTCGCTGGCGGCGGCCAGCAGGTTGTCGAAGGCATCGCCGAAGTAGAGCTCGTAGCTGTCCTTCTCGACGTAGCCGAGGTGCGGCGTGGCCACCAGCCCCGGCAGGGCCAGCATGGGGTGCTCGAACAGCGGCTCCTGCTCGAAGACATCGATGCCGGCACGCCCCGGCCGACCGGCACGCAGCGCCGCCTCCAGCGCGCCGGACTCGATCAGCTCGGCGCGGCTGGTGTTGATCAACACCGCCTCGGGTTGCATCAACGCCAGATCCTCGGCCCTGACCATACCGCGGGTGTCGTCGTTGAGGCGCAGGTGCAGGCTGAGCACGTCGCTGCGGGCGAACAGGTCATCCTGGCTGGCGGCGACCTCGAGCCCCGCCTCGGCGGCGCGCTGGCGAGTGCCCTCACGCCCCCACACCAGCAGCTGCATGCCGAATGCCTGACCGTAGCCGGCCACCAGCTGGCCGATCTTGCCGTAGCCGAAGATGCCCAGGGTGCGGCCCTTGAGCCCGGTACCCAGGGTGCGCTGCCAGCGCCCCGCCTTGAGGTTCTCGACCTCTTGCGGAATGTGCCGGGTCGCCGCCATGACCAGGCCCCAGGTCAGCTCGGCGGCGGCCACCGGCGAGCCGGTACCGGTTACCACCTTGACCCCGTGGCGGGCGCAGGCGTCCTGGTCGATATGCGCCGCACCGCCGCCGGTCTGGCTGATGTAGCGCAGCTTGGGCAGCCTGGCCAGCAGCGCCTCGCTGATCCGGGTCCGCTCACGAATCAGCACCAGCGCCTCGGCGTCCTGGAAGCGCTCGGCCAGGGCATCGAGATCGCTCAGGGTGTCGTGATGAATCGTCACATCGTGACCCTCGAGCTTGCCGAAGGCGTCCAGGGTGCGTACTGCGTCTTGGTAGTCGTCGGAGATCACGATCTTCATTGCGCGGGTTCCTTGCCTGCTGCGGGTGAGGAGGAGCGGGATAGCGTCGCCCGATTATGACGATATTGCCAGATGAACAAGCCAACGATCAGCACGATGCCGATGACGTCGGTGAGCAGCTGGCCGGTGATCAGCATCAGCGCCGCGATCAGCAGCAGCCCGCGCTCCAGCCAACTGCAGGGTCGCAGGAAGTAGCCGATGGTCGAGCCGGCAAGCGCGATGATCCCCAACACCCCGGAACCGACCGCCAGCGCGATCTCCAACGGCGTACCGTTGCCCAGCAGCGGCGGGTGGTAGATGAACATGTAGGGGATCAGGAAGCCGCCCAGCGAGATCTTGGTCGCGGTCAGGGCGGTCTTGAACCAGTGCGAGCCGGCGATCGCCCCGCCGATATAGGCTGCCAGGGCCACCGGCGGCGTGACCCCGGAGAGGATCGCGAAGTAGAGGATGAACAGGTGGGCCGAGAGGCTCGGCAGCCCGGCTTCGATGAAGGCCGCGGCCACCACCGAGGCGGCGAGCATGTAGGCCGCCACCGTGGGCAGGCCCATGCCGAGGATGATCGCCACCACCATCGCCAGGATCAGAGTGATCAGCACGTCGCCACCGCTGACCACCAGGATCACCGAGGAGACCTTGAGGCCCAGCCCGGTGAGGCTGATCACCGACGCAATGATCGCCACGCTGCCGATGATCACCGCGATCATCGCCGCGGTCATCGCTCCGGCCTCGAGCGCCGCCGGCAGCGACTTGATGCGCTCCCACAGGGTGCCCGGGCTGCGCCACGAGAACAGGTAGATGAACACCGCGGTGAAGTAGGCGGCCACCGCCGCGGTGGTCGGGGTGTAGCGCAGCACCAGCATGGTCACCAGCACCGCGATCGGCACCACCAGCGTCTCGATGTTGAACAGCCCCTCGCGCAGCGTCGGGCGCTGCGACTTGGGCACCGGATTGAGGCCCAGCCGCTTGGCCTCGAAGTGCACGCTCATCCAAATGGCGAGATAGAACAGCAGCGCCGGGATCAGCGCCGCGCCGATGATCTCCAGATAGCTGGTCGAGATCACGTCGGCCATCACGAAGGCCGCCGCGCCCATGATCGGCGGCAGGATCTGCCCGCCGGTGGACGCCGAGGCCTCGGTGGCCGCGGCGAAGCGTGGGCTGTAGCCGTTCTTCTTCATCAGCGGGATGGTGAACACCCCGGTGGTGGCGACGTTGGCCGCGGTACTGCCGCTGATGCTGCCGAACAGCGCGCTGCACAGGGTCGCGGCCTTGGCCGGCCCGCCGGACATGCGCCCGGTGGCGGCGTTGGAGAGGCGCATGAAGGTATCGCCGCCGCCGGTGGTGACCAGCAGCGCGCCGAACATGATGAAGATCACGATCACCGTCGACGAGGTGCGCATCAGGCTGCCGTAGATACCGGTGGGGCTCATGTAGAAGGTCGCCACCAGGTCCGCCCAGCCGTAGCCGCCGTGGCCCCAGACGCCGGGCAGATAGCGCCCGAAGTAGGCGTAGGCCAGCGCCACCAGCACCAGCACCGGAAACGCCAGGCCGATGGCGCGGCGGCACGCTTCCAGCAGTAGCAGGATGGCGGCGATACCGAAGAATAGATCGGTGGTGGTCGGCATCAGATAGCCGAGGTCGTAGAGAATCCGATCGAAGTGATAGATGTAGTAGGCGCTGATCGCTACCCCCAGCAGAACCGGAATCACGTCGTACCAGGGCAGCCGCTCGCTATCCCGCACCCGACAGGTATAGGCAAGGAAAATCAGCGGAAGGGCGAACATCAGGTGGATCGCGTTCTGGGTATTGACTGCGCCGGTGACCGCCGCATAAAGGTGAAACAGTGCCATGGACACCGCGGTGATGCGCATGACCAGGAACCAGAGACCGGTCAGCTTGCGTTTGCCGGCATCCTCGGCATATTTCTCGACAACCTGCTGCTCGCGAGGCGTATCCATTACCAGACTCCTGCGTCGCCGACCCGCTGGGCCGGCGACGACGAATGGATGTAATCGAACGATGCCCCATCGGCGGCAAGGCCGCCGATGGGGCAGTGACGGCGCTTACTGCGCCTCGGGGGGAATGATGTCGTCGGGAATCTCCAGCTCGAGCTCCTGATAGTAGCGCAGGGCGCCGGCGTGGAGCGGGAAGGTCGCATTGTCGATCACGTCCTGGGGCGTTACGCCGTCGGCTGGCGCAAAGGAGGCCGCGACCTGCTCGTGGTTCTCCCAGTAGGCCTTGGTGATCTCGTAGACGATGTCGTCGTCGAGGCTGGCATTGGCAGCCACGCCCATGTAGATGCCCAGCGAGGTGGCTTCCTCCATGTCGCGGTAGGTGCCGGCCGGAATCACCGACGGTGCCAGGAACGGCAGCTCCTCGGTGACCATGTCGAGCTGCTCCTGGGACAGCGACAGCAGCTGCAGCGGCCGCGACGAGTGCACCTCGGTGAAGGCCGGGATCGGCGGCACACCGTTGTAGCTGAAGCCCACCAGACGCCCGTCGGTCACGCCCTCGGCGGCATCGTCGATGCGCATGCGCTGGAAGTCGGGCTCGACGCCAAGGATGTCGAACACCAGCTCGGTGATGTACTCACCGCCACCGCCGATGCTGCTGGGGTTGAAGCGCTGACCGTTGAGGTCCTCGAAGGTCTCGATGTCAGAGTCCTGGCGCACCGCCCAGTGCATGGTCGAGGGCGCGATCCAGTAGATCAGGCGGGCATTCTCGTTGGGGGTGTCTTCGAAACGGCCAATGCCGTTGTACATCTCGTAGCCGACCAGCGCCTCGGTGAAGGCCAGGTCCAGCTCATCACGCCCTAGGCGGATGGCATTCTCGCGAGTACCGCCGGTCTCGCGTACCGAGATCTCGTAGGGGGTATTGGCGCTGATGACGCGGGCGCCTTCGGAGATGCCGAAGAACCAGCCGGTGCCGGTGGGCACGGCGCCGATGTTCAGCGACTCCTGAGCCTGGGCGACACCGGCGGCGATGCTGCCGACCGCCAGCAGCGAGATGGGCAGCAGCTGGCGGGCCTTGCGGAACGTCTTGAGCGTAGCGTTCATTCGGTTTACCTCGATTGTATTGTTGTAAGGCATCTAGCAATAACGGAATCTATGTCGTGGTAGTGTCTCGGCGTCCGTTCGATTCGGCGTCAATCGCCTCCATGGGCAACGATCGGCCCTTGACCAGAATATAGTGGACTCTCCCGTGAGGTTGTAGGTGCATATCAGCACCAGACAATAGCCATTCATGATCCCGCCATCGTGAAATACGATGGCAAGAATATTCACACACTTCCCAACTTATGCAAGGGCATTTTTTCTGAAGACTCCACCAAGTGTTCGACAAATAGCCTGGCTGCCATGGGCAGGGATTCGAACGAATTTACAAAGATCGCAAGCTTGCGCCTGGCCCACTCATCGCGCAGCGCGATGACCTTGATATCGATGCCACCAGCATAGGGGCGCAGCGCGCCGCGTGGCACAACACCGATCCCCAAGCCCGCCTCGACCATCAGGCAAAGGGCATCATAGCTCGTTACTTGAATGCGGATATTGAGAGGGCGATTGGCCTGACTCGACGCCTTGATCAGCTCGAGATTGATGGCACTCGCCGACTGCAATCCGACATAGGCATGGCCCAGGGTTTCGTCGAAATAGATACTGTCGTTGACGGCTAGCGGATGGTCGCGGGGCGCCACCACCACCAGTTCATCGGTATGATAGGGAAATGTTTCCAGCCTCTGACCGTGGGGAAGCAGCGCACAGACACCGACATCCGCACCGTTACTGGCCACCTCACGGGTGATGATCGGGCTGACCTTTTCCTCGAGATGTATGTTGATTTCCGGGTGTTTGAGGAAAAAGGACTGTATCTCTCCTGGCAAGTATTGCGTAATGGCCGACATGTTGGCATAGACGCGAACATTGCCGCGCAAACCGCTGGAGTACTCGCGCATCTGAACGAAAATATCGTCAAGATTATGCAGTACTCCGCGCGCCATATTGAGCAGTGCGATGCCCGCTGCCGTCAGCTCGACGCCCTTGTTGGTACGCAGCAAAAGCGGTGTATTGAACACCTCTTCCAGCTCGCTTATCCGTTTGCTGACCGCCGAGGTGGCAATGAACTCCGCTTCGGCAGCGCCGGCAATGGTGCCCTTCTCGGCCACCCTGACGAACAGCTTGAGCGACGTGGTATCAAGCTTCATGGCAGCGTCTCACCTCGCTTCCTCATCAGCGGGTCGCCGGGGCCGTCATGCACCGCTGGTGGTTGCGGTCTCGGCGCTGTCGTTATGTGAAGAGGTGGGGCTTAACCTAAAATGGTATACAACTCTTCTCGATTTGATGCCAATATAGGCCTATGTTGTGCGAGATTACAAATAATCGTACACAATAATCGCTACGACCTTAGTCCTGCCTCGTCGCGCCATGCCCGACACGGAGTTCGCCCATGACCGCCGCCGACCGCGTCTACGCCATCATCAAGCAGCGTATCCTCGACGGGCAGTATCCGGCCGACTGCTATATTCGTGAGGCGACCATCGGCCAGGAACTCGAGCTCAGCCGTACGCCGATCCGTGAAGCCCTGCGCCGCCTGGTGTCCGACGGCTGGGTCGAGGTGATTCCCCATCACGGCGCGCGGGTGGTCGCCTGGACCCAGCGCGACGTGGAGGAAGTCTTCGAGCTGCGCGTGCTGCTCGAGCCTCAGGTGGTGAGACGTGCGGCCTCGCGCATCGACGCCTCTCAGCTCGACTCTCTGGGCGAGCTGGCCTGCCACATGGAACAGCTCTGCGAGCGCGGCGGCGACCAGGCCATCGACGAGATCGCCGGGCTCAACAACCGTTTTCACGCGGAATTGATCACCGCCGCCGATAGCCCGCGGCTGCAGCGCCTGCTCGAGGCGATCGTGCAGGTACCGGTATCGCGGCGCAGCTTTCATCACTACAGCGACGAAGAACTCCACGGCAGCATGCGCCACCACCGCGAAATCATCCGCGCGCTGGCGGCCGGCGACGGTGAATGGGCGGCATCGGTGATGCGTGCGCATATCCTGGCCGCCCGTGCCGCCCAGTTACATCCACCCGCGCGTCAGACTCACGAGCCACGACAACAACACGCCTGAGGCACAGCCCATGACACCCCCCAGCCCCCCACTCAATCTTGCCCAGCAGCTGGTCCGCGACCACCTTATCGAGGGTGACCTGACCCCCGGCAGCGAAATTGCCCTGCGCATCGATCAGGCCCTGCTGCAGGACGTGCTCGGCACCCTGGTAATGCTCGAGCTCGAGGCCATGGGCCTCGACCGCGTGAAGACCCAGCCCAGCGTGCAGTACATCGATCACGGCCTGGTCCAGGCCGATCAGCTCAACGCCGAGACCTACCTGTTCCTGAAGAGTGCCTGCGAGCGCTTTGGGGTCTGGTACTCCGGTCCCGGCAACGGCATCAGCCATCCGGTGCACATGGAGCACTTCGGGGTACCGGGCCAGTCCATCGTCGGTTGCGACAGCCACACCACCGCGGCCGGCTCACTGGGCATGCTGGCGATCGGCGCCGGCGGCATCGAGGTGGCCATGGCCATGGCCGGTGAGCCGCTCTACCTGAGCATGCCGGAAATCTGGGGCATCCGCCTCGAGGGGCGCCTGCCCGACTGGGTCTCGGCCAAGGATGCGGTACTCGAGCTGCTGCGCCGCCACGGCGTGGCCGGCGGCAAGAACACCATCATCGAGTACTACGGTCCGGGCCTGGCGAACCTCTCCGCCATGGACCGCCACGTGCTGGCCAATATGGGCACCGAGATGGGCGCCACCGCCACGGTCTTCCCCAGCGACGAGGAGACCCGCCGCTTCCTGGCGGCCCGCGGCCGCGAGGCGGACTGGCAGCCGCTGGCCGCCGAGCCGGGCTGCACCTATGACCGCGAGGAGACGCTGGATCTTTCACGCCTGGAGCCGCTGATCGCGCTGCCGTCGAGCCCTGACAAGGTGGTCCCGGTGCGCGAGGTGGCCGGTGAGCCGCTGCACCAGGCCTATATCGGCTCCTCGGGCAACCCCGGCTACCGCGACTTTGCGGTGGTGGCAGAAATGGTGCGCGGACGCCGCGTCGCCGAGGGGGTCTCGCTGGACATCAACCCGTCATCGCGCCAGGTGCTGACCACGCTGATCGACGAGGGCTACCTGGCCGACCTGGTGGCCTGCGGTGCGCGACTGCACCAGACCGGCTGCAACGGCTGCATCGGCATGGGCCAGGCGCCGGCGGCGGGCCTCAACAGCCTGCGCACCGTGCCGCGCAACTTCCCCGGCCGCTCCGGCACCCGCGAGGACAGCGTCTACCTGTGCAGTCCCGAGACCGCTACCGCCTCGGCGCTGGCCGGCGTGATCAGCGACCCGCGCAGCCTCGACATGGACTACCCGCGGATCGCCGAACCGGCGCGGATGGTGATCAATCGCGACCTCTTCACGGCGCCGCTGCCGCCGGCCGAGGCGCGCTTGAAGCCACTGCAGAAGACCGACAATACTCCAGCGCTGCCGACGCTCGACCCACTGCCCGACACCCTGGAGGTGCCGGTGCTGCTGGTCACCGGGGACAACATCTCCACCGACGACATCATGCCGGCGGGCCAGCGGGTGATGCCCTACTGGAGCAGCGTCTACGCCTCGGCGCCGTTCACCTTCGAGGCGGTCGACCCGGACTACGCAGCACGCGCCGAGGCGACCCGAACCCGTGGCGGCCACGCCATCGTCGGCGGCCACAACTACGGCCAGGGCTCGAGTCGCGAAAATGCCGCCCTGGTGCCGCGCTACCTCGGGCTGCAGGCGGTGCTGGCGCGGAGCTTCGCGCGTATCCACTGGCAGAACCTGATCTGCTTCGGAGCGCTGCCGCTGACCTTCGTGGACGATGCCGACGCCGAGCGCCTGGCGCAGGACGACCGCCTCATCATTCGCGACCTGCATGCTCAGTTGGCCGCCGGCCCCACCCTCGTCGCCGAGATCGTCGGCAAGGGCGACATACGCCTCCACCACGGCCTCAGCCAGCGCCAGCGCACGCTGCTGGCCGCCGGCGGCGTGATCAATCACCTCAAGGCAAGGCCTGCAGATCAACGCAGCGGGTGACGCTACAGCAGCAGGTGTACCGCCAGCGCGACGCTCCCCACTACCAGCGCCAGGGTAACGGCGATGTCGACGCAGCGGTTCAGCCAGTCGTCGAAGCGTGAGTGGCGCCGCATCGGCATCAGCCGCGGCGTCGCCCCGTGTGAGCGACGCGAGCCGAAGCGGCGCTTCCTGAACAGCGGCATGGTCAGCGCGATGCTCCCGTTATTGTCGTAATCATGCCGCCATCATAAAACGCCGCGCCCGCGTCTGCCATGGCAGGCGCTGGCGCGCGATGCATCGCCTCCTCCGCTAGCGGGAAGGCGTTAGTTGTCGCGGGTGTTGATGCGACGATTGATCACGTTGGGCGCACGCCGCACGCGCTCCTCCTCGCTGAGCAGCTCGGCCTCGAAGGCGTCGGCGCCCACCGGGGTCTCGCCGTGACGGCGGTAGAGCTGGGTCAGCATCGCCTTGCGGTCGGCGCGCAGCTCCTTGATCAGCACATAGGCCATGCCGTAGAGGATGAAGGTGAACGGCAGCGCCGAGAGCACCGACGCCGACTGCAGGCCGGTCAACCCGCCGGCGGCGATCAGCGTCAGGCAGATGGCGGCAATCAGCACGCCCCAGGTGATGCGCTTGTAGAGCGGCGGGTTGATCGAGCCGTTGTCGGTCATCTGGGCGACGATATAGGACGCCGAGTCCGCCGAGGTCACCAGGAAGATGAAGATCAGGCACATGGCAATGATCGACAGCACCGGGGTGAAGGGCATCAGCGCAAACATCTCGAACAGCGCCACGGTGATATTCGACTGGGTCACGGCGGCCAGGCCGACGTCGCCCCCCAGCTCCATATTGAGCGCCGCGCCGCCGAATACGCCGATCCACAGGCAGGCCAGCAGCGGCGGCACCACCAGCACGCCGAACACGTACTCCTTGATGGTACGGCCCCGCGACACCCGCGCCACGAAGGTGCCGACGAACGGCGACCAGGCGATCACCCAGGCCCAGTAGAAGATCGTCCAGGAACTGGCCCAGGTGTTATCGGTATACGGCGAGATGCGCAGGCTCATGCCGATGAAGTTCTGCAGATAGTCGCCGATGCCCAGGGTGATGGTCTCGAGGATCGCCAGGGTCGGGCCGGTGACCAGCACGTACAGCATCAGCCCGATGCACAGGATCATGTTGAGATTGGAGAGCCGCTTGATGCCCTTGTCGAGGCCCGACCAGGTCGACGCCATATAGGCCAGGAACATCACGAACAGGATGATGAACTGCCACAGTACGCCTTCGGGCACCCCGAACACCGCATTCAAGCCGCCGTTCATCTGCAGCACGCCGAGCCCCAGCGACGTGGCCACGCCCATCACCGTGGCCACCACCGCGAACACGTCCAGTGCCGGCGCATAGGGGCGCGCCTTGGGGTACTTGGCGGTCACCGAAGAGAGCACCGACGAGACCAGCCCGGCCTGGCCCTTACGGAACTGGAAGTAGGCAATGATCAGCCCCACCAGGGAAAAGGCCGCCCACTGGTGGATGCCCCAGTTGAAGTAGCTGTACTGGATGGCATAGCGCGCGGCATCGGTGGTTTCGGCCTCGACGTCGCCGTAGGGCGGGTCGATATAGTGGAACATCGGCTCGGCCATGCCGTAGAACACCAGGCCGACGCCGAAGCCGGCGGCCAGCAGCATGCTGACCCATGAGAAGAAGCTGTAGCTCGGCGAGCTGTCCTGTGGGCCCAGGCGGATCTTGCCGTACTTGCTGAACGCCAGCCCCAGCAGGAATATCACGAAGCCGAACATCGAGACCAGGTAGAACCAGCCGAACAGCTGGGTAACACTGGTCAGCGCCGCTTCCGCCCCGGCGCCGAAGCGCTCAGGAAAGATCGCGCCCACCGCGACCAGCGCGAGGATGATTACCGCAGACACCGAGAAGACCCGCTGCCCTCCGGGGTTGGCCATATCCGACACTCCCTATCGATTTGTCACATTTTTGTACAACATAACATGCCCCACTAGCAGTAACACCCGCCGCTGGGGTCCCGCAAGAAGCCCCAATCGAGGGACGACGGGGGCAGGCCGAAGAGGAGGTTCTGCGCCATGGGTGAGGAGGATTACTCCGAACGGGCTGGCCATGGATGGCCAGCCCCGGCCCTGCAAGCGGAGCAGGATGCGAGAGCGCAGCAGGGCGCAGGTCGCTCCCAGGGATGGGGTTACAACGCCTCCTTGTCGGTCCGGCGCTCCGGGGCCTGCCGACGGATCAGTCCCGAGAGTTGCCGCTACCCGCACCATCCTAGAGCTCGCACCTTGAGCAGAAAGCATTTGCAAAATATCGCGGTCACCCCCATAAGAAGACGAGAGATAGCAAGCACGCTAATGACTTCCCGGGGGACCCATGAGCCAACTCGCCACCACCCGCCTTTCGGTGCTCGACCTGGCGGCGATCCGTCAGGACGGCAGCATCGCCGACAGTTTCGCGGATAGCGTGGCCACCGCTCGCCACGCCGAGGCGCTGGGCTTCACCCGCTACTGGCTCGCCGAGCACCACAGCATCGACGGTATCGCCAGCGCCGCGACCTCGGTACTGATCGGGCATATCGCCGGGGCGACCCAGCGCATTCGCGTGGGCAGTGGCGGCATCATGCTGCCCAACCACCCGCCGCTGGTGATCGCCGAGCAGTTCGGCACCCTGGAGACGCTCTACCCCGGGCGCATCGACCTGGGGCTGGGGCGCGCTCCGGGCTCCGACGGCGCCACCATGGCCGCGCTGCGCCGCCACCCCCAGGCCGGCGTCGACGACTTCCCCCAGCGCCTCGAAGAGCTCGCGGGCTACCTCGATGACGCCCAGCCCGGCCAGCGGGTGCGGGCGATTCCCGGCCAGGGCACCCGGGTACCGCTGTGGCTGCTCGGCTCCAGCGGCTACAGCGCCCAGCTGGCGGCCAGGCTCGGCCTGCCGTTCGCCTTCGCCGCGCAGTTCGCCCCCGGCTACCTGCACCAGGCGCTGCGCCTGTATCGCGACAATTTCCGGCCCTCGGCGGTGCTCGATGCCCCCTATGCCATGGTCGGCCTGCCGGTGATCGCCGCCGACAGCGACGCCTACGCCCACTACCTGGCCAGCACCGCCCAGCAGAAGTTCCTCAACCTGATCCGCGGGCGCAGCACCCGCGCCCAGCCGCCCCAGGAACAGCTCGACTGGTCGCCCATGGAGCAGGCCCAGGTGAACCAGTTCCTGGGGGCTGCGGTGATCGGCGGACCCGAGACGCTGCGCGAACAGCTCGAGGCGTTCATCGCGAGCACCGGCGCCGACGAGCTGATCATGACCACCGATGTCTACGCCCAGGAGGACCGCCTGCACAGTCTGTCACTGGTGGCCGAGGCGTGGCAGGCATGAGCGCCCGGCTCGACTGGCCGGGCACCCTCAAGGGCCTCAAGCGCATGGCCCCACTATCGCTGTTCGTGATCGCCTTCGGCCTGGCGTTCGGCGTGGCGGCGATCCAGCGCGGCCTGTCGGGGCTCGAGACGCTGCTGATGAGCGGCCTGGTGTTTGCCGGCGCCTCGCAGTTCGCCGCCCTCGAGCTGTGGGGGCCGCAGATTCCGCTGATCGCGCTGATCGCCTCGACCTTCGCCATCAACGCCCGCCATCTGCTGATGGGCGCCGCCCTCTACCCCTGGCTGCGCCACCTGCCACGCCGCCAGCGCTACGCCAGCCTGGCACTGATGAGCGACTCCAACTGGGCCATGGCCGCCGCCGACTACCGCCGCGGTGAGACCAACGTCGGCATGCTGGTGGGCGGCGGTATCGCGCTGTGGCTGGCGTGGATGCTCGGCACCCTGCTCGGGGTGGTGTTCGGCAGCGGTATCAGCGAACCCGAGCGCTTCGGCCTCGACGTGATCATGGGCTGCTTCCTGCTGTCGATGCTGGTCGGCGGCAAGCTCGACCTCGGCGTGCTGGTGCCCTGGGTAGCGGCGGCGCTGGCCGCCCTGGCCGCCCTCGCGTGGCTGCCGGAGAACTCACACGTCATCGTCGGCGCCCTGGCCGGCGGTATCGCCGGGCTGCTGATGCCACCGCGCAGCAAGCCCAAGGAGGCCTCGCCATGAGCCTGCCACTGACGCCCCTGGGCGCGCTAGTCGCGATCCTGATCATGGCGCTGGTCACCTACCTGACCCGTAGCGGCGGCGTGCTGGTGATGTCGCGGATCCCCATCGGCCCGCGGGTCGAGCGCTTCATCAACGCCATGGCCGGCTCGGTACTGGTGGCGGTGATCACGCCGATGGCGCTCTACGGCGACTGGGGCGCCCGCCTGGCGCTGGTGGCCACCTTCGGCGTGATGCTGGCCAGCCGCAAGCCGCTGCTGGCGATCGGCGCCGGGATCGCCACCGCTGCCGGCTGGCGGCTCATCCAGCCGTAACGGAACGATCCGCGGCGCGGAACTTCCAACAGCCACACGCTCAACGTAATGCTCCCGGAGCCCCCGATGCCCAACTCTCGTGACCCGCGCGACAACCGCGCCTGGCAGGCCGCCCAGCAGTGGCGGGAGCGCGCCCGTCAGGGCCGCCCCAGCGGCCTACGGCTGTTCTTCACCTGGCTGCTGTTCGGCACCCTGATGATCGTGGGTACCGTGATCGGCCTGTTCTTCCTGCTGATCGGCTGGGCCATGCTGCCTTTTCTGCGCCACCGCATGAAGAAGCGCATGGCGCGCATGCGTGCCGAACAGGCCGAGGATATCGGCGGCGGCCAAGGCACTCGCCACCACCATCAACAGGTGCTGGAGGGCGACTATGTGGTCAAGGATGAGCCCGCTTCGCGGCGCCCGGACTAGTCCGCAAGGCGCGTCAATACCAGCGCTGCCATAGGGCCAGATGAAGGTGGCGAAAGCGCCGCGCCTGGCATAACGTTAAGGAGTCACCACGCCGACTCCACAGAGGTATTGCATGCGCCATAACAACAAGATGCGCCACGTCATCCCACGCTCTGCAGCGATCGCCCTGGCGGGCGGATTGATGTTCGCTGCCCCCCTGGCCCTGGCCAACGACTACCCTACCTCGACCCGCGTCGACTACGTGCTCGGCTGCATGGCCGCCAACGGCCAGAACCACCTGGTGATGCAGCAGTGCTCGTGCAGCATCGACGTGATCGCCGAGCTGATCCCCTATGAAGAGTACGAGTCCGTCGAGACGGTGATGCGCATGAACGACCAGCGCGGCGAACTGGGGGTGCTGTTCCGCACTGAGCGCGGCCTGCAGGATCAGGTGCGCCAATTCCGCAGCGCCCAGGCCGAGGCCGACCTGCGCTGCTTCTGAGCGTGTCGCTGACCATCACGAGGAACACTGCCCTGATGACACCTAGCTTCCTGCCGTGTGCCCTGCTGGCGGGCACGCTCCTGGTGAGTGCGGCCGCGCTGGCCAGCGATACCCGCGAAGGCGAGCGCGTCTTCCGCAACCACTGCTACGGCTGCCATGCGCTGCAGGAAGGCGTGCACCGCGCCGGGCCCAGCCTGTTCGAGGTGATCGGCCGCCCGGTCGGCGGCCTCGCCGACTTCGACTACTCCACGGTGCTGGACGCGGCGGACTTCCGCTGGGATGCCGAAACGCTGGATGCGTTTCTGGCCGACCCCGAAGGGCTGCTGCCGGGCAATCGCATGGTGCTGTGGGGGCTGGATGACACGCCGCGCCAGGCGCTGATCCGCTATCTCGAAGCCCAGCAGGAGGCGCAGTAGTCGCCGTTAGTCGCCGCCACCGCCCTTGCGCGCCATCATCCCGCGCGCCGGGTTGTAGCCGAGGATCGCCAGCGCCAGCAGTACCGCCGTGGTCACCGCCACGATCAGCACCGCCTCGAGATTGAGCTGCTCGTAGAGCGCGAAGCGGATCATTTCCACGGCGTAGGTGAAGGGATTGAGCGACGCGATCTGATAGACCAGATAGCTGCCCTCGCGGATCCGCCACAGCGGGTAGAGCGCCGAGGAGAGGAAAAACATCGGGAAGATCACGAAGTTCATCACCCCGGCGAAGTTCTCCAACTGCTTGACGAAGGTCGACAGCAGCATGCCCAGCGCACCGACCATGAAGCCGGTGACGATCAGCGCCGGCAGGATCCACACATAGCCCATCGGCGGCGCTTGGATGCCGTAGAACCAGGCGATGGTCAGAAACACATAGACCTGCACGATCGACACCATGGTGCCCGCCAGCAGCTTGCACAGCAGCAGGTACCAGCGCGGGAAGGGGCTGACCAGCAGCACCCGCATGCTGCCCATCTCGCGGTCGTAGACCATCGACAGCGAACTCTGCATGCCGTTGAACAGCTGAATCATCCCCACCAGGCCGGGGATGATATAGACCTCATACAGGATGTAGGTCTTGTAGGGGTCGGTCATCGCCACCCCCAGCGCCATGCGAAAGCCCGCGGCGAACACGAACAGCCAGATCAGCGGCCTCACCAGCGCCGCCACGAAGCGCGTGCGCTGGTGCAGGAAGCGCAGCAGTTCGCGCCCCACCACGCCGCGCAGGCAGTGCAGGTAGCGGTTCATGTGGCCACCTCGACGGGACCGCGGGTCAGGGTGTCGAAGGCCTCGCCGATGCTGGTGGCACCGCTGGCGGCGAGTACCTCGCTGACGCTGCCGCTGGCGCGCACCCGCCCGGCGTCGAGCACCACCACGCGATCCTCGGGGTAGACCTCGTCGATCAGGTGGGTGGCCCACAGCACCGCCACGCCCTCCTCCACGCACAGCCGGTGGACCCGTTCGACCAGGTCGCGGCGCGCGGCGATATCGAGCCCCACGGTGGGCTCGTCGAGCAGCAGCAGCCGCGGCCGGTGCAGCAGGCCGCGGGCGATCTCCACCCGGCGCCGCTGGCCACCGGAGAGCTGGCGCACCCGCGTCTTGAGCGCCTCGCCGAGCCCTACCCGGTCTAGCTGCTCTTCGGCACGGCGACGCGCCTCGCGCGGCCCCATGCCGTGCAGGGCAGCGTGGTAGGTGAGGTTCTGACGCACGCTGAGATCGAGATCCAGGGTCGGCTGCTGGAACACCACGCCCATCCGCGCGTGGGCCGCCACGGCGTCCCGCCGCAGCTCGTAGCCACCCACCCGAATGCTGCCCACGCGGCGGTCGTAGAGCCGCGTGATCAGCGAGAACAGGGTGGTCTTGCCGGCCCCGTTGGGGCCCAGCAAGACCGTGAACTGCCCCGCCTCGAGGCGCAGGCCTACCTCCTGCAACACCGGCTTGCCGCTGTAGCTGAAGCTCAGGCCTTCCACCTCGAGCGCGGGGACCTCTGTGCTCTCGCCCACCGTCATGGCTGGACGATCACCCCCCACGGGAAGCGCCCTACTGGGATCGACTGCAGCGCGGTGAGGTTCTCGACGTCGATCACCGTGACGTCGCCGCTGACGCCGTTGGTGGTGTAGAGCCGCGTCTCGTCCTCGTTGAGCGCCAGGTGCCAGACCCGCTGGCCGACCAGAATGTAGTCGAGCACCTCGTAGGTCTGCTGGTCGACTACCGCCACCCGGTTGGACGGCCCCAGCGCCACGAAGCCGTAGCGGCCGTCGGAGGTGAGCTGAATGCCCACCGCCTGCACCGTCTCCCGCGGCACCCCGGGCACGTCGAAGCGAATGGTGTGCTCGACGTCGAAGCTGTCGACCATGTCGATGATCGAGACCGTGGCGGCGATCTCCGCCGAGACCCAGGCCTCGCTACCGTCGTGGGTGAACTCGGCGTGGCGCGGACGCGCCCCCACCAGCCGGTGATGCACGGTCTCCATGAGCTCGGTATCGATGATATGCGCCATGTTGGAGGTCTCGGTGGTGGAGACCAGCCAGCGCCCGTCGGGACTGATGCCCAGCCCCTCCGGCTCGACCCCCACCGGAATCTCGGTGACCAGGGTGCGCCGCTCGTAGTCGAGTACCGAGACGATGTTGTCATCCTCGTTGGAGACGTAGATATAGGGCCGGTTGGGGTCGACGCGGATCACCTCCGGGTCCTCGCCGGAGGCCTGGCTGCGCACTACCTGCAGCGTCTCCAGATCGATCATGTCGATCGCCTCGTCGTCGCCCACGGCGACGAACAGCTCGCTGCCGTCGCTGCTGAAGGCCATCGAGCGCGGCCGGCGGCCGACGTCGATGGTCTCGATCACCTCGAGGCTCGCGCCGTCGATCACCGAGATGGTGTTGTCCTTCTCGTTGGAGACGAAGATGCGCTCGGCGCTGGCGGCCAGCGGGGTCAGGGCCAGGGCGCCCAGCGCCAGCCCGAGTAGCGTCGGCTTGAACATGGCAGCGGTCTCGCGGCTTAGAATTGGCATTGTGATTCCCCCTCGTCGGCACCCATGGCATCCAGCGGCGTGCGCGGATGCAGATAGCCCTCCTGGGGCGACACCGAGGCCACCATGCGCGGGCCGCTGATCAGGATCGGCTGGCGCAGCTGATGGTTCCAGGTGCGATAGCTGACCGGGAAGCCCAGGTAGCCGGCGAGCTCGAACTCGTCGCTGAGCATGTACTCGACCACGTCGCTGCGGTCCACCGAGCCGGTGCGGGCGGCGGCCTCGCCCAGCGAGCGCACCGCCAGCCAGGCACCGAAGTCCTGGGGCGTCATCCAGCGGTCGGCGATCCGCTCGAAGCGCCGCTGCAGCTGCACCGCCCCCCAGGATTCGTGGGAGCGATGCCAGGCGGTGGCCATCAGCCCCTGGGTGCCGGCCACCGGCCGCGGCAGCCAGGTCTGGTTGGGGAAGAACTCACCGAAGTAGTCGGTCTCGTCGGAAATCACCAGCACGTCGTGCTCGGCAAACTCCTGCAGGAACACCGGAATCTCGCGCTGGATATCGTGGAAGCCGCCCTCGGAGCGCCGCGCCATGGCCTCGTAGGGCCACATCTCCTCGCTGACCACCCGATGGCCGTAGCGCTCGGCGGACTCGCGCAGGGCCTCGGCGAACAGCCGATCCTGGTCGGTGTTGCCGTAGACCAGCCCCCAGCGATCCCACTGCTTGTAGCCGAGGAACTGCGACAGGGCATCGGCCAGCATGCGCCGGCTGGGGACGCTGTGGAACAGCTGGGCGTGGCACGCCTCGCCGCGCAGATGGTCATCGCGGGCCGCGGCGTTGAACACTACCCGCTCGCCGAGGGCCTGATGCTCGAGCACCGCGCTCAGATCATCGGCACTCAGCCCGCTGATGATCCAGTCGGCGCCCTGCTCGATCAGCTGCTCGAGGCCTGCAGCTACGTCACCGCCGGGCTCGACCATGGCTTCGACCAACACGAACTCCTGGCCGAGAAACTGGCCGGTGGCGTTGTTGTCGTTGACCGCCAGGCGCGCCCCCTGCAAGCCATCGTCGTCAATCACCGGGTCGAGCACCGAGAGTGGCTCGAGATCGTCGGGTCGCTCCATGCCCAGGTAGCCCAGAGTGATGGTGGCGACCTCTTCATCCTGCGCCAGCGCGGGACTCGCCAGCGCCACTCCAGTCGCCAGCGTGCCCGCCAGCAGCCAGCCCGTCAGCGGACGGACACCCACGTTACCAGCCCACATATGCACTCCCTAGCGGGGATCACCCGCGCCTATTATCGTTGTTTGCACGCCTTGGCGGCCTTACATCCCGGCATCGATGATGCGCACCATCTGGCCGAGCCGTTCCTCGAGCAGATATGGCTGCTCGCACAGCGCCGGCAGCGACTGCTGGCGCGTCTGAAAGGTGCGCTGCTCCCAGAACAGCGCCTTGGAAAGCTCCTCCTCCTGGTGTGGGTCCACCTGCTCCTCGCTACGCAGCGCCTCGAGTTCGTCGACCATCTCGGCGACCTTCTCGAGTCGCGCGACCTGGGCCCGGGAGGCACCGCGAATACGCTCGATGGTGCGGCTGCGTTCACGCTGGGTGAGTTCGAAGAGGCCCGAGAACAGCAGCGTCAGGCGCTCCTCGCGCTCGGCGGGGTCGTCGTCGGCGAGGCTGTCGACGAACTCGCGTACCCGCTGCATGGCGTCGTCGCTGCGGGTTTCGCGGGCCATCGCATAGCGCACTACGCGACCCACTTCCTCGTCGTCCCACCACGCCTCCTCGACCTCATCCAGCGACGGGCCGGTCCAGATGGTGCCCCAGGCCAGTTCCGGTACCAGCCGCTGCACGCAGGGCCAGTCGGGGGGCCCGGTGGCGGCACGCTGGGCCTCGGCGCTGGGCGGCGACGCCAGTGCCAGCAGCAGGCCAAGGGGCAGGCCGAGTATCAGGGCGGAAGTGCGGGAAGCAGTCATGATCTCTCCTCCGCGTCGAGCGTGGCCGGATCGATCAGCACGCCGCGCCGGTCGAGCAGCGGCACCTGGTACTCGACCAGGATGGCGTTGATCTGCGCCTGATGACGGTCGATGAAGTCGTTGATCCAGTCCTTCCACTGCGGCTCGCCGCGGCGGATACCCATGGTGATGCGGAAGTCCAGGCGCACGTCGCCGCCGTTCTCGTGCAGCGGCAGTACCTTGAGGGGGGGATCGTGACGCGCAGCGAAGTAGCCGGCCATCGGCCCCCAGATCACCGCGCCGTCCAGGGTGCCGTTGGCCACGTCATCGACCGCATCGCGCACCGGGGCGCGCTCGCGGGTATCGACCTGCAGCAGGTAGTTGCGCACCGTGGCGCCGCTGCGCCGCAGCGGCACGATGGGCGGCGTCTCGGCAATCACGCCGATATCGAGCCCTTTGAGTGCCGGATCGTCGAGACGGCTGATCTCGGCCTCGAAGTCCGCCGGCACCACCAGCGAATACACCGAGCGGTAGTATTCGTTGGTGTTCTGCAGGTGTTCGTAGCCCGCCACTACGCCGATCATCACGTCGCAGACGCGCAGCTCCAGGGTATTGCGCACGAAGCCCATGACCTGCGGCGCCCACACATAGCGCAGCGGCACGCCGAGGTCGTCGGCCATCAGCTCGGCGATACGGTTCTCGAAGCCCTCGCCGGCGCTATTGGTAAAGGGCAGGTTGTTACCGTCTGCACATACACGCAGCTGATCGCGCTCGTACAGCTCGGGCAGGTCGGCGTGGGCCGAACCGATGCCCTGGGTCAGCAGCCAGGCGACCGCCGTCAGACATGTCAGGGAACCGCATAACCTCATGACGCTCTCCGCTTGCCAAGGTGCTGGGTATTGCCTACGGATGGCGGGCCATGGGCCCGCCCGCGTCAAGAAGCCTCGTCCTCCAGCTCCTCTTCGGCCTCCAGGGTCTCGTCGCTGATCTCCTCCTCGAGACGTTCGATGACCTGCGGGCGCCCGCGGCCGATATCGCCGGCCGCGCGACCGCGCATGTAGCTGTAGATGTTCTCGAGATTGCCGAGCACGTAGGGGTCGTCGGCAAACGCCGGCATTACCTGACCCGGCTGCACTTCCCGGCCGCCGGCAATGGTGCGTGCGAACTCGGCGAAATCGCGCCGCTCCGAGGCGCGCACCAGGTTGGGGGCAAACGAAGAGCCCAGCCCGTCGGGCCCGTGGCAGGCCTGGCAGGAGCGGGTATAGGCGATATAGCCGTCGTAGGTATCGGGGTCGACCTTGCCGTCCTCGACCAGATATTCTCCGGCGGCGCTGGTATCGACCGCGTCACCGTTCTCATCGTCGTTACTGCTGCTGGCCAGAACCAGCGCAGACATGCTCAAACCGGCCGCCATCAGGGCGGCGACCAGTGCGGTAGTGGCAAAGCGGGACGTCTGGCGTGACGTGAAGACTCTAATCATGTGCGTGCCCTTATCGTCGAGCGCTGCCACGAGACTCGCGGCAGGGATCGCGGTGTCGCCGGGCCATGCCCGGCGCCGTTTGTCATTGTGTTGCTATCAGGGACTTGCCGCGCCTTGCAGGCGCCATGACGTCGCAGCGTCATGGCGCCCGGCCGACTCAGGAGTCCGGCAGTTCGAACACGGTCAGCACGCCGCCCAGTTCGGTATAGTCCGACAGGGCAGAGAACACGCCAACCGCACCCAGACCTTCCTCGGGATCCTCGAGACCCGCCGCCAGGCCAATACCGGCCCAGCCACCAACCCCGGAGAGCACGGCGATATACTGCTTGCCCTCATGGCGGAAGGTGTTGACGTTGCCGATGATTCCGGACGGGGTCTTGAAGCGCCACAGCTCCTCACCGTTCTCGATATCCACTGCCTTCACGTAGCCCTCGAGGGTACCGTAGAAGGCCAGGTCACCGGCGGTGGTCAGCGCGCCGCTCCACACCGCGAAGCGCTCGTCGACTTCCCATACCACTTCCCCGGCGACCGGGTCCCAGGCAATGAAGCTGCCCATGCGACCTTCCATGCCGCCGTTCTCCACCGGCGCCGGCATCATGGTCAGGGTCGCGCCCACATAGGGCTGGCCCGCCACGTAGTCGGTCTCGAAGGGCTCATAGTTCATGCAGATGCGGTTGATACCCGCATACATCAGCCCGGTCTCCGGCGAGAACGAACTCGGCTGCATGTTCTTGGCACCCATCGCAGTGGGGCAGATATCGGTGGTATTGACGTCCACGCCCTGGGTGAAGGGACTGAACTCTGCGTCGACGACCGGACGCCCGGTCTCCATGTCGTAGTGGGTGGCCCAGTTGGTCTCCGGGGCGAATTTCTCGACGGTGATCAGCTCACCGTTCTCGCGATCCATCAGGAAGCCGAAGCCGGTACGGTCGAGGATCGCCAGGCCCTTGCGCTGCTCGCCGTCGACCTCGACGTCGATCAGCAGGTTCTCGTTGACGCCGTCATAGTCCCACTCGTCGAACGGCACCTTCTGATAGACCCACTTGGTCTCGCCGGTGTTGGGATCGCGGGCGAATACCGTGATGCCCCACTTGTTATCCGCCGGCTCACCGTCGATGGCGCGCTGATCGGGGTTCCAGGTGCCCGGGTTACCGGTGCCGTAGTAGATCAGGTCGAGCTCGGGGTCGTAGGTCACCCAGCCCCAGGGCGCGCCGCCGCCGCGTTCCCACTCGCCGTCGGGCCAGGTGGTCACGCCGAGGTCGGCCTCGCCGATCGGCTCGCCCATCATCAGGGTGGTCTCGGGATCGATCAGCACCTCGGAGTCGGGACCCTGGGAGTAGCCGCGCCAGGCCATCTCGCCGGTCTCGATGTCGTAGGCGGTGAGGTGGCCGCGGATGCCGTACTCGCCGCCGCTGACCCCGACGATGACCTTGTCATGCACCACCAGCGGCGACATGGTCATGGTCTCGCCCTGGGTGTGGTCGCCGTTGCTGACCTCCCACAGCACCTCGCCGTCTTCGGCGTTGAGTGCCACCACGGTGTTGTCGGCCTGGTTGAGGAAGATCTTGCCGTCGGCGTAGGCCACGCCGCGGTTGACGGTATCGCAGCACATCACCGGAATGACGCGGGAGTCCTGATCCGGCTCGTAGGACCAGATCACCCGGCCGTCCTCTTCCAGGTCGAGGGCGAATACCTTGTTAGGGAAGGGAGTATGAATGTAGAGCCGCCCGTCGCCGACGTACAGCGGCCCGCCTTCATGGCCGCGCAGCACGCCGGTGGAGAACTGCCAGGCAGGACGCAGGTTGCTGACGTTGTCGCGGTTGATATCACTTAGCTTGCTGTAGCGGTGGCCTTGGTAGTTACCGAGCTGGGTGGCCCAGAGGTCATCATTTTCGAGTAGTTCCATCAGGCTGTCGTTGGCGTGGGTAGTCGCCGCTGTGACAGCCAGAAGCCCCGCAGCTGCGAGTGCGCAGCTC
Organism: Halomonas sp. 1513; assembly: GCA_001971685.1. Classification (NCBI taxonomy): domain Bacteria; kingdom Pseudomonadati; phylum Pseudomonadota; class Gammaproteobacteria; order Oceanospirillales; family Halomonadaceae; genus Halomonas; species Halomonas sp. 1513. The sequence continues at coordinate 3,663,143 of CP019326.1, forward strand.
ATCTTGAGATGCATGGCGTTGTCTCCTAGCACTGAAGGTGCATCCCCTCGCCCGGGAGTGGGCCACGGATGCATCTTTCATTGTTATGGTTTTCCTAACAGCACACTGAAGGTCTAGCACAAGAACTCGCCTTGCACCGGTGCTGACGGGTGGGTTTTCACCACACAAAATGGTCAAAAGACTTTTGCTGTGGCGGCATAATCGACGCAAAGCGTCCCGTCTCACCGAAAAAACATCGTAATGCATTGCTTTATAAGCGATACCGGGATAGCACACCACGTCTAACACCCGTCAGCGGAGGCCGCGATCGCCGCATGCGACTTAGGTAGCAAGGCGCGGAACCCACGACATGCTTTACTGGTCATTGGAAGTACCCATCCATCGCCAACAGGAGTGTTCCTATGTGGACCAAGCCGACCTATCAAGATCTGCGCCTAGGCTTCGAAGTCACGCTCTACATCGCCAATCGCTGATCAACACCTACTGGTAAGACGCCCCGACATTCGGGGCGTCTTGCTTTTGAGCGGTTGCCAACGCATTGACGAGAGCGTTCTTTAATATCCTTCGCCGGTGGTTCATATTACGTTCATATACAAACCGGGCCGAGGGCCAGGCGATACGTACAGGAGATGGCATGCAGATACTGGTACTCGGGGCGGCGGCGGGCGGTGGCTTCCCGCAGTGGAACTGCAACTGCCGGATGTGCCACGGCGTGCGCGACGGCAGCATCGTGGCCACGCCGCGCACCCAGTCATCGATCGCCATCAGCAGCGACGGCGAGCACTGGCTGCTGTGTAACGCCTCGCCGGATATCCGCGCCCAGCTGGCCGCCAACCCCGAGCTGCACCCCAAGCGCATCCCCCGCGACAGCGGCATCTCCGGGGTGGTGCTGATGGATGCCCAGATCGATCACGCCACCGGTCTGCTGTCGCTGCGCGAGGGCTGCCCCTTCGAGGTGTGGTGCACCCCCAATGTCCACCAGGACCTGAGCACCGGCTTTCCGCTGTTCCGCATGCTCGAGCACTGGCAGGGTGGACTCGAGTGGCAGCGCATCGGCATCGACGACGGCCACTGGGAGGCCGAGTTCAAGGTGCCGGCCTGCCCGGGGCTGACCTTTACCGCCGTGGCCTTGACCAGCAATGCCCCGCCCTACTCGCCGCGCCGCGGTGCGCCGACGCCGGGCGACAATATCGGCCTGATGGTCGAGGACGCCAGTCGCGGCACGCGGCTGTTCTATGCGCCGGGCCTGGGCGAACTCGACGAGCGCACCCGCGGCTACCTGCAGCAGGCCGACTGCATCATGGTCGACGGCACCCTGTGGCAGGACGACGAGCTGATCGAGGCCGGCGTGGGTCGAGCCACCGGCCGCGACATGGGCCATCTGGCGCTGTCCGGCGAGCACGGCCTGCTTAGCGAGCTCGAGGCCCTGCCCGATTCCACCCGCCGCGTGCTGATACATATCAACAACACCAACCCGATTCTCGACGAGCGCTCCGAGCAGCGCGCAACGCTGACCGCGCGGGGGATCGAGGTGGCCTACGACGGCATGCGCCTGGAGGTGTGAACCCTCAGCCTCAATGCCGCGTCACAGATAACAATATCGCTGTTGTCAGTAGGGAGCTCTCATATGACCGCCATCGCATCGCCGCTCTCCCCCTCCGCGGGAGAGGCCCTGAGCCCCGACGCCTTTCGCCAGGCGCTGCTGGCCAAGGGCGACTACTACCATATCCATCACCCCTATCAGGTCGATATGGCGGCGGGACGCGCCACGCCGGAGCAGCTGCGCGGCTGGGTCGCCAATCGCTTCTACTACCAGATCAATATCCCCCAGAAGGACGCCGCGCTGCTGGCCAACTGCCCGGATGCCGCAACCCGGCGGCGCTGGATACAGCGGCTGCTCGATCACGACGGCCACGACGATGACGGCGGCGGCATCGAGGCCTGGCTGACCCTCGGCGAAGCCGTGGGCCTGAGCCGCGACGAGCTGTGGTCCCAGGAGCACGTACTGCCCGGGGTGCGCTTCGCGGTGGACGCCTACGTCAACTTCGTGCGCCGCGCCGACTGGCGCGAGGCGGCGATCTCATCGCTCACCGAACTGTTCGCGCCAGAGGCCCACAAGAGCCGCCTGGATACCTGGCCGACCCACTATCCGTGGATCGACGAGGCCGGCTACGGCTATTTCCGCAAGCGTCTCAAGGAGGCACGCCGCGACGTCGACCATGGCCTGGAGGTGGCCCTCGCCGTCTGCACCACCCGCGCCGCCCAGGAGCGTGCGCTGGAGATCCTGCAGTTCAAGCTCGACGTGCTGTGGAGCATGCTCGACGCCATGACCCTGGCCTACCAGCTCGAGCGGCCGCCCTACCACAGCGTCACCGACCAGCGCGTCTATCACCGGGGGCTGTCATGAGCCAGACCGTTATCGACACACACGTCTATCGCTTGCGTCCCGGCTGGCGACTACAGTGGGAAGAGGCCCAGCAGCGCCACGTGCTGCTCTACCCCGAAGGCATGGTCAAACTCAACGACAGCGCCGGGGCGATTCTCGGCCAGCTCGACGGCCAGCGCGACGTCGCCACGTTGGTCGAGCGGCTGCAGGCGCAGTTCCCCGAGGCCCCCGACGGCGCCATCGCCGAGGACGTGCACGCCTTCCTCGTCGACGCCCAACAACAGGGCTGGATCCAGCATGACTGATCACACCGATACCGCCACCGCCAACGGTGAAACCGGCGCGCCGCTGTGGCTGCTCGCAGAACTCACCTACCGCTGCCCGCTGCAGTGCTCCTACTGCTCGAATCCCCTCGACTTCGCCGCGGTCAAGCAGGAGCTGACCACCGCGGAGTGGATCGACGTGCTGACCCAGGCCCGCGCCATGGGCGCGGTGCAGCTGGGCTTCTCCGGCGGCGAGCCGCTGGTACGCAAGGACCTCGAGACGCTGGTCGCCGAGGCGCGCCGGCTGGGCTTCTATACCAATCTGATCACCTCGGCGCTGGGCCTCGACGAGGCGCGTATTCACGCCCTGCGCGATGCCGGCCTCGATCATATCCAGATCAGCCTGCAGGCCTCCGACCCCGACGTCGCCGCCGCGGTGGCCGGCTCGGCCAAGGCCCATGCCAAGAAGCTGGCCATGGCGCGGGCGGTCAAGGACGCAGGCTATCCGATGGTGCTCAACGTGGTGCTGCATCGTCACAACATCGACCAGCTCGATACCATCATCGCCCTATGCGACGACCTCGGCGCCGACGCCGTGGAGCTGGCCAACTGCCAGCTCTACGGCTGGGCGCACCTCAACCGTGCCGGGCTGCTGCCCAGCCAGGCCCAGCTCGAAGCCGCCGAGGCCACCACCCAGCGCTGGCGCCAGCGCCTCGCCGAGCGCGGCCGCGACATGCGCCTGCTGTTCGTGGTGCCCGACTACTACGCCGACCGGCCCAAGGCGTGCATGGGCGGCTGGGGCTCGATCTTCATGACCGTGGCGCCGGACGGCGCGGTGCTGCCCTGCCACAGCGCGCGGATGCTGCCGATGGACTTCCCCAATGCCCGCGAGCGCCCACTGCAGGAGATCTGGTACGACAGTGCCGCCTTCAACCGCTACCGCGGCGACGACTGGATGCAGGAGCCCTGCCGCAGCTGCGACGAGCGCCACAAGGACGTCGGCGGCTGCCGCTGCCAGGCGTATATGCTGACCGGCGATCCGGCGGCCACCGACCCGGTCTGCGACCTGTCGCCGGACCACCACCTGATCGAAGCGGCGCGCCGCGAGGCCGCCGACGACGGCCGCTCGGCGCAAGCGCTGACGCTGCGCAACGCCCGCGAATCGCAGGTCTTCTGTCGCGCCTAGGCGAGGACGCATCGGCATGCCGCCAAACGACAGCGACCTGGGCCGGGGCCTGCCAGCGGCTAGCCTCTGCGCGGCGCGGCGCAGCCCCAGCGGGCTATGGCTGGTCGCGGCCGAGGTGCCCGGCGCCCATCTGACCCGGCTGGCCGGCGCCGTCGATCTCGGCTACCTCGACGAGCCCGCTGCGCGCCCGGGGCTCGCCCACCTGCTCGAACACGCCCTGTTCCTCGGCGGCCGTCGCTGGCCCGAGAGCGATGCCCTGAGCCGCTGGGTCGGCGAGCAGGGCGGGCGCTACAACGCCTATACCGGCGACACCGCCACCGACGTTCACCTGCAGCTGCCACCCGCGGCGGCCGAAGCGGGTCTCGAGCGGCTCTGCGAGCTGCTGGCCAGGCCCTGCTTCGATCCGGCGCTGGTCGAGCGCGAAGTGGCGGTGCTCGACGCCGAGTTCCGCGCCCGGCTTGCCGACCCCGATCTGCACCGGCTCGCCGCTCTCGGCCAGCTGTGTCATGCGGGGCATGCTGCGCAGGTCTGCCACGCCGGCCACGCTGCTAGCCTGGCCGGCAGCGGCGAGGCGCTGGCCGCCGAACTGCGCGCGCTGCACCGCCACTACCGCCCTTCGCGCATGGCGCTGGCGATGCTCGGGCCGCAGCCACTCGAGGAGCAGCTCGCGCTGCTTTCACGCCACGCCGCCGCACTGGTATCCGACGAGAGGCCGGCTGAACCAGCGCCCTCGCGCACCTGGCGCTGGGCCGAGCCCGGCGGCGTGGCCTGGCAGTTACCCTACACAGCGGCCGACTCAGCCCACGACGCCAGCCACTGCGTGGAGCTGCTGTGGCCGCTGCCCGCCGATCTGGCCAACGCCTACCGACCCTATCTCGACGGTGTGGCGGCACGCCTCGCCGACGGCGCCCTGGCCGCGACCCTTGGCCAGGCAGCAACGCTAAGCGATATGCAGGCCACCAGCGAGCCGGCCGGCAGCGGCTCGGGACTCTCGCTGCGTCTTGATTTCGCGTCTCCCCCTCCGCCCCTGAGCGAACTGCTGGCCTGCCTCAACCCGGCCCTGGGCGAGGCCCTGCAGGATCCGCTGACACCTCCCATTGGCCTTGCCGGTAACAGCACCGCAGCCCTCGACCAGTGGCCGCGACGCCAGGCCCGAAGCCTCGCCGGGCAGGCCGCCAAGCCACCGGCCTCAGCGTCCAGCAACGGCCAGGCAGCCCTGGCCGCCTGGTTGGCAGCGGATCAGTGTAGGCTGCTCTGGCAGCAGCCGGCCGCAGCACGGCAAGCGTCCGACTGGCGCCTTCTCGACGAGACCGCTACGCGGGTGCAACGCATCGCGCTACCGGCGGCTAGTCCGCCGCATGCCCCAGCGCCGTGCCCGGCACCGCGACTCGACACGCCCTCGACGGGCGCCCCTGCGACCTCGGATAAGCGTCGACGCTGGCTCGGGCGGCCGCCCTGGCCCGCGGCCGAGCAAGAGGCCGAATCCGTCAGCCACTGCGCCCTGGGCTGGCCGGCGCCAGACAGCGCTGGCGCCCGGCTATACCACTGGCGCCAGCGCTGCCTGGCGCTGCGTCAAGCGGCGCAGGCTCAGGGCGCCGGACTGCTGCTCGGCGGCGACCGCCTGGGCGACTGGCTGATCGCCAGCGGTACGCCGGCCCAGGTGCGCGCCCTCGCCGAGCAGGCTCTGGCGGCCTGGCCGGCTGACGGGCATGCCCACCCCGCCGCCTCACCCGCCGTCGGACTGGTCGCCCAGCGCCTGCTCGGCCGACTGGAGAGCGCGCCGCCACCGGTCACTACCGAAGCCTCCCCCGCCCCTTTGTGCTGGGCCAGTGATGCCGCCAGCGCCGCCAGCCTGCTGGCGAGGTGTCCGGCAGTGCCGGACACGCCAGCGCCGCCCGTGAATTCAACCGACACCGTCTGGCTCGCTCCCCAGGCCGCGGACCACGCGGTGATGCTCGAGGTGATGGGCGCGGACGCCAGCCCGCGCAGCCGCTGGCTGCTGCGCCTGCTCGGCCAGTGCCACGATGCGGCCTTCCAGCAGGCGCTGCGCCAGCGCCAGGGCCTCGGCTACGCCGCCGCGGTGCGCTACCGCGAGGCGGCGGGCTGGCCGCGACTCGGCTATGTGGTGCAGTCGCCGCATGCCGATGTCGATACCCTGCGCCAGGCCATCGAGGCCTTTATCGCCTCCGAGGCGGTGCCGCTCGCGCACCTTCCACCTGCGGCACTGGACGCCCAGCGCCGCGGGCTGCTGGCCCGCCACGGCCCACCGGAGACCTATCCGGCGGCCCTCGCGCGGGTCTGGCAGGCGCTGCGCCAGGCACCGCGCCCGGCCGGCGAGTCGGCTCTGCCAGGGCACTTGGCCAGCCCCTGGCAGCAAGACACGCAAAGCCTCGCCGGCTTGACGCCCACGGCGCTGCTCGGTGCCGCCGAAGCCCTGTGTGCCGGTGCGCTGCCGCGGCGCTGGTGGTGTCACTGCCCGGCTGACTGATCCCGACCAGCACTGCTGACCCACCGCCACTGTTGCCGCTCAGCAATATTGTCCATCGGCAACGCAGTTATGCCACTGCCGCACAATCCCCCCTCCGAAGCTCACCTAGACTGTGATCAGCGCTCACTGCTGCATCAGCCACTTTATCTGGGCCGCTCATCACCCCTTGCATAACAACAACAGGAGTCTGCCAATGAAGTCACGCGCCGCAGTCGCACTTGAAGCCGGCAAGCCGCTGGAGGTCACCGAGGTCGACGTCGAAGGACCCAAGGCCGGCGAAGTGCTGGTGCGCATCAAGGCCACCAGCGTCTGCCACACCGACGCCTACACCCTGTCCGGCGCCGACCCCGAGGGCAACTTCCCGGCGGTGCTCGGCCACGAGGGTGCCGGCGTCGTCGAGGAGGTCGGCGAAGGCGTCACCTCGCTGGCCGTCGGCGACCACGTCATTCCGCTCTATACCGCCGAGTGCGGCAAGTGCAAGTTCTGCCTCTCGGGCAAGACCAACCTGTGCGGCAGCGTGCGCGCCACCCAGGGCAAGGGGCTGATGCCCGACGGCACCAGCCGCTTCTCGCTGGACGGCAAGATGCTGCACCACTACATGGGCTGCTCGACCTTCTCGGAGTACACCGTGCTGCCCGAGGTGTCGCTGGCCAAGGTCTCCAAGCAGGCGCCGCTGGACAAGATCTGCCTGCTCGGCTGCGGCGTGACCACCGGCATCGGCGCGGTGCTCAACACCGCCAAGGTCGAGCCGGGCGCCACCGTCGCGGTGTTCGGCCTGGGCGCCATCGGCCTGGCGGTGATCCAGGGCGCGCAGATGGCCAAGGCCAGCCGCATCATCGCCATCGACGTCAATCCCGACAAGTTCACGCTGGCCGAGCAGTTCGGCGCCACCGAGTTCGTCAATCCCAAGGACTACTCGGACCCGATCCAGCAGGTGATCGTCGACCTCACCGACGGCGGCGTCGACTACTCCTTCGAGTGCATCGGCAACGTCAACGTGATGCGCTCGGCGCTGGAGTGCTGCCACAAGGGCTGGGGCGAATCGATCATCATCGGCGTGGCGGGGGCCGGCGAGGAGATCGCCACGCGGCCGTTCCAGCTGGTTACCGGGCGGGTCTGGAAGGGCTCGGCGTTCGGCGGGGTCAAGGGTCGCACGGAGCTGCCGGGCTACGTGGATCGCTACATGAACGGCGAGCTGAAGATCGACGAGTTCGTCACCCACGACATGCCGTTCGAGCAGATCAACGAGGCCTTCGAGCTGCTGCATGCCGGCAAGAGCATTCGTACTGTTTTGCACTTTTAAGACGCGCCTGAATAAGGGCCACGAGGTACCAACAACAAGACCACAAGAGGTGAACTGCCATGCTGACACGAATGAGCCTGAACCCGGAGCGCAAGCCTATGAGCCTGATGGATACCCTGAAACGCTGGTTCGGCGGCCAGAGCGCCACGCCCGCCGCCAGCAGCCATCGCCCTGAGGCCAAGGCTGCGCCCAGCGCCGCGGCGGCGACCCAGGCCCCACCTACCAGCAATACCAAGATCCATCCAGCGGTAGACGGCGGGGTAAAGGCCGGCAGCGATGCCTTTAATGGCGGCACCCTGCACTGCCGCTGCGACAGCAACAAGGTCGAGGTGACGGTCAAGGCGCAGTGCGCCCACAACCACGTGTGCGGCTGCACCAAGTGCTGGAAGCCCAACGGCGCGACCTTTTCGATGGTCGCGGTGGTGCCCCGCGACAGCCTCAGCGTCACCGCCAACGAGGACAAGCTCGAGGTGGTCGATGCCACGGCGGCGATCCAGCGCCACGCCTGCAAGGGCTGCGGCGTGCACATGTACGGGCGCATCGAGAACACCGACCACCCCTTCCACGGCCTGGACTTCATCCACACCGAGCTCTCCAACGACAGCGGCTGGGCCGGCCCGGAGTTCGCCGCCTTCGTCTCCTCGATCATCGAGGGGGGCACCCACCCGGACACCATGGACGACGTGCGCGGCCGCCTCAAGCAGCTGGGCCTCGAGCCCTACGACTGCCTGTCGCCGCCATTGATGGACGCCATCGCCACGCACACCGCCAAGGCCAAGGGCGTGCTCTGACACTGCCTGGCAACAACGCCAACGGGCCACCTCGAGGGTGGCCCGTTGGCGTTTCTGGCCGTGTGACGCTTAGCCCAGGTAGGCCAGCGCCCCCGCTGCCATGGCCTCGATGCCAGTGCGCAGGGTCACGTCGTTGCCGGGAAAATAGTACGGCGAATGCGGCATCTCCAGATGACGCATCTTCCCCGATACGCTCTTACCCGGCGTCGCTTCCCAGCGCTCCGCCGGCGTGGCGCCGATAAACCAGTAGACGTAGGGGATATCCTCGCCGCCGAAGCCGCCGGCAGCGGCGTTGCCGAACAGCGGGAAGTCCTCACTGCCGTTGAGCCGCGGCATGTCATAGAGGCTGGCTGTACCAAAGTGCTCGGCGTGTGCCCGGCGCACATGCTCAACCGCAGTGGGGTCGTTGTGCAGGGCGATGGTCTGGTTGAGCACCCGGATGTCGGGCGGCGTCAGTGAGCGGCCCGCCTCGCACTCGGCGCGCACGATGCGCTCGATGGACGCCACCACCTGGCGGTGCAGGGCATCGTCGAAGCTACGCACGTTGATCTCGAGCTCGGCCGAATGCGGGATGATGTTGGCCTGAGTACCGGCGTGCAGCTTGCCAACGGTGACCACCACGGTCTCCTCCGGCGGCACCTCGCGGGAGACGATGCTCTGCAGGCGGGTCACCACGTGGGCGGCGATCACCACCGGGTCCACCGTCTGGGCGGGCATCGAGCCGTGGCCGCCGGCACCGTGAATCGTCACCGCCAGGTTGCTGCAGGCGGCCATGGTGCCGCCGGGTCTATGCCCCACGCTGCCCGCCAGGGCCGGCATATTGTGCTGGCCGAGGATCACGTCCGGCCGCGGGAAGCGTGCGTAGAGGCCATCGTCGAGCATCGCCTGGGCACCGCCGAAGATCTCCTCGGCGGGCTGGCAGATCAGCATCAGGGTGCCTTGCCAGTGCTCGCGCAGCGCGGCCATCACGCTGGCGGCACCGACCACACAGCTGCTGTGCAGGTCATGGCCGCAGGCGTGCATCAGCGGTACCTCATTGCCATCCTCGGCGACGCCGATCTCGCGGCTGGCGAAGTCGAGACCAGTGGCTTCCTTGATCGGCAGGGCGTCCATGTCGCCGCGCAGCATCACCGTGGGCCCCTCGCCGTTGCGCAGCAGGGCCACCACGCCGGTGCCGCCCACGCCGCGGGTCACCGCGTAACCGAGCCCCTCCAGGGCCTCGGCGAGTCGCGCGCTGGTGTTGTGCTCCTGGAAGGGCAGCTCGGGGGTCTGATGCAGCTGGCGGTAGAGCGACTGGATATCGCTGAATGCCGCCTCTACCTGGGCGCTGATGGCGTCCTTGAAATCGAATCGCTCGGTCTGGGTGGTCATGCTGATCTCCAGCTGCTCAGTGGGTTTCTTGAGGCGTCGGTGCCGCCAGGGCCGGCTTGACCAATCCCTGCCAGGCCGCCACCACGCCGACGTTGAGGAGCATCCCCCAGACACCGGCGTGCCAGCCCAGCGGCGAGCTCCAGGCAAACTCCATCAGCAGGTAAGCCAGGCTGCCGACCAGTGCGCCGGCCATGACGCTGGCACGACGTAGCCGCGGCAGGAACAGCGCGCCGAGCACCATCGGGAACAGCTGCACGATCAGGCCGTAGGCGCCGAGCAGCAGCAGTACCAGCGAGGCGGGGTTGGCCAGCGCGAACAGGTAGGCGATCAGCGACAGGCCGAGCACGCTCCAGCGCGTCACGCTCACCGAGGCCTTCTCGCTGGCGCCCTTCATCAGCGTGGGGCCGACCACGTCGCGGACCAGCACGATGGCGGCGGTATGCGCCAGGTTGGCGCCGGTGGACATGGCCGCCGCCAGCGCGCCGGAGAGCATCAGGCCGATCACCCAGGGCGAGAAGTTGGCGACGTCCATGACCATGCGCAGCAGCACGGTATCGGCACGCACCAGCGGGTCGTCGGCAAACACCAGCACCCCGGCGAAACCGATGAACAGCAGCGGCACCAGCAGGTAGGCGTAGAGCGGATAGAAGACGCTGACCTTGCGCAGGGTCTTGCCGCTGTCGGCGGAGTAGAACTTCATGAACAGGTGCGGCCACATGGCCCCACCGAAGGCGCTGACCAGCACCGCGGTGCTGAAGTAGCCCCAGTTCATGCCAGTGGCCCCGGGCATGGTCAGGTACTCGGGCATGGTCAGTTGGATCTGGCTGAACATCTCGCCGACCCCGCCGTAGAGGCGCTCGGAGATCGACAGGCCGAGGAACCAGGCGATGGCGATCATCATGATGCCCTGCACCAGGTTGGTCCAGCCGATGCCGTTGAGGCCGCTGCAGAACACGTAGGCAGCGACCACCACGAAGGCCAGCAGCGCCCCCAGCCAGAAGGGAATCAGTCCATCGGTGGCGGCCTGGAACAGCAGCCCGGCACCGGCGATCTGGATGGTCAGGTAGGGCACCAGGGCCAGCACGCCGATCACCCCGGCCAGGATGCCCAACGCTTTGCTCTGGTAGTGGTCGGCGATCATGTCGCCCTGGGTCAGGTAGCCCTTCTGGCGCCCCAACTCGGCGACCCGCGGGCCCATGGCCCAGATGGTGATCGGCACCAGCGACAGGTAGGCGAGGATGTAGAAGGCCGGCGCGCCGTGCTGATAGCTCCAGCCCGGCGCCCCCAGGAAGGCGAAGGCGGAGAAGATCTCGGCGCCGAGGATGAAGAACAGGATCACCACGCCGACGTGGCGCCCGCCGGCCACGTAGCCCTCGAGGCTCGAACTCTGCTGCCCCCGGGCGCGCAGCCCCACCCACAGCACCAGGGCGAGATAGGTCAGGGTGATACCGACGACGATCAGCGAATCATTCATGGCGGCCACCTCCGTGACGAATCACGTAGGCCAGCCACATGCCGATGAACAGCACCAGCATCCACAGGATGTACCAGAAGAACAGAAACGGCAGGCCCATGACGGTGGGCTCGATGCGATTGGCGATCAGGGCCCCCGGCCAGATCATGGCCAGGGTGCACAGCGCGAAGTGCAGCCCCGTCAGCAGGTGGTAGGTCTTGGTCATGGCAGTCGTCCAGCTCGCCGATGGCGAGTCTTGTTATGGGTTGTGCCTTGACTATGGCGCACGCCTTTCGATAGCAAAAATATGGCTTTTAGATATCAGCCATACTGTTACGGCATGGGCATGCCCCATGGAAAAGGCTCCCGACGCGTGCGCCGGGAGCCGATGGGAGGGGAAGAACCCATAAAGCAAAGTGGAGGGTGTAGGCTGCAGCGTGAAGAGAGGAGCGCCTAGCGGGCCGGGCTGAGCCGAGCGTCAGCGGGGCGCGCCATCGTTACCGAGTCGGCCACCATCTCGGCAGTGATCGCCGACAGGGTCCAGCCCAGGTGGCCGTGACCGGTGTTGTAGAAGACGCTGGGCAGTCGCCCTCTTCCCACCCGCGGCAGCATGTTGGGCAGCATTGGACGCAGCCCCGCCCAGGGCACCACCCGTCGGGTACTGACGCCCGGGAAGCACTGCTCGACCCAGTCGATCAGCGGACGGATGCGATCGTCACGGATATCGCGATTGAAGCCGTTGAACTCGGCGGTGCCGGCGATGCGGAAGCGATCCTTGCCGAGGCGACTGGTGACCAGCTTGGCCTCGTCGTCGAGCAGGCTGATCATCGGCGCCGCTTGCTGAGAGGCGGCCTCGTCGAGATGCACGGTGATCGAGTAACCCTTGACCGGGTAGACGTTGAGGCGGTCGCCGAGCTTGGCCGCCATCCCGCGACTCCCGACGCCGGCGCAGACCACCACGCCATCGTAGGCTTCACGCCCTTCTGCGGTGGTCACCCAGGCGCCGCTGCCATCGGCCTCCAGGTCGCACACGTCATGCCCGTAGCGTGTCGTGACGCCGCGCCGCTCCAGATCGAAGTCGATGCCCTCCTCCCTTGCCCACTGGTAGAGGTGGTCGCGGGCGGCGATCGCCAGGCGCGTGGTCTCGGTGGTGTTGTCGGCATAGCGGGGAATGGCGGCCATGAACTCGGCGAACCAGCTCAGCTTGTGCCAGGCGGGCTTGGGATTGACCAGCAGCGGCGCATCGGCGCGCAGCATCCAGCGTAGCCCCTTGAGCACCGTGGGCCAGTGATTCCAGACCTCGGCGTTGGAGGCCGACAGCTGGCCGCCGTTGGCGAAAGAGGTCTCCATGGCCGCATAGCGGTGGCGTTCGTAGAGCGTGACGTCCAGGCCACGCTTGAGCAGGGCATAGGCGGTGGTGACACCGGTGATGCCCCCGCCGATAACGGCAATACGTTGCATCGTCGTTCTCCAGACGCGTCGGGTTGACCCCGCTGCCATTGGCTGGCGAGGACCCCTTCCGTCATGGAACCTGAGAGATTCGCAACGCATCGTCGCCGATGCCCGCTTGCTCCTTCGGTGTGCCGACGGACGCTGTCGCCGGCCGCTCTTCGGAATTGGTGACGCGACGGCGGTCCGGTGGCCTGAGAGTTTCCGGGGCAGTTGCTCCTTCGGCGCCGGTACGTGGTTCACGAACCGGACTCTCCCGCTGTCGCGATGTCAGTACCTACACTATCCGCCCATGGACGCCATAGCAAAAATACCGATAATAGATATTACCTATACCGTTAGAGCATTGCTCAATCCATGGAATTCCGCCAGCTCAGCTATTTCGTCGCCGTGGTCGAGACCGGCTCCATCTCCGCCGCCAGCCGGCGCGTGCATATTGCCCAGCCGGCCCTCACTCGCCAGATCCGGCTGCTGGAAGAAGACCTCGACACGCGGCTGTTCGACCGCCACGCCCGCGGCATGCGGCTGACGGTAGCGGGCAAGGCGCTGTTTGAAGAGGCCCAGCAGTTGCTCGATGCGCGCACCCAGATCCGCGCGCGCCTGACGGCGCTGGGCAGCGGCCTGACCGGCAAGGTCAGCCTGGGGGTGACGGTGACCCACCTCTGGGTGCCGGACGTCGCGGGCCTGCTGAGCCGCTATCGCGACCGCTATCCGCAGGTCGCCTTCGAGGTCTTCCCGCTGCTCTCGGGCCCGCAGCTTGAGCGGCTGCGAGAAGGCAGCCTGGATGCCGGCGTGCTCTACCTCGACGAGACCGGCTACCCGGGGCTCGAGGCCCGCCAACTGCAGAATGACCATCTGCTGCTCGCCGTGCCCGAGCGCTCCGCCTGGGCCCAGACCCCGCCACAGCGCCTCGCCGAGCTGGCCGGCGCCGACTTCGTATGGGGCTTTCGCAGCGCTTCCCCGATCTACTTCGACCGCATGCAGGCCCACTTCCAGCGCCTCGACTTCCACCCCCGCGTGGTGCAGTACGGCGCCGACAATATCGCCATCCTGAGCATGGTGGCGGCTGGGCTGGGCATCGCCATCCTGCCCGCCGCCAGCAGCTGCCACCCGATGCCGGGCATTCGCTTCCTGCGCCTGCCGGAGCTCGACGCCTGCAGCATGCCGCTGTGGTTCGCCTGGCGCCCGGACAACGACTCACCGGCGCTGCACAACCTGATCGCGCTGGTCGAGAGTCTGGCTACGCCCACCGGTGCTGCCGACAGATGAGCCCTCATTCGCCCTCTGGCACTCCCAGCACGGCAAACACCTCCGCCAACTCAGGGTCAACCCGCTTGGCGCAGAGCAGCGAGCCGTCCTCCACGGCAAAACGCCCCGAGGTGGCGCGCAGATACACCTTTGCGGTGGCCGCATCGACGAAGCATACGTCAGGCACCTTGGCGAGGCACTGCTTGAGGAAGGTGCAGTTGCTGGCAGCCGCCAGGGTATCGGCAGCGGGATACACCTCTTGCGGGCATGTCGCCGCGGTATTGATCTTCTTGAAGCGCTCGAGATTGACCAGGCCCAGGGGGTCGAGAATATGCAGCGTATCCTGGGTGCCGTGGGCGATGACCGCCGGTGGCGAATGCTTAGGCCCACTGTTGTCGAAAAAAACGTACTTGAATCGCGGCTGCGGGCTGTCCAACCACTTGAAGAACATCCTGGGCATGCCGTCGTAGGTCTCCACGCAGTGCCCGAGAAAGTCCGATACCGCCTTGTAGCGCCCCCGCTCCAACCCCCGCAGCCAGCCCCGCTCCACCGTGGCCTCCGGTGGAGTGATGATGAAGTACATATGCATGGTGGAGACGTACTTCGCATAGGTGGCGTCCAGCAGCCGCGGCACCGTTTCCGACGAAAAGCTGTCGAAGCGAAAGCGGTCGATCAGCAGATTGGGAATGGTGCGGTCTCGCCGTGCCTTGTCGCGGATATAGCGGTCCAGCTTGGCATCGATCAGCTTGACCTCCTTGCCCGCCAGGCGCCCAGCATACTTGTAGGCCTCGCCCAACGCCTCATAGTCGATCAGCAGGCGACGCCAGATGTCAGGGGTGATAGTCCCGTACTGCCCAGGCGGAATGCCCAGGTCCTGCCGGGTATGTCTCAGCAGATGCCGCAGGGAGCTCTTGCCAGACGCCGAGGCCCCCTTGAGACTGATCAGGATCGGCTCGTCGGCAAGCGGAACCCGGCCATAGCCTTCATGCTCGATGGCTCGCTCGACGTGGGGTGCCAACAGGCGGCCGAGCATGCGGCTGCCGTAGTCGTTGCAGGCGTGGCGTGTGATCAACCTCGCCAGCACCTGGCGATCCAACCCGATATGGCCCTGGGTGGAGGCAATCGAGCTCAGCACTCGATAGGCACTCTTGTAGATGGCCTGCTCCTGCTCGTCTCGGGCGGCCAAGCCCTGCTGCTTGATGCTTTGAATCGCACCGTGGTGCCGCTCCTCCAGGGTACGGCGCTCCACCTGTCGTGGCGGGTCAGGATGCTTGCCCAGCCATCTGGCCAGGAAAGAAACAGGCGCTGGATCGGGTTCCACCGACTCGGGGGCAAAGGCCGTTGCCAGGATCTCCCCCACTCGGTTCTCTATCACCCCGAACAGCCTCTCGAACGCCTGCTGCAATGCCGGAAGCTGGGGAGCGAGATAATCGTGCAGGATCTTGCGCGTCATGCGGCGAAACTCTCGTCCCAGCAGCGCCTCCTCTTCCCCTTCGGCCACGAGGACGTCGGCGGTCACTCGCACGATAAGCTCATGCAGCACCAGGCGCTCGGCACGAAACGCGATCAGCTCTTCCTCCTCGAGGCCGGTAAGGGCTTTCAGCTCGGGAATCTCGGCCAGAAGAGAAAAGACGTTCTCGGGACGATGAATGGTTTCCAGGGGCTGGTAGCGCCTGGGCAAGTCGGCTTCGAGGCCGGGATTCCACGCCGAGTACTCGGGAGTCTCTCGATCAGACATGGGGGCCACGCTCACACTGAGGTTACAGGCGGCATCCAGCGCCAATGACCTGACATTGGCGGAATTCCCAACGGTGAGCAACGTCCGCATGGCGCAAGATGACAGAAAAAAAGCCCGCAGCGGCGAACCGAGCAAGGGCCAAGGAGGAGGAGGCTAGTGGGCTAGGGGCGCCGGGTTACGCCGCCGCCGGTTTGCCCTTGGCGAACTCGAAGTCCTGGGTCTCGAAGATCATCGAGACGAGCACCCCCAGCACCAGCGCCCAGAAGGTGGCGCCGATCTCGAGGATCTGGATCCCCGAGGCGGCGATCAGGAAGGCGAACAGCGCCCCCATCTCATGCTTCTTGCCGGAGAAGGCGATGGCCATCGACGAGGTGATCACCCGCATCAGCGCCAGGCCGGCGATGATGGTGATGAAGTAGTTGGGCGTCGCCTCGAGCAGGCTCACCACATAGCCGTAGAAGGGGGCCGCGACCACGAAGATGGCCCCGGCGATCACCGCCGCCACCCAGCGCTTGTCGTGCTCGCCGGCCTCCGGCGAGGAGCAGATGCCGGTCATCGGCGCGGCGATACAGGTGCTGTGCAGGTTGAAGAAGGCCGAGACCATGGTGCCGACGCCGCCCACCGCGGTGATGCCGTTGGCCGGCACCTGCTTGTAGCCCATGCCCTTGACCAGACCAACCCCGGCCGGGGTTTCCATGCCCACCAGGATGATCGCCAGGGGCAGACCGTAGGCCAGGAAGGCGCCCAGGGTGAACTCGGGCACGATGAATTCGGGGAAGCGCACCGTGGCCTCGATGCCGGAGAGATCTACGCCGGTGGCGATCAGATAGCCGATGCCGGCGAGCATGGCCACCACCAGCGGCGGTACCTTGCGGAACAGTCGCGCCGAGACGAAGAATGCCAGGATCATGATCGTCGCCGGCACGATGGCGTTTTCCAGCGGCTTGACCATATTGAGGCCGAAGCTCAACAGCATCCCGGCCACCATGCCCATCACGATGGGCATCGGGATCAGCCGCATCACGATCCCCATCACCCCGGTCAGGCCCGCCACCAGCGAGATGGCCCCGGCGATCAGGGTCGCCCCCAGCGCCGCTTCCAGGCCCACCACCGGAATCACCGCGGCAAACATCAGCGCGCCGGGAATCGAGTTGGCCATCGGCAGCGGCTTCGTGCCCTCGGTGTTCTACGGCCAGCTGCCGCTATTGGTGCCTGATTTACGACAAAAGGATGATATCGAGCTGACCCTCGCCGAGCTAACCACCGTGCAGCAGATCCAGGCGCTCAAGGCCGGGCGCATCGACATCGGCTTAGGGCGGCTGCGCATCGACGACCCAGACGTGGAGCAGGAGGTGCTGCTCGACGAGCCGCTGATGGTGGCGCTGCCCGCCGATCATCCGCTGGCCCATACCCGCCCGACCCTGGCCCAGCTCGCCGACTCCCGCTGGTGCTGTTTCCGGCCAAGCCGCGCCCCAGCCTGGCCGACATCACCCTGGGGCTATTCCGCCGCCAGGGGCTCAAGGTCAGCGTCGCCCAGGAAGCCAACGAGCTGCAGACCGCCCTGAGCCTGGTGGCCTCGGAAATCGGCATCACCCTGGTGCCGGAGCAGGTCAAGCGCGTGCAACGCGACGGTATCGTGTTCGTCTATCTCGACGACCGCACCATCACCTCGCCGGTGATCTGCAGCCGCTGCAAGGGCGAGCACCCCTCCGACATCATGTTGCAGGCCAACGCCATCCTCGAGGTGCTGGTGGAGAACCGCCTGACCGGGCGCTATCCGTGAAGCCTGTTGAAGAAGCCATCGATCGCCGCCTGAGCCTCGGGCGAGCGACAGCGTTCCAGCAGCTGCTGTTCTTCGCGATCGAAGGCGTGGCTGATCGCCTCGGCGTCGCCTGCCCTTAGCAGCGCCTTGGTGGCCAGCAGCGCATCGAAGGACTTGGCGATCAGGCGGCTGGCACAGGAGAACGCCTGCTCCAGCGCCATCCCATCCGGGGTGGTATCGGTCAGCAAGCCCAGCTCACAGGCGCGGGCAGCGGAAAAAGTATTGCCCAGCATGAGCATATCGCTGGCCGCCTTGTTGCCGGCCAGCTTGGGCAGCAGGTAGGTGGTGGCCCCCAGTGGCGTCAGGGCAAAATTGACGAAGGGCAGGTAGAAGGTGGTCGAGCTTCCCGCGTAGGCGAAATCGCAGTGCATCAGGATCGATGAGCCAAGCCCCAGGGCGAGGCCCTCCGCGGCGGCGATGACCGGTTTGGGAAAGGCGTGCAGACGGCGCAGGAAGGTGATGGCCGGCACTTCCGTCGCCTCCGCCAACGCCTTGTAGTTGGCCAGGTCGTTGCCTGCGGTAAAGCAGTTCTCACTGCCGGTGATGATCAGGACCTTGACCTCGTCGTCTGCCTCGGCAGCGGCAAGCGCCTCGATCAACTGCGCGTAGTTCGCCTCATCCAGGATGTTGCGTCGTTCGGGGCCGCTGATCTTCAGCAGCGTGATGCCATCCGCCCGGCGGGACGTCGTGATTCGAGTCGCCATGCGCTACCTCCATTGCAGACACAGAACCTGTTCCTAGCATAAGTATGTTTTGATGGACATGCTAATTTTTCTTCGGTGGAGTCTGGCAGTATCTCGGCAGAGACAAACTCTCGAGCAACGCTTAGGTAGACCGAGGTAATTCTCGGCGATGGGGTGAGGCCGTTGCCGATGATCACCACCTGAATCTTCATGACCAGTGCCTCTATCGCGTCGTCTTAGTCGCTGGATTCGATAGTGGTATTGTTCGGTGATAGCAACCGCGATTTAAGGCACTGTTTATCCATAAAGCAGGACAAACTGCATATATTGACTAGACGTTAGTCGACGTCATGGAAGGATCTCCGCATGCCTGACCGAAGCCACGACACCGTGCCGATGTTCATGCGCTATGCCGAGACCCGCCACTTGCCGCCCCCGGACCTGCTGCACTGCGAGACCATCGAAGAGCACAGCTGGCTCAGCAACTGGCATATCAAGAGCCATCGCCATGCCAACCTGTCACACCTGCTGTATATCGCCACCGTGGATATAGTTCTCCACGACCTAAACCTGGCGCTGACGACGCGGAGCACCTACGCAGCCTCGCAGCGCCCTGTAGCTACTCCACGAGCGCTAGATGCTCGGAACCAAGCACCGGCTCACCAACACGACTATCAGAGAAGTCGCCGATAGCTTCGGCTTGTCGGAGCCAACCTATAAATACAGCGAAGGAGATATTGATGAAGTTTCAGGACAACACCTTTATCGTCAGCGGCGGAGCCTCGGGCCTCGGTGAAGCCACGGTGTGCGCCCTGCACGGCGCCGGCGGCAAGGTCGTAATCGCCGACCTCAACGCCGAACGCGGCGAGGCGCTGGCCGCCGAGCTGAATGCCCAGGGCACGGATGAGCGCGTGCGCTTCCAGCGTACCGACGTCACCAGCGAGGCTGATGCCCAAGCTGCAGTGGATCTGGCAGTGGCGAACTTCGGCGGCCTGCATGGGCTGATTAACTGCGCCGGGGTCGGCGAACCCGCCAAGGTGGTCAACCGCGACGGCGAGCCGCTGCCTCTCGAGGCCTTCTCGCGCATCGTCAATATCAACCTGCTGGGCAGCTTCAACATGCTGCGCCTAGCCGCCGCGGCCATTGCCAAGGGCGAGCCCCAGGCCGACGGCGAGCGCGGGGTGATCATCAACACCGCCTCGGTGGCCGCCTTCGATGGACAGATCGGCCAGCCGGCCTACGCGGCCTCCAAGGGCGGTATCGTCGCCATGACCCTTCCTATAGCCCGCGAAATGGCCCGCCACGGCATCCGTGTGATGACGATCGCCCCGGGGCTGTTCAAGACCCCGCTGATGGAGTCGCTGCCGGAAGATGCCCAGCAGTCGCTGGCCGCGTCCATCCCCTTCCCCAGCCGCCTCGGCGAGCCACATGAGTTCGCGCGCCTGGCCTGCCATATCGTCGACAACTCTATGCTCAACGGCGAGACCATTCGCCTGGATGGGGCGATTCGCATGGCACCGCGTTAAATCAGGTAGTGGCGCTGGAGATCACGAGGCGTTACGCCGAGCACCGATGCCTGTCAGGGGATGAGCTTCTCGGCGCGCAGGCGATCGAACAGGTCGCAAGAGGCGCCGCGTGTCTCACGGAAATGGTCGAAGCCGAAGTCGCGGGACTTGGTGGTGTCGTTGACGCACTCCTGATCGCGGCCCAGGTCGGCATCGGTGTGCCACCAGGACGCCAGCTTGCCGACGTCCGGCTCGACCAGGTCGTGCTTGCGGGCCAGCTCGCGCCAGGCCGCTGCCGCATCGGCCATCTGCGTCTCCAGCGGCTGCGGCGTCTCCGGGCACTCCGCCACCTCGAGGCCAAAGTAGTCGCCGATCTCGCGCCACATGCGGCGCCAGCGGAAGACGTCGCCGTTGACGGTGTTAAAGGCCTGATTGGCCGCGCCCGGCGTGGTCGCCGCCCACTCCATCTGCCGCGCCAGCACCAGCGCATCGGTCATGTCGGTCAAGGCGTTCCACTGCACCTGTGACCCCGGGATCAACGCCTTGCGCGTGTTCGAACGTGTCGCCGCAACCGGCAGCTTCACCGCCGCCGCGCACCACTTCCACCGCGCGGTATCGTCGGTGTCGCGACAGATTCGCGGGTTGGAGGAGTCGTTGGGACAGCCGCTGTTCTACCGCCACACCCGGGCCGTCATCCTGACCGAGTCAGGCTGGCGCCGATGAACTACATCGTCGCCGCCTCCCCTGACTACCTGGCACGACAGGGCGCGCCGCAAACCCCCGAGGACCTCAGCGAACACGACTGCCTGACCTACCAGGGCGAGCTGGGCCGCCAGCGCTGGTATTTTCAGCACGGCGAAGCGCCGAAGGAAGTCGCCTACGAGGTCGACGGCAGCCTGGCCAGCAACGACGCCGAGAGCCTGGTGAGGGCGGCCCTGCTTGGCCAGGGGCTGGTGATGTTCCCCACCTGGCTGATCGCCGAAGAACTGGCCCAGGGCAGCCTAGTGGCACTGCTCGAGTCATGGCGCGGCGAAGTGATGCCCGGCCACCGCGAGCTCTACGTACTGACGCGCGAGCGCCAACTCAGACCCCCCAAGATGCGCGCCTTCATGGAGTATCTGTTCGAGGCGATGTCGCCCTGCCCGCCCTGGGATCGCTGGCGGAAATGACACCCCGTGAATGCGTCGATGCCTGGCGAGCACTTATTGAGCGTTGAGCTTTAACCAGTTCGCCTGGCGAGCCAGTACTGTGGCCCCACTCTCACCCACCAGCTCGCGGTACACCCCCGGTGCGGTGTCGCCTTCAGTATTGATCAACAGGATGCGCGATTCAGCGTTCAGCCCGACCTGCATAGAGTCGCTGGCCAACCGAGAAAGTCCCGCTAATCCTGCTGCCCCGGACTCGCCTGAGACGACCGGCACATCCTGCTCGCTACCGCCTGCCAGCGCACGCATGGCGGTGACAGCTTCGTCATCGTGGATCGTCATGAAGAAATCCACGCACGGCTGCAGAAATTTCCAGGCCAGCCGCGATGTTTCACCGCAGGCGAGCCCTGCCATGACCGAATCCACGGAGCCGGTGGCCCTAGCGGCCTTGCCGGCACTGGCACTCTGATACAGGCAATCGGCCTGCTCCGGCTCGACCACAACAATGGTCGGGCGCTGCGCACCATGGAGCTCCCAGAGATAGCTGGCGATGCCTGCCGCAAATCCACCAACCCCTCCCTGCAGAAAGACGTGGGTAAATGCAGGCCCAGCGCGATGTTGCAGCCCCTCTACCTCCATGATCTCGGCAGCGATAGTGCTGTACCCCTGCATGACATCCCGCGGGATTTCCTCGTAGCCCTCATAGGAAGTATCGGAAACCACCAGCCAGCCGTTTTTCTCTGCAAGCTCGGCGGCTGTCTCCACCGACGCATCATAATTGCCACTAATCCGCACGATCTCTGCGCCATTGGCGGCGATGGGCGCTTCTCGCTCGGTGCTGACATTGGCATGCAGCACAATGATGCAGCGGCAGCCGACGCTGCGGGCAGCCGCCGCCAAGGCGCGACCATGGTTGCCGTCGGTCGCACTTACCACGGTAAAACCCGCCAATGCCGAGCTGTGTTCGCCTGCCAGTAGGTCTCGCGCATCGAAGCAATGCTCCGGGAATTGGCGAAGAATCAGACGCACGAGAGCAATAGGTGCCCCAAGGGCCTTGAAGCTGCCTAAGGCAGAGCGCTTAGATTCATCCTTCAACAGGATCTCTGCCACACCCAACTTGGCCGCTAGGCCGGGCAGAGAATAGAGGGGAGTTGCATTACTGTTCAGCTGCGACCAGCCCGCAAGCCAGGCTCGGCTCTCATTAGCCTTCTGGATACTCATGATGCTTTTCAGATCATCAGGATAGGGCTCGTATTTTGCGTTGGGATTCGCGATCAGCATCAGTCGCTCCATCAGAGGGCAGAGAGGCACAGCAAGTCAGCACCCATGTTCATGGCTAGGTGAGGTGCTGTAAATGACCGCTTAGGGCGATATCAGACCTTTACACTAGCGCCGCCTAGCCGTCTCAATTCGGCCATGAGCGGACTCTCGCGTCGCCGTCCTAAGCCACCGCTTTGGACTGATGTGGTCCCCGAAATTCGCACCCAGCGCTAAGCTCTGATCAGACCGACCAAGAGGCCTGGTGACGACTGAGACCCTCATCCGGTCACCCATCGATTTCGCCCCAATGCCTTGGCCTCGTAGAGGCGTTTATCCCCAATACGCATGAGCGAATCGATGTCCTCGCCGTCCCGGCCGATCTGGGCGCAGCCCACGCTGACGGTGATTTTCAGCACTTTGTCGTTCAGCCTGATCTCCAGATCATAAAGGGTCGAGCGGATACGCTCGGCGATCTCGCCCGCCTGCTCGATATCGGTATCCGGGAGCAGGATCTGGAATTCCTCACCTCCCACCCGAGCCAGCAGGTCGGAGGGCCTCAGATTCTCTTCCATGGTGGAGGCCACCTGCTTGAGCACCTGGTCTCCGACCTGGTGCCCATGGACGTCGTTGACCGTCTTGAAGTGATCGAGATCCAGGCACAAGAGTGACAGGGGCGTGCCGTTGCGCTGCGCACGGGCAAGTTCCCGCCTGGCTTGTCTCATCAACTGGCGTCGATTGGCCGCGCCGGTGAGCCAGTCGGTAGCGGCCTGCTGGGTCAAGCGAGCGTTGGCCTTCTGCAGCGCTTCCGTTCGTTCGGCCACACGGCGTTCCAGTTCTTCTTCCGAGCGCTTGAGTTCGGTCAGGTCATGCTGCACGCCCACGAAGTGGGTAACCCGGCCATGGGAATCGGATACCGGGGCCAGACTCATCTGAATCCACAGCGGCTGGCCGTCGCGTCGGTAGTTGCGCACCAAGGTCTGTACCGGCTGCTTGCAGCGTAAGGCGTCGTGGACTTCCCTTACGCCTTCCTGATCCTCTTCGCCGTGCTGCAGGAAGCGGCAATTCCGGCCAATAACCTCGTCGCGCGAATATCCGAACAGGGTTTCGAAGGTATCGTTGACCCAGATGATAGGGTCGTCGAGGCGACGCGCATCGGTAATGATGACCGCATCGTAGATGGATTCCATCGTGCGTTCGAATAACCGCAGCCGCATGCGCTGGGCCTCGATCTCGTCCATCAGAAGGCCGACGCCGATCCCCACAGTCGCCGTGACCGCAAGAAATTGCTGCAGGGCGAGGATGGCGCCTTCCGGGTCCTCGTCATGTAGCGCCCAGGATCCATGCACGGTCCAGGCAATGGAAGTGGTAGCCACCAGCGCCACCAGTGCCACCGCACCGGGTACGCCAAAGCGCGCCGCTGCCCACAGCACCGGCGGTAGCAACAACACCAGCGACAGCGGATGGCTGCTATCCTTCTCCCCCATCGTTACCATGAGCACCGTGCCCATGACACCAAGCAGGAGAAGCAACGCACCCAGCTCGAGCAGACGCTTGCGGGTCCAGGTCTGGAGCAATACCTGGTACTGGTGAGCGAAGATGACCAGCAGCGGCGTGAGCAGAACTAGTCCCAGGGCATCGCCGAACCACCACATCTGCCAGCGGGCAAGATATTCGCCCCCCTCTCCGGCCAGCCCATGATACACCCCGGCTCCGAATAGCGCGGCGGTTCCGGCCGCCAACAGCGGGCCGAACAGCACGAAATAACCTCCGCGGGAGAGGCTGTCAAAATTGAAAAGTGGACCGGTGAACCAGCGGATCAGCGAAGCTGCGAGGAAGACCTCGAACAGGTTGATCAAGCCGAAGGATACTGCCGCCCACAACGGAAAGGCGGGGATGTCGGCGATGATCTCCGCGGCCATCACTGCCGGAATAATCCACGCCCAGCGGTGCACTGGCAGCAGTAACAGTGCCGCCAGCGCCACGGCATTGGGAGGCCAGATGATGGCCTTGCCGTCGGGCGAGATGGTCTGGGTCACACCCAGCCAGGCCCCGGCGAAATAGCCCAGCCCGACCACGGCCATGATGGCCAGGCCGGTCAGCCATCCCGGTTGTTGTATTTGCGGCCTACTGTGCATGAGTTTCCTGCTGGGATGCCCGGTCGATGCCTACTCGCCCACCTCTATCCCTAAGGCACGACAAACCCCTTTTGTCACCGACAGTCGCGCATACAAAAGGCCGCTGATTATATATCGGCGGCCTTCAGCGAAACTTTAAGCCGGCGCAGGCCGGTAGGGGAGGCGTATCAGGAAGCCTTAGCAGCCTTGGGAACCGCTTCCTTGAAAGCCTTGGTGGCAGTCTCGGTGCTTTCCTTGACGACTTCCTGAGCTTTCTGGACATTCTCTTCGGTCAGCTTCTGGCTGTCCTTGGCGAAGTCCTGCTGCAGGGCGACGACCTTATCGGCGTCTGCCTTGAGGCGCTCGGTGAATTCCGTAGCGACATTCTGCTGGCCTTCCATGTAGCTCTTAAGGCCTTCGGCATCCTTGACTTCCATCAGGCTGCGCAGCTGCGCCACGCCGGTGTCGGTATAAGCCTTGGCGGCCTCGAGCTGTGCGTTAACCAGCTTCTCGGTGAAGTCGACGGACAGGGCCGCGAAGGCACGCGCCGGGCCGAACATCATGGTCTCGAACTGCTTGGTGTCAAAGTTAAAGTTGCTCATCTGAAGAACCTCCGGGTTCTAAACGAACGGGAGATCCCCGCTCTGATGACATACACAGTAGCAGTAAAATTTGTGCAGTGCAACATAACCCTCCGTAGCGGCCTCGCTACAGAGGGCCGGTCAATGGCCTTACAGCCTCCGTTATAGGTCCATCTAACCGGCCTTTATGGCGCGGAAGGCGGTTCCCACCGCGTCCATACCAGAGCCACACAGGCGATTCATGGTGGTGCCAGGAATCGACGTCGGCATGCCCGCCAACAGCAGCGACATTCGCAACACGCTGCGGTTGTCTTCACTGGCCTGACTGGGCTCATCAGATGTCCCGCATTCTTTGTTAGCCTGCTAGGCTAAAGCCTTGTCTCTTGACCGGGAGTCCCATGGCGACACCCCCCAGCCTCATCGCGCCGCTGCCCGGCGACCGCCCGCTACGCGGCATCGGCTTCATGCTCGCCGCCGGGCTGCTGTTCGTACTGCTCGATACCGGCGTCAAGCTGCTCGGCCAGGACTACTCGCCTATCCAGGTGGTGTGGGCGCGCTACGCCGGGCACATGCTGGTGCTGGGCGGCTATCTGGCCTGGCTGGGCTGGCCGCGCTGCCGCGCGCTGATGCATACCGAGTCACTGCTGGGGCAGGTGCTACGCGGCCTGCTGCTGTTCGGCGCCAGCACCTTCGCCTACCTGGCGCTGCGCGACCTGCCGCTGCTGCAGGTCTACGTGATCAATTTCAGCTCGCCGCTGCTGGTCACCCTGCTGGCGATTCCGCTGCTCAAGGAGCGTGTCACCCCGGCACGGGGGGCGGCGGTGGCGGTGGGCTTCGTCGGCGTGATCATCGCCGTGGGACCGGTCGACTGGCGCGCCCAGCCGGCGGCGCTGTTGCCGTTCGGCATGGCGCTGTGCTTCGCGCTCTACCAGCTGACCACGCGGCGCTTCGGCCGTCACGATCACCCGCTGACCTCGCTGTTCTACGCCGGGCTGGCCGGCGCCCTGGTCAGCAGCGCCGTGGTGCCGCTGTTCTGGACGCCCATCGCGCTGGGCGACCTGCCGCCGTTCCTGATGGTCGGGCTGCTTGGCGCGGTCAGCCAGCTGGCGCTGATCCTGGCCATGCGCTGCGCGCCGGCCTCGCTGGTCTCGCCGTTCCTCTATACCCAGATCGTATGGGCCTCGCTGTTCGGCTACCTGGTGTTCGGCGACGTGCCGCTGCTGCAGGTCTACCTCGGCGCCGTGCTGATCATCGGCGCCGGGATATTTCTCGCTACGCGGCGGACTTGAGCGCAGCCTAAGGCGCTGTCAGTTGACTGGGCACGGCCGCCTCGGCGCGGCCCAGGTGCGTCACCCAGGAGACGACATCGGGAATGCCCGCTTCCAGGGCGGCCGCCTCGTAGCCGCCGTGATGCCCGGCGGGCAGGTCGTGGGCGATGCCCTTGTGGCAGTCGATGCAGGTCGCCTCGCCGCTGGCCAATGAGGTGGAGTGAGCGCGAGCCGCGCGGCTGCTCTGGGCGGTGAAGTCCATGGAGTCGAATTCATGGCAGTTGCGGCACTCCAGCGAGTCGTTGGCCTCGAGCCGCGCCCACTCGCGCTGGGCCAGCTCCAGGCGTTTCTCCTCGAACTGCTCCTCGGTGCGGATGGTACCGAACACCCAGCCCCACACCTCCTTGGAGGCCTCCATCTTGCGCGCAACCTTGTGGGTCCAGCCGTGGGGCACATGGCAGTCGGCACACTGCGCCCTGACCCCGGAGCGGTTGGTGTAGTGGACGGTGTCCTGCATCTCGCGCAGCGGGTTGCGCTCCATCTCGTGGCACGCGACGCAGAACTGCTGGGTATTGGTGGCTTCCATGGCGGTGTTGAAGCCGCCCCAGAAGATGATCCCGGCGATGAAGCCGCCCAGGGTCAGGAACCCCAGGCTGAAGTGCACGCTGGGGCGGGTGAGCAGCCGCCAGTAGCGGCCCAGCCAGCGCTTCATGGCTCACCTCCCTGCTGCTCGCGCAGCATCTCGCCGAGCACCTGGTCGACGGTCTGGAAGCGGTTTTCTACTATCGGCGTGGCATCGGTCTGGGGCACGTGGCACTGGGTGCAGAAGTAGCGGTCGGGGGAGACCGCCGCCAGCACCTGCTTGTGGCGATCCATGAAGTGGGTGACGCTGACCATCGGCGCCCCGGCGCGCACCGCGTTCTCGCGGCTGTGGCAGGTCAGGCACTGGTTGTGGCGCAGGTCGACCTGGTAGTCGCGGATCGAGTGCGGCACCACCGGCGGCTGCTCGGGGTAGTTGAGCACCTCGCGCCCCGACTCGCGGGACTCGCCGGCCATGGGTGGCGCCGGCAGGGTCTCGGCCACGGTGCCGCCCTGGCGCAGGCCGTCCGGCGCCGAGGGCCGATAGTGCTCCTCGGCGAGTGTCACGCCAGCCCAGGCCAAGGTGGCGGAGAGGCATAGAGCGGTAAGCCTTTTCATCGCATTTCTCCTTGCTGGCGGCCTCAGGCCAGGTTGAGCAGCTCCAGGCGCACCGCACACTTCTTGAAGTCGGTCTGCTTGGAGATCGGGTCGGTGGCGTCCAACACCAGCTTGTTGATCAGCCGGTTGGCGTCGAAGAACGGTACATAGACCAGCCCCTGGGGCGGCCGCACCCGGCCGCGGGTCTCGACCCGCAGGCGGATCTCGCCGCGCCGACTGGTGACCTTGACCTCGCTGCCGCGTCGCACGCCCTCGGCGCGGGCGTCATCGGGATGCATGTAGAGCAGCGCCTCGGGCACCGCGCGGTGAAGCTCCGGCACCCGGCGGGTCATCGAGCCGGTGTGCCAGTGCTCCAGCACGCGTCCGGTGCACAGCCAGTAGGGGAAGTCGTCGTCGGGGCGCTCCGGGGCCGGCTCGTCGGGCACCGCGAAGATCAGCGCGCGGTCGTCGGGCTTGGCGTAGAACTGCACGCCGCGGCCCTCCTCGACGTAGGGGTCGTAGCCCTCGCGGTAGCGCCACAGGGTCTCCTGGCCGCCCACCACCGGCCAGCGCTTGCCACGGGTCTGGTGGTAGACGTCGAAGTCGTCGAGGTCCTTGCCCTTGCCGCGACCGAAACGGGCATACTCCTCGAACAGCCCCTTCTGGACGTAGAACCCCAGCTCCTCGGCCTCCTGGTTGGCGTAGCCCTCCTCCATGTCGGAAAGCGGGTAGCGGTCGACCTGACCGTTGGCGTAGAGCAGCTCGAACAGTGTCTTGTCGCGCAGCTCGGGGGCCGCCTCGAGCAGCTCCTCGGGCCACACCTCGTCGACGCGGATGCGCTTGGCCAGCGCCAGGGTCTGCCACAGGTCGGAGCGCGCCTCGCCGGGGGCGTTGACCAGTTGGTGGAAGAACTGGGTGCGCCGTTCGGAGTTGCCGAAGGCGCCCTCCTTCTCGACCCAGCTGGCAGCCGGCAGGATCAGGTCGGCGGACTGCGCCGAGGCGGTGGGATAGATGTCCGAGACGATCACGAAGGCCTCGGGGTTGCGCCAGCCGGGCAGGATCTCCTCCATGGTGTTGGGGCCGGCGTGCATGTTGTTGCACACCTGGGTCCAGTAGACCTTGATCTCGCCGTCCTTGAGCTTGCGGCTCTGCTCCACGGCGTGAAAGCCGACCCGCTCGGGAACGGTGCCCTCGGGCAGCAGCCAGATCTCCTCGGCGTCGCGGCGATGCTCGGGGTTGGTGACCACGCGGTCGGCGGGCAGGCGGTGGGCGAAGGTGCCCACCTCGCGGGCGGTGCCGCAGGCCGAGGGCTGGCCGGTGAGCGAGAAGGGGCTGTTGCCGGGCTCGGAGATCTTGCCGGTGAGCAGGTGCAGGTTGTAGATCAGGTTGTTCACCCACACCCCGCGGGTGTGCTGGTTGACGCCCATGGTCCAGAAGGTCATGACCTTGGTGTCGGGGTCGGCGTAGAGCTCGGCGAGCTGCTCGAGGCGATTCTCCGACACGCCGGACTCCCGCGCGGCGCGCTCGAGGGTGTAGTCGGCGACGTAGTCGGCGAACTCGTCGAAGCTCATCTCCGACCAGGAGTTGGCGTCGTCGGCGTTGGCCGCGGCCTGCTGCAGCGGATGCTCGTCGCGCAGGCCGTAGCCGATGTCGTCCACCCCCCGGGCGAAGCCGACATGGCTATCGACGAAGTCGCGATCGACGTTGCCGCTCTGGATGATGTGGTTGGCGATGTAGTTGAGGATCACGATGTCGGCGTTGGGCGTCATCACCATGGGGATGTCGGCCAGGTCGAAGCTGCGATGCTCGTAGGTCGAGAGCACCGCGACTTGGGTGTCCGGGTAGGAGAGCCGGCGGTCGGTGACCCGGGTCCACAGCACCGGGTGCATTTCGGCCATGTTCGAGCCCCACAGCACGAAGGCGTCGGCATGCTCGATATCGTCGTAGACGCCCATCGGCTCGTCGGAGCCGAAGCTGCGCATGAAGCCGAACACCGCCGAGGCCATGCAGTGGCGGGCGTTGGGGTCGATGTTGTTGGAGCGGAAACCGGCCTTGAACAGCTTGCTGGCGGCGTAGCCCTCCCAGATCGTCCACTGCCCGGAGCCGAACATCGCCACGCTCTCGGGGCCGTGCTCGCGGATCGCCTGCTTGAACTTGTCGGCCATCAGGTCGAGCGCCTCGTCCCAGGACACCGGCTCGAAGTCGCCGTCCTTGGCATAGGCGCCGTTGCGCTTGCGCAGCAGCGGCTGGGTCAGGCGGTCCTCGCCGTAGAGGATCTTCGACAGGAAGTAGCCCTTGACGCAGTTCAGCCCGCGGTTGACCTCGGAGTGGATATCGCCGTGGGTGGCGACGATGCGGTCGTTCTGGGTGGCGACCATCACGCTGCAGCCGACCCCGCAGAAGCGGCACGGCGCCTTGTTCCAGTTGAGCCGGGTCAGCTCGGCGTTGGTGATCAGGTTGGTGGCCCCGGCGGGGATCGCGATCCCCGCGCTGGCGGCGGCCACAGCGGCCGCATTGGCCTTGACGAATTCGCGGCGTGTCAGTTTCATTGTGCCCCCTCATGCGGTTCATCGGCGCTGGCCGGGTCGAGCAGCTGGTGGTAGACCAGCGCCGCACCGAGCACGCCGGGCCGTGTCTGTACGGCATCGATCAGGTCGAGCGCACGGCTCTCCTTAAAGCTCTCCACCACCGCCACCAGCTTGCCCGCGGCGTCCTCGCCGCGGACCTCGCAGCCGCCGGCGGCATTCAGCCAGGCGGCCACCTCCGCCAGCCGCGGCGGCCGGACATGGACGATAAAGCTGGCGATATGCAGCGTCTCTTGGCTCATCGGCGCGCTCCGGGTTGCACTGGGCCGTTGTCGGCCAGGGTGATGGCATCAGTGGGGCATACCGCCAGGCAGGCCCCGCAGCCGCGGCAGGCCTGGCTGTCGATATGCGGCTGCGGCGGGCGGCCCAGCGCCGGTGGAAAGCGGATGGCGCGCCACTCGCAGGCGTCCTGGCAGGCCTGGCAGTGGATCTGCGCCAGCGCCAGGCAGTTGGCCTCGAGCCGCGCGTGCCAGGCAAACGCCTGGCGTTGGGTATCGAAGACGTCCGCCTCGCACACCGCAGCGCAGTCGCCGCATAGCGAGCAGCCGTCGGTATCGAAGCGGATCTCGGGGAAGCCGCCGCCGCCGCGCACCAGCACGCCTTCCGGGCAGGCGTCGATGCAGGCATCGCAGCCGGTGCAGCGCTGAGTCAGGTCAGCGGCGGTCCACGGCGGTCGCCGCAGCGGCGGGCGGCCGCTCAAGGCGCGGAAGAACTGGCGGCGATCCGAATGGCGGTGAGTCTTGTTGTTATGGGTCATGGCGTCACCGACTCAACCGGGAGGACCGGGCGGGCCGGCAATCATCTGGTAGATCCACACCGCGAAGCCGTAGCTGCCGACCACCGCCACGGCGAGGATCGGAAACAGCAGCACGCAGATGAACAGAAACAGCTTCAGCTCTTGTCGCTTGCGCACCGACGGCGCAACGCTGTCGGGGTCGCTCATGGCACGCTCCTCGCTGGGTGTGGGCCTGGCCGGGTGTGACAAACCACCGCATACCCCTGTCAGCCTAGCGAATTAAGCCCCCTATGCCAGTTGACGCAGATCAAGGTTTTGCGAAGCAAGCCTGAAACGCCGCGAGCCCGCCAGGGGGCGGGCTCGCGGTTGGGCAGGATGGTAGCGTTGAGAATCAGGCGTCGGCGGCCTTGATCAGCGCGTCCAGCGCGGCCAGGTAGCCCTGGCTGCCGAGGCCGGCGATCACCCCGTCGGCGCGCAGCGAGACGTAGGAGTGGTGACGGAAGCTCTCGCGCTTGTGGACGTTGGAGAGATGCACCTCGATGACCTTGCCGTCGAAGGCATTGAGGGCGTCGAGGATCGCCACCGAGGTGTGGGTGAAGGCGGCGGGGTTGATGATGATCGCCGCGGTGCCGTCGAGCCTGGCGGCGTGGATGGCGTCGATCAACGCGCCCTCGTGGTTGCTCTGCAGCGCCTTGGCCTCCCAGCCGTTGAAGGCGGCCTTCTCGTAGAGGCTGTTGTTGATATCGTCGAGGGTCTCGTGGCCGTAGATATCCGGCTCGCGAGTGCCCAGCAGGTTGAGGTTGGGGCCGTGCAGCACCAGTAGCTTATGCATCGTCTTTGGGTTCCCATCAATGGTGATCAAATCTGCCTAGAGGACCTCAGCGCTAGTCTTCCGCTTCGCCCATCCAGCGCTGCCAGACGCGCCGCACCAGCTCGCGGTGCGCCGCCACCTCATCGGCCTCGACCACGCGCTCGGCCTTGGTCAGCGCGGCGCGGTGGGTGGCGTGGCGGTAGGCCAGATAGGCGTCACGTAGTCCCTGGGCCTCTTCGGCGGGCAGCCGCTGGCAGGCCTCGAGGGTCTCGAGCAGGCGCATGTTGTCGCTCCAGCGCAGCAGCTCGGGGGCATCGGCGCTCATCGCCAGCACCGCGAACTGGCACAGGAACTCGATATCGACCATGCCCCCGGCGTCCTGCTTGAGGTCGAAGCGCCCGGCCTGGCGCGCGCTGGCCTTGCTGCCCAGGTGCTCGCGCATCTTGTGACGCATCTTGACCACCTCCTCGCGCAGCGAGGCGAGGTCGCGCCGCGCGCCGAGGATCTCGCTGCGCACGGCCTCGAAGCGTTCACCGAGATGGCTGTCGCCGGCCACTACCCGGGCGCGCACCAGCGCCTGGTGCTCCCAGGTCCAGGCCTGGTGGCGCTGGTAGTCGGCGAAAGCCTCCAGCGGCGTGACCAGCAGCCCGGCGTTGCCGGATGGCCGCAGCCGCATGTCGACCTCGTAGAGCGCACCGGCCGGGGTCACCGCGGTGAGCAGGTGGATGATGCGCTGGCCGAGGCGGGTGAAGAACACCGGGTTGTCGATCGGCCGCGGGCCGTCGGTGGTGCCCTGGGAGGCGGCGTCGTGGATGAAAACCAGGTCGAGGTCCGAGCCGTAGCCAAGCTCGATGCCGCCCAGCTTGCCGTAGCCGACGATGACGAAGTCGGTGTCGCCGGGCACGCCGTCGCGCCGCGCCGGCCGACCGTGCTTGCGGGTCAGGTGCTTCCAGGCCATCGCCAGCACCTGCTCGAGGACCACCTCGGCGATGTAGGTGAGGAAGTCGCTGACCTTCATCAGCGCGCGGGCGCCGGCGATGTCCGAGGCCGCCACGTGCAGCACCTGGGCGTGCTTGAACACCCGCAGCGCCTCGAGCTGGGCCTCTTCGTCGTCTTCCGGGATGCGCCCCAGCGCCTGGCGCAGCTCGTCGGCGAGATGCTGCTTGTCGGCCGGGGTGTAGAGGGTGGCCGGGGTCAGCAGCTCGTCGAGCAGGATCGGATGGCGGGCGAGCTGCTCGGCGATCCACGGGCTGGCCGCGCACAGCCGCATCAGGTGGCTGAGGGCCTGGGGATTCTCGCGCAGCAGCGCCAGGTAGGCGGTACGCCGCAGCACCGCCTCGAGCAGCGGCAGCACCCGCTCGAGCACCAGGTCCGGGGCCTCGCTGTCGGCCATCGCCGCGAGCAGCATCGGCATCAGCGCATCGAGGCGCTCGTAGCCGATGCGCTGCATGCTCTTCACCGCCCGCGACTCGCGCAGCGCCGACAAGCGTTTGGCGGCTGTCGCGGCATCGGCAAAGCCCGCCCCGCTGAGCAGCGCCTGGATATCGTCGTCATCCATGACCCCGCGCCACAGGCCGCGCCACTCGTCCAGGTCGGGTTCATCGTCGCCTTCGGCGGCGTCTTCCACTTCCTCTTCGGGGTCGGCGATCACCGCATCGAAGTGGCCGCGGATGCGCTCGCGCACCTCGTCGAGACGCGCAATCAGTGCCGGCCAGCCCTCCATGTCCAGCGCCAGGGCGACCCGCTCACGCTCCTCGTCGGCCTCCGGCAGGGCCTGGGTCTGGCGATCCTCCAGCGCCTGGATGGCGTGCTCCAGGTCGCGCAGGAAGGCGTAGTCGGGCTCGAGCTCGTCGACCACCTCCTGGGGCAGCAGGCCCAGCGCCGGCAGGATCTGCATCGCCTGGCGCAGCGAGGTGATTTGCAGCTCGGTGTCGCGGCCGCCGCGGATCAGTTGGAAGGCCTGGACCACGAACTCGACCTCGCGGATACCGCCGCGACCGAGCTTGATGTTGTCGTCCATGCCCTTGCGGCGCACCTGGCGGTTGATCATGCCCTTCATTTCGCGCAGCGACTCGATGGCGCCGAAGTCGAGGTAGCGGCGGTAGACGAACGGCCTGAGGCTTGCCAGCAGCTCGTCGCCGGCCTGGCGGTCGCCGGCCACCGGGCGCGCCTTGAGCATGGCGTAGCGCTCCCACTCGCGGCCCTGGTCCTGGTAGTAGCTGGCAAGCGACGAGAAGCTGCCGACCAGCGGGCCGCCATCGCCCAGCGGGCGCAGCCGCATGTCGACGCGAAAGGCGAAGCCGTCGGCGGTCACCGCGTCCAGCGCACCGATCAGCTTCTGGCCGAGCTTGGTGAAGTACTCCTGATGGTCGAGTTCGCGCTTGCCGCCCTGGGTGGTGCCCTTGTCGGGAAAGGCGAAGATCAGGTCGATATCCGACGACAGGTTGAGCTCGCCGGCGCCGAGCTTGCCCATGCCCAGCACCACCATGCGCTGCGGCTCGCCGTCGCGCTCGGCCGGCAGCCCCCAGCGCTCGGCGTGGTGTGCCTCGAGCCAGCCCAGCGCGCCCTCGAGGCAGACCTCGGCGAGGCGCGAGACGCTGGCCGCGGTGGCCCACATGTCGATGCCCGGCGGGCGGGTCAGGTCGCGCCACACGATGCCCAGCATGCGCGCCCGGCGAAAGCGCCGGATCACCCGCTGCATGGCCGCTTCGTCGTTGGCATTCTGGAGCAGTTCGTCGAGCCAGGCGGTCTGGTCGTCGGCGCTGGGCGCCGCGTCGAGCTCATCGGCGGCGTCCAGCTGCATCAGCCAGTCGGGGTAGCGGGTCAGGGTGTCGGTGGCAAAGTCGGAGATACACAGCACCCGTGCCAGCTGGCAACGGCGCGATTCGGACAGCGCCGCCCAGCTGGCCCCGGGCCCCTCCTGCTGCTGCATCTCGGCCAGGTTGTCGGCCTGGCTCAAGGCCTCGTCGAGGCGCTGGCTCAGCTGGTCGCGGCGCGCGTGCAGCGCCTTGGGCAGGTCGTCGCGGGGCAGGAAGTCATCGGGCAGCGCCATGGGGCTCTCGCAGTCAGCGGCAAAGTGCCTTCAGCATAGCGAAGCCCGGCGCCGAGGGTCACCCAATAACATCGCTGGGGACTAATCCGCGTCGAGACAGCTGCACGTACCTGGGCTTACCCCATCAGGCGCTGGATGATCAGCAGCCCCCAGGTCAGGCCGGCGAACAGCAGCGCCAGCATCACCGCCGCCGAGCTGATGTCCTTGGCCCGGCCGGAGAGTTCGTGGTGCTCGGTGCCGATCCGGTCGACCACGTTCTCGATGGCGCTGTTGAGCAGCTCGACGATCAGCACCAGCAGGCAGCTGCCGATCAGCAGGATCCACTCCAGCGGCGTGCGCCCGATCCAGATCGCCAGCGGCAGCAGCACCACACACAGCGCCACCTCCTGGCGAAACGCCGCCTCGTTGCGAAAGGCGGCCTTGAGGCCCTTGAGTGAATAGCGGGTCGAGTGCACCAGATGGCGCCAGCCGGTATGCCCAGGTTTCATCGCTTCGCTCTTGCTAGGGAATCGACGCCGCCGCAGCGGCAAGAGTGGCGATAGTAGCAAATCACACGCGCTCTCGGCGTGGGTCGCCAACGCGCCTCAGTGGGCGCGAATCATGGCATCGAGATCGTCGGCCAGCGGGTCGAGCACCTGGGTCCAGTTCAGCCAGGGGGTGGTCGAGGTGCCGTTGACCAGCGCGGTGAAGACGCCCCAGCGGCCGCTGTCGGTGCGAAAATAGCCGCCCACCGAGCGCACCGCGAAAGGCTGATTGAGGGTGCCGGTCTTGAGCATCACGTTGTTCTGGAAGCGCTCGCTGCCGCGGCGGATGAAGCGCGACGGGCCGTTGGTCGGGGTCTGCATGCTGGCCACTAGGTGCGGAAACAGCGTTGGCCGATGGTAGGCATATTCGAGCAGCGCATTGACGCCCGCCGCCGAGGTGCGGTTGGTAGTGGTCAGGCCGCTGCCACTGTGCAGGATGACCGGCCCATGGCCGGGAATCGCCGCGGCGTAGGCCTCGAGCGCCTGGGCGGCCTCTTCCAGCGAGGTCTGCGGCGTCGGCACCAGCCCCAGGTTGAGCACGTCGGCCATGAAGTTGTTGGAGTAGTTCATGGTCCGCAGCACAAGCTCCTGCAGCGGTTTGCCGTCTACCGCCGCGAGCCGACGCGCGGCGCCGTTGGGCTCCACCGTGGAGGTCACGTAGGGTACGCCGGCCGCGTCTCCCGCGACCTCGACGCCGGCCTGGGTGAGCAGCGCCAGCAGCGTCTGGGCGGTCTGCCCGGCCGGGTCGGAGCTGGCCCGGTAGACTTCACGCGGCGAGGCGTTGGCGGCGATCTGGCCGCGCAGGATCATGGTATCGCCGCCGGCATCGGTGACGCGCTCGGCGTTGAGCTCGGTGGCGTTGCCGGCGGCCACGGTGGTGACCTGATTGTTGACGCCAATCACCGGCTCCACGGTATCGCAGCTCACCACCCTGGCCGAGTCACCGACGCTGGCACCGGGATGCACGTTCATGCACCAGCTGCCGTAGTTGACCCCCGCCGAGCTGAGCAGCGCGCTGTAGGTGTTGGCCGAGCGCTCGACGGTATCGCAGCGGTCACGCGTGACGCATGCCACCGGGCCGAAGCGCCACTGACTGACCACCAGCTGACCGTTGATGCCTCGCACGCCGCGTTGGCGTAGCAGCTGCACCAGCTTCCACAGCTCTTCGGAGACCAGCGCCGGGTCGCCGCCGCCCTCGAAAATCAGGTCGCCCTGCAGGATGCCGTCGGCGTCGATCTCGGCGGTACTCTTCAACTCGCTGGTGAAGCGGTGCTGCGGCCCCCAGCGCTCCAGTGCCGCCGCCGCCAGGTAGATCTTCGACACCGAGGCCGGTGACAGCTGACGCTGCGGCTCGATCGCGCCCAGCAGCTCGCCGCCGCCGTCCAGCAGCCGCGCCTCGGCGCTGATCAGGAAGCCCTGTTCGGTCATCCGTTCGAGGTTGGCAAACCCCGCCGCCTGAGCGAGCGATGGCAGCAGGCAAAGAGTCAACGGCAACAGCAGCCTGGCTAGCGGACGACACATAATGGCACCGTATAGTGGTTACAAAGGGTAGCGCTCAGTGAGCGGACGTAGTGGAGAGCAGCTGGATGATGACCACGCCGGCCACGATCAGGCCGATGCCCACCACCGCCGGCAGATCGGGGCGCTGGCCATAGACGACCAGCCCCACCAATGCCACCAGCACGATGCCCAATCCCGCCCAGATGGCGTAGGCGATGCCCACCGGTATGGTGCGCAGCACCAGCGACAGCATGTAGAACGCCACGCCGTAGCCGGCGACCACCAACAGACTTGGCCATAGCCGGGTAAAGCCCTCGGTGGCCTTGAGCGCGCTGGTCGCCACGACTTCGGCGAGAATCGCCACCGCCAGGTAAACATACACCATGAGCACTCCTCGAAATCACTGAATTGGCGCGGGCTAGCTCGGGCCAAAAAAGCCCATCAGTATACGCTCAGCCACTCGACCTGTCCTGCGCGACCAGCTCGGGACGCCAGGCCAGCGACGCCCGCAGCCGCCACAGCGTCTGGCCGCTGGCGTGGTACTTGCGCTCGAACGGGGTGAGGTACTCGCGACCGGGGTCGAAGGCGTCGATCGATGCCGTCACGCCGGTGACCTGATGCAGCGCCAGGCCGAACTCCTCGACATAGATCGCCCAATTCGAGCGCAGTTCCAGCTCGCCGCCCAGCGCCAGCAGATGCGGCAGCACCGGGTGCCCCTGCCAGCGCAGCTTGAGATGCACCGACTTGGGGTAGGGGTTGGGATAGAGCAGATAGTGGTACTCGGGCTGCCAGCCCGCAGCCAGCGCCAGCCGCCAGAAATCGACCAGGTCGGCGCGCACCAGATGGGCATTCTCCGGCAGCGGCCCGTGATCCCGCGACAACCGATCGGCGCTGCGGTCGATACCCAGCACCGCGTGGTCGGCGTGGCGCTCGGCCAGTCGCCGGGTCGAGAGCCCCACTCCACAGCCGGCATCCAGCACCAGCGGCCTGCCCTGCTCGGCCAGCCAGGCCGCAGCAGCGTCGAAAGCAACCCGGGTATGATCGGCGATCGGCTTGCGCCAGGGGTGGTCGAGGGCACGCTGCACGCGGCGCGACAGGTCATCATGGGGCCCGGTCTGGCGGGACACAATGCGGCGGGACGGTATTGGGGCGGGCATGGGCGGCGGCAGGAAGTCGTGGAATCAGCGGCCATGGTAGCAGCCCGCTGCGTCGGGTACAGGCCATCCACCGCGCAAAAAAACGGCGCCTCCCGAAGGACGCGCCAACTACCAACTCGTATGACTCAAACAGCCGTTTCATAGTAGCGCCGTTTCACGACGTTTTCAAACATTTGTTTTACCGCTGGCCGGAGCTAGCCCTCGGCGGCGGCATGACGCCACGCCGACCCCGGTGCTATCATCGCGGCATT
The DNA here is from genome assembly GCA_001971685.1 of Halomonas sp. 1513. Taxonomy (NCBI): domain Bacteria; kingdom Pseudomonadati; phylum Pseudomonadota; class Gammaproteobacteria; order Oceanospirillales; family Halomonadaceae; genus Halomonas; species Halomonas sp. 1513. The sequence goes on from CP019326.1 coordinate 3,700,989, forward strand.
CGATAAGAACGACTCGTAGACACCAACAGCACAACGAGGAACGCGGCTTGTCACAGTTACCGGTGATTGTCGGCATGGGCGGGGTCAACGCCGCCGGCAGAACCTCGGGTCATCAGGCCTACCGTCGCACGGTGCTTGCGGCCCTGCATCAGGATGACCAGCTTCAGACACTGCTAGGCCTGGCCGCCATGATGCGCCTGGCTCAGCCGAGCGATGGCGATACCTGGCAGGACGCCAGCGGTGAGCCGCTGGACGCCGCGGCGCTGGTCGACCGCTATCGCCAACAGGTGCTCGACCACACCCTGATACGGCGCATCGAAGACCCGCGCTTCAATGCAGACGGCATTCCGGCCAACCGCCAGGCCCAGCTGGCCATCGATGCGCCGCTGACCTTCCGCGTGCGCCGCCGCCAGCTGCCCGATGCCCTGCCCGAGACCTGGCAGGTGCGTGAGATCGACCGCCACCAGCTCGAGGTCAGCGTCCCCGCCGGCAACCTCGACGTGATGCTGCCCGAGCGGCGCCCGGCCCAGGTGCGCGCCGCCGGCCAGCTGCCCAGCGGCTTCGAACCGAGCCGCTTCTACCGCAGCGTGCACCACCCCCGCGGGCTGTCGATGAGCATCTTCGGCGCCTCCGACTGCCTCGGCCAGAGCGGCCTCGACTGGCAGTCGCTGCAGGACCGCCTGGATCCCGACGACATCGCGGTCTATGCCGGCAACTCCATCGGCCAGCTCGACGACCAGGGCTGGGGCGGGCTGCTCAAGAGCTTCGTCTCCGGCAACCGTGCCACGTCCAAGCAGATGCCGCTGGGTTACGGTCAGATGCCGGCCGACTTTCTCAACGCCTATGTGCTGGGCAGCGTCGGTGCCACCGGCGCCGCTCAGGGTGCCTGCGCGAGCTTCCTCTACAACCTGCGGCTGGGCGTCGACGACATTGCCAGCGGCCGCCGCCGAGTGGTGATGGTGGGTACCGCAGACGCACCGATCACTCCCGAGATCATCGAGGGCTTTCGCGCCATGGGCGCGCTGGCCGATGACGACAGTCTCAAGGCCCTCGATGCCCTGGCGCTGCTGACCGACGCCGACTACCAGCGCGCCTGCCGGCCGTTCGCCCGCAACTGCGGCTTTACCATCGCCGAGGCCAGCCAGTTCGTGCTGCTGATGGACGACGCCCTGGCGCTGGAGATCGGCGCCCAGATCCTCGGCGCGGTCCCCGGCGTGTTCGTCAACGCCGACGGCTGGAAACGCTCGATTTCAGCGCCGGGTATCGGCAACTACGTGACCCTGGGCAAGGCAGTGGCGCTGGCCAACGCCATCCTCGGCGAGCAGGCGGTGCGCGAGCGTAGCTTCCTGCACGCCCACGGCACCAGCACGCCCAAGAACCGAGTGACCGAGTCGCACGTGTTCGACCGCATCGCCGCGGCCAACGCCATCGATGACTGGCCGGTGGTCGCGGTCAAGGCGTTTGTCGGCCACTCCCAGGGCAGCGCCGCCGGCGACCAGTTGGCCAGCGCCCTGGGCAGCTTCGCCCACGGCTGGCTGCCAGGCATCCCCACCCTGGATGCGGTGGCCGATGACGTCCACGCCGAGCGGCTGCGCTTCTCCCGTGAGCCCCAGGCCTTCGACGCCGACGCCTGTTTCGTCAACGCCAAGGGCTTCGGCGGCAACAACGCCACCGGCCTGGTGCTGTCGCCGGTCGCCACCGAGCGGCTGCTGGTCAAGCGCCACGGCGCCGCTGCGCTGGACGCCTGGCGTACCCGTCGCGAGGCGACCCTGGCGATCAGTGCCACCTATGAGCGACTCGCCGACCGCGGCCACTTCCAGGCGCTGTATCGCTTCGGCGAGGGCGTGCTGGAGGGGCCGGAGCTGACCATCAGCGCCGACGAGATCGAGATCCCCGGCTATGCACGTCCGGTGTCGCTTGCCGTCGACAACCCCTTCGGCTCGCTCGACGACTGAGCGCCTCCATTCACCTACCCAGGGAAACAGCGCTGGCATGAATATCGTGGTCTACCCCGGCACCTTCGACCCCATCACCAACGGCCACTTCGACCTGATCGAGCGCGCCGCCAAGATGTTCGACAAGGTGGTCATCGCCGTGGCCTCGAGTCCCGGCAAGCAGCCCGCCCTGGATCTCGACATCCGCGTGGCGCTGGCCCGCGAGGTAGTCAAGCCGCTGCCCAACGTCGAGGTCACCGGCTTCGCCTGCCTGCTCACCGAACTGCTCGAGCAGCAGGGTGCGCGGATCATCCTGCGCGGCCTGCGCGCAGTGTCCGACTTCGAATACGAGCTGCAGCTGGCCAACATGAATCGCGCCCAGTCGCCCGGCGTGGAGAGCGTGTTCCTCACCCCGGCGGTGGAGAACTCCTATATCTCCTCGACCATCGTGCGCGAGATCGCCCGCCTGGGCGGCGACATTTCCCAGCATGTGCATCCGGCGGTCGTCGAAGCGCTCGACAGGCATTACAATACCTGAGTAATGTACTATGACTTTTGCTCAGGCAATCCCGAGGTAGCCCCATGGCCCTGATGATCACCGACGAGTGCATCAACTGCGACGTCTGCGAACCCGAATGCCCCAACGGCGCCATCTCGCAGGGCGAGGAGATCTACGTCATCGACCCCGGCCTGTGCACCGAGTGCGTCGGCCACTTCGACGAACCGCAGTGCCAGCAGGTGTGCCCGGTGGACTGCATTCCCCTCGACCCGGAGCGCGAGGAGAGCCGCGACGCGCTGATGGAGAAGTACCAGCGCATCACCGCCGCCTGAACCGCCAGGCGACTCGCCTACCTCCGCAGGGACGCCGATGAGCTCCACCCCGACGGCCAGCGCCGACCGCCGTATCTGGCTGTTGGCCTGGCCGATCATCCTCTCCAATATCACCGTGCCGCTGCTCGGCCTGGTGGATACCGCCGTGGTCGGCCACCTGCCCGACTCACGCTACCTGGCCGCAGTGACCCTCGGCGCCACGCTGTTCAGCTTCCTCTACTGGGGCTTCGGCTTCCTGCGCATGGGCACCACCGGCCTGACCTCACAGGCGGCGGGCCGTGAAAACGACAGCGAGGTGCGCAACCTGCTCGGCCAGTCGCTGCTGATGGCCGGCGGCATCGGCGTGGCGTTGATCGTGTTTTCGACGCCGCTGATCGAGCTCGGCCTGTGGCTGCTCGACGGTAGCGAAGTGGCCACCGAGCTGGCCCGGGAGTATGCCCAGATTCGCATTCTTTCGGCCCCGGCGGTGCTCGCCAACTACGCCATCCTCGGCTGGTTCCTGGGCCAGCAGAACGCTCGGGTAACGCTGGCCATCCTGGTACTCACCAACAGCGTCAACATCGTGCTCGACCTGGTGTTCGTGATCGGCCTGGGCATGACCAGCGACGGCGTGGCCTGGGCCACGGTGATCGCCGACTATACCGCGCTGGCCTTCGGCGGCTGGCTGGTGCTGCGCCAGCTGCGCCTGCTGGAGGGGCGTTTCCTGCGCCAGCGGCTGCTCAAGCTCGTCGCCTACCGCGAGCTGTTCCAGGTCAACGGCCACCTGTTCGTGCGCACCCTGGGACTGCTGTTCGCGATGGCCTTCTTCACCGCCCAGGGTGCCAGCCAGGGCGACACCGTGCTCGCCGCCAACGCCGTGCTGCTGCAGTTCATCATGCTCACCTCCTACGCCCTGGACGGCTTCGCGCATGCCGCCGAGGCGCTGGTCGGCCGCTCGGTGGGGCGCCGCCGCTGGGACGAGTTCGCCACCGCAGTGCGCGCCGCGGCGCGCTTCTCGCTGTTCGCCGCCGGCGCGGCGTCGCTGGCCTTCCTGCTCGGCGGCCAGGCGCTGATCGCGCTGCTCACCGACCTCCCCGAGGTGCGCGCCACGGCGGCGCAGTACCTGCCGTGGATGATCATCATGCCGCTGCTGGCGGTGTGGAGCTACCTGCTCGACGGGGTGTTCATCGGCGCCACCGCCAGTCGCGAAATGCGCAACAGCATCTTCATCGGCCTGGCCGTCTACCTGCCGCTGTGGTGGCTGACCCAGGGCCTCGGCAACCATGGCCTGTGGCTGGCCTTCACCGCCTTCACCCTGGTGCGTTCGGCGACCCTCGGCGGTTACTACCTGCACTACCGGCGCCAGCGTTGGCGAGCCAGCGTTGACCCGGCCCTGGCGGCCAAGTCAGGCTGAATGCGCTAGCTTGGACCTACCCAACCAATAAAAGCGACCACGCCATGCTCAAGTTCCTGTCACGCCCCGCCGTCCGACTGGTGGAGCGCTACCTGCCCGATCCCTATATCTTCGTGCTGCTGCTGACCCTGATCGCCGCTACCGCCGCCATCGCCGTGGAGCGCCAGACGCCGCTGGCGGTGATGCGCTTCTGGGGCGACGGCTTCTGGGGGCTGCTGGCGTTCTCGATGCAGATGCTGCTGGTGCTGGTGACCGGCTTCATGCTGGCCAGCTCGCCGCCGGTCAAGCGCCTGCTCGAGCGGCTGGCCGGCAAGGCCAATAACGCCGGCGGCGCGATCCTGCTGGTCACCGTGGTGTCGCTGGCCGCCAGTTGGATCAACTGGGGCTTCGGGCTGGTGGTCGGGGCGCTGTTCGCCAAGGAGCTGGCGCGCCAGATCCGCGTCGACTATCGGCTGCTGGTCGCCAGCGCCTACTCGGGGTTCGTGGTCTGGCACGGCGGCCTGGCCGGCTCGATCCCGCTGACCATCGCCACCGACGGCCACTTCACTGTCGAGCAGATCGGCGTGGTCGGTACCGGCAGTACCATCTTCGCCTTCTTCAACCTGGCGATCGTGGTCTGCCTGTTCATCGCCGTGCCGCTGGTCAACCGCATGATGCTGCCCGATGAAAAGGACAGCGTGTACATCGATCCCGCCCAGCTCGACGATACACCGCCCGTCCGCAGCCGCGTCACGCGCCCCGCCGAGCGGCTCGAGAACAGCCAGGCGCTGGCCTGGCTGGTAGGGATTCCCGGGCTGATCTTCCTCGCCGATCACTTCCTGCTGCGCGGCGGCAGCCTCAACCTCAACATCGTCAACTTCCTGTTCCTGTTCCTGGCCATCGTCCTGCACCGCACCCCGCGGCGCCTGCTCGACTGCCTGCACGAGGCGATCAAGGGCGGCGCCGGGATCGTCATCCAGTTCCCCTTCTACGCCGGCATCATGGCGATCATGGTCGAGTCGGGGCTAGCCCAGAGCATGTCCGAGGGGCTGGTGTCGTTTGCCACCGAGACCTCGCTGCCGTTCTGGTCGTTCATCAGCGCCGGCATCGTCAACCTGTTCGTGCCCTCCGGCGGCGGCCAGTGGGCGGTCCAGGCACCGGTGATGCTGCCCGCCGCCGAGGCGCTCGGCGCCGACGTCTCGCGGGTCGCCATGGCAGTGGCCTGGGGCGATGCCTGGACCAACCTGCTGCAGCCGTTCTGGGCGCTGCCGGTGCTGGCCATCGCCGGGCTCAAGGCCAAGGACATCATGGGCTTCTGCCTGATCCAGCTGTTCGTCACCGGGGCGATCATTTCGGTGGGGCTGACCTGGTTCTAGGCCGGTAGCCCATCCGCTAGCAACGAAACGCCTTGTCCCCGGCCGGGGGCAAGGCGCTATGCTGTCAACACCGCTCATAAGGACACACTCGATGGACGAACACGCCCTCTCCGGTCAGCATGAACTCTCGATGACCGTGCTGATGACCCCGGACATGGCCAACTTCAGCGGCAAGGTCCACGGCGGGGCGATCCTCAAGAAGCTCGACGAGGTGGCCTACGCCTGTGCCAGCCGCTACTCCGGCAGCTACGTGGTGACGCTGTCGGTGGACCAGGTGCTGTTCAAGCAGCCGATCCACGTCGGCGAGCTGGTCACCTTCCTGGCCATGGTCAATCACGTCGGCCGCTCGTCGATGGAGATCGGCATCAAGGTGGTGGCCGAGAACATCCGCGACAAGGTGATCCGCCACACCAACAGCTGCTACCTGACCATGGTCGCGGTGGACGAGGACGGCACGCCGGCGCTGGTACCGCCGCTCAGGCTCGACACGCCGCTGCAGAAGCTGCGCTTCGACAAGGCCGCGCTGCGCAAGAAGCTGCGCAAGCAGGCCGAAGAGGAGGCCCGGCGCACCCATGCGCACCACTATGCGACCCAGCCGGCGGGCGATACGCCGGGCTGATGCCCGCGCGTGCCCCCCAGGCGAAGGAGACGCCATGCCCGCACGACACGCCCTGAGTCCCGCCCTGGAGCGCCTGCACCTGGTGTGGGATGTGCTGATCATGCTGCTGGTGATCGCCAACCTGAGCCTGCTGCTGATCGACGGGCTGTTCCTGCTCGACCCGCTGAATGCGGCCTTCGAGCGCCTGGCGCCGGGGCTTCACCAGGCCTACGACCAGCGTATCCACGCCAACTTCATCGCCATCGACCTGATGTTCGTGGCGGTGTTCGTCGCCGATGTTCTGCTCGGCTGGGCAGTGGCGATCATCGAGCGCCGCTATCACCGCTGGTTCTTCTACCCCTTCGTGCACTGGTACGACGTGCTCGGCTGCATCCCGGTGGGCGGCTTCCGGCTGCTGCGCGTGCTGCGGGTGATCTCGCTGGTCCAGCGCCTGCACCGGCTGGGGCTGATCGATGTGCGCCAGTGGCAGCTCTACGCCTTCGTCGCCAAGTACTACGACATCCTGCTCGAGGAGCTTTCCGACCGCATTGCGCTGCGCCTGCTGGGCAATATCCAGCAGCAGGTGCAGGCCAGCGACTCGCTGTCAGGGCGCGTGATCGAGGAGGTGGTGATGCCGCGCAAGCAGGCGCTGGTCCATGAGATCACCCGCCGGCTGGAGGACATGGCCGGCAGCGCCTACCGACACAACCGCGGCGACCTGATGCGCTACGTCAGCGCGCTGGTCGGCCGCACCCTGGAGAACAGCCCCGAGATCCAGCGCCTGCGGCGCCTGCCGATGGGCCGCCAGCTGAGTGCAGCGCTCGACGACACCCTCAGCGATATCGCCTGCCGGCTGGTGGAAGAGGCCGCCAACGGGCTGCGCTCACCGGAGTTCGAGCAGCTGCTGGAGCGGGTTGCCGACAGCAGCCTGGAGGCCTGGCTCAAGGTCGACAGCCACAGCGATGCGGTGACCGAGAAGGTGCTGGTGGATATGCTCGAGGTACTCAAGGAGCAGGTGCGGAGGCAGCGCTGGAAGGACCGCTACGACTAGGTAGATTTTCTCTATAACGTGGCCGGCGCCAGCGGCGGCGCGTCGAGCACCTCGAGCAGAGTCTGCAACGCCTGCTCGAGGGCCCCGCGCGAGGCCGCCGCGCTGAGGCAGAGGCGAATCGCCTGGGGTGCGGGTTCGCTGCCCACGCAGAACGGCTCGGCGCTGGTGACGCGCACGCCGCGGCTCGCCAGGGCCTCGACCAGCGCCGCGCTACGCATGCCGCTAGGCAGCGTCAGCCACAGGTTGGCCCCCAGCGGCTGGCCGCTGACCTCGAAGCCGGCCAACTGGCGCCGGGCCAGCGCCTGGCGTGCCGCCAGCTCGTCGCACTGCCATGCCAGCAGCGTCTCGGCGTCACCGCTGGCCAGCCACTGACAGACCGCCTCGATCATCAGCGGCGGCACCATCCAGCTCTGCGCCCTGAGACTAGCCGCCAGCCGCTCGCGCAGCCGCTCAGGCGCGCGTAGCACGCCTATCCGCAGCCCCCCGGCCAGCACCTTGGCGGTGCTGAACACGAACAGCGTACGCTCCGGCGCCAGCCGATAGAGCGGCGTGCCTCGCGCCTCGGCGGGCAGATACTGCACGCCGTCCTCGAGCAGCCAGATATCGTATTCGCGGGCCAGCGCCACCAGCCGCCGCCGGCGCGCCTCGCTGAGGCTGGCCCCGGTAGGGTTGTTCTGATCCGGGGTGACGTAGACCAGCCGCGGCGGCTGGCGCATGCACAGCCGTGCCAGCGCCTCGACGTCCATGCCGTCGGCGTCCATGGCGATGCCGTCGACCTTGAGATGCGCCTGCTGGGCGGCACCGATCAGCCCCGGGTAGGTCAGCGCATCGGCGGCCAGCCGCTCGCCGGGGCGCAGCAGCGTGGTCAGCGCAAGGCTGATGCCGTGCTGCCCGCCCTGAGTGATTAGCAGCTCCTCGGCGGGCAGCGCCATGCCCAGCGTGGCCAGCCAGTCGGCCAGCACCCGGCGCTGCTCGAGCAGGCCCTCGGCGGCCTGGTACTCCACCGCCGCCTGCAGCAGCCGCGGCTGTTGCGCCATACCACTCAGCGCCCTGCCCAGCGCCTCGGCGCGCAGCGGATGCGGCGGCGGCAGGCTGAGGCTGAGATCGATCAGGCCGGCCTCGCCCTCGGCGCCCGGGGTAGGAAAGGCCGGCGCCGCCGCAGCGTCGCGCACATAGGTGCCGCTACCTACCCTGGCCACCAGCCAGCCCTGGCGCTCGGCCTCGGCATAGCCGCGGGTCACGGTGCCCACCGTGACGCCCAGCGCATCGGCCAGGCGACGCTGGGGCGGCAGGCGGTCGCCGGCGGCGAGCTCGCCGCCCTCGATGGCCGCAACAATGGCCTCACTAAGCGCCCGGTAGCGCGGGCCGTGGGGAGAGAGCGGGGGCACCCAGATTGTCATGGTGACAATAAATCCATTGACGTTAATTACTGCAAGATTATGCTGACAAAAGCGACACAATCAAGCAGAAAAACTCAAATTGAATGGATACAATCATGCTGGAAGGATTGGCCTTTCTCGGCCCGGCGGCGCTCTACATGATGTCGATGACCATCACCCCGGGGCCCAACAACGTGATGCTCACCGCCTCCGGGGCCAACTACGGATTCTGGCGCACCATGCCCCACATGCTGGGCATTCTCGGCGGCTGCTTCGCGCTGTTTGCCGGCATCGCCCTGGGCCTGGGTCTGCTGTTCGAGCGCTACCCGCTGGTGCAGACCACGCTGCGCCTGGTGGGCAGCGGCTATCTCCTCTACCTGGCCTGGAAGATCGCTACCGCCCCGCCGCCGGACCTGCGCCTGCGTGGCGAGGGCCGGCCGCTGACCTTCTGGCAGGCCGCCGCCTTCCAGTTCGCCAACCCCAAGGCGTGGGTGATGGGCCTGGCGCTGATGGCCGGTTTCCTGCCTCAGGGCGGCGACACGGTGCTCAATGCGCTGCTGCTGGCCGCCTTCGCCGAGCTGGTGGCGCTGCCCTGCATCGCCCTGTGGGCCGGCTTTGGCACCGCCATCGGCCGCGTCCTCAAGACGCCCCGCGCCTGGCGGCTGTTCAATGCCAGCATGGGCGCCATGACCGCCGCCTGCGTGATCCTGATTCTACGCTGAGCGCCTAGCCGCAGGTGATCTGCTCGATACGGTCGTCGTCGAGGCGGATATTGAGGCGGTCGGGGCGATGATCCATGGTTGCCGCATCGCCGGGACGCAGCACCCGTACCGTTGCGGCACCGCTCTCCGCCTCGATGGACCCGCGCAGCGCCTCGTCGAAGTCGCGGCCGACGCGGTCCTGCACCGTGCGGGCGCCGCAGGTATCACCGCGCTGGGTCACGCTGGGTGGCTCCGGGGCCGGCTCGCGCGGCACGCTGGGGCCGGCACTGGTACAGGCGGCCAGTGCCAGGCTTGCCGCCAGCGCCGGCAGGTAACGTGGAAGGGTAAGCATGCTGACTCCTTGTCATCATGGATAAGGCCATACGTAAAGCGGGCGAGCCAACCGGCCCGCCCGCAACAGCTTATCTGACACACGCAGAATGCTTAGTTGGCTGCATCCTGCACCGCTTCACCACCGCGCTCGACGTCCTGGCCGGCGCCGTCCATGGTGTTGCAGCCCGCCAGGGCGCCAGCGGCCATGAGCAGGGCAAAACTGAGGGCAATCGCTTTTTTCATCTGTGTTCTCCTTAACACTGGTATGTAGCAAACAACGGTTTGGGATCCGTGTCGTCCATTCCTTCCTTGAAGTAATGGCCTTAGTCAGCCTAACAGCCATACCCTGACTTTGCACAATCGGGCTGGCTCAATCCGCCGAGCGCTGAATGGCCTCTCCACCCGCCTCGATATCCTCGCCTGCACCGCGCATGGTGTTACAGCCGCTGAGCAGCGACAGGGTGAACAGCGAGAGTAGAATAGCAGCTGATAACCGTTTCATGGTCATATCCTCGTTCCTTGACTGGTCTGGCGGAAAGGTCCGCGCTGCTATCAATCTAGCAGCTGTACAGATCGGCGTTATGACTATTCGGCCCGAGGAGGCACCATGCACGAACTCACCCTTGACCCGCGGCTCGAGGCCGACACCTATCCCGTCACCGAGCTACCGCTATCGCGGGTACTGCTGATGAACGATGCACGCTTCGCCTGGCTGGTGCTGGTGCCGCGGCGCAACGGCGCCTGCGAGGTCAGCGACCTCAGCGAGGCGGACCAGGCCCAGCTGTGGCGGGAAGCCACCCGCTTGGGCAGCGAGCTCAAGAGTGCGCTGGGTGGCGACAAGCTGAATATTGCTGCCCTCGGCAACGTCGTCTCCCAGCTGCACGTCCACGTGATCGTGCGCCACCGCGACGATGCCGCCTGGCCGGCGCCGGTATGGGGCCACGGCGAGGCCCAACCCTATGACCTGGATGGCCAGGCCGAACGCCGCGACCTGGTGCTGGCGCTGGTCGAGGGCATGCGCTTCGAGCACTAGCCGAAAGGCGAGGAGCGCGGCGCCGGAGCCGCGTCGTCCTGGGTCTGGCCGCCGCGTTCGGTCCCCGGCGTCAGCAGCGGATCACGACTCGGCGAGCTGACGCCGGCCACCGACAGCGACACGCCGAGCAGCACGATGGTCAGCCCGCCCGCCAGGGCGGCCCAACCCACCATGCGCTGTACGCGGCTGGCGCTGGCCTGCCGCGCCAAGCGCCGCTCGGCCCAGCCACGCGCCATGACGCTGGCCAAGGCCAGCGCCGACACCGCCAGCGCCGTGCCCACCGCCATCACCAGCACCGCACTGACCCCGACCCAGAACTGCCCGAGCAGCGATGCCGCGCCGAGCAGCAGCACCCCACCGCTGCACGGGCGCATGCCGATCGCCACTACCGTCGCCAACGCGGTACGCCAGTCCGCCGCCTGCTGAGGGTCGACATGGTGGGCACTGCCGCAGCCGCAGTGCTCATGATGATGGTGGTGAAGGTCGCCGCCCGCCGTGTCTCGATGGGTCGCTGCGGCGCCGACGCTGGCCGACGCCGGCGAGTGCCGCAGCTGACGCACGGCGCGCCAGCACAGCCATAGGCCGAGCAGAGTGACCATGGCGAAGCTGGCCTGCTCGACCCATACCACCGAGCCCATCGCCTGGCGGGTCAGCCAGCCCAGGCCATAGACCAGCACGGCCACCAGCGAAATGGCCACCAGCGCCTGCAGCAACGAGGCGGCACACGACAGCGCCAGGGCGCGACGCAGGGCACCGCCCTGGGAGAGCAGGTAGGTGGTCAACACCGCCTTGCCGTGACCGGGCCCGGCGGCGTGGAAGACCCCGTAGCCGAAGCTGATGCCCAGCAGGGTTGCCCAGGCCGCCGGCGACGGCGTGCCCGACAGCTCGGTGATCGCCAGCGTCAGCGCACGGTGCAGGTCGCGCTGCCAGGCCACCACCTGCAGACTGATCGCCTGGGCCCCGCCCTGGAACAGCCAGATCAACCCGGCCACGGCCAGGATGCCGAGCAGGCCACCCAGCCACACCGCGCCGCTCATACGTCGCATTGGATCTCTCCCGTTTCCGCGAAGTAGCGGCCCAGGCCGTCCGGTGCCTCGTCGGTGATATCCAGCCGCGCCGCCTGTGCTACCCGTGCCGGATCGGGATCGGCCGGAATGATGCGGGTTTGGCAGCGCTGGTCGGCACCGGCCATTACCAGTGCCGCATCACTGGGGCCGTCGCCCTCCTCTTCGTGCAGCACCTCGATGTAATAGGTGGGGTCGTAGACGCGATAGGCCAGCGGTTCGCCGTTCAGGGCCAGCGGCGCTTCCAGCGGCAGCAGAAAGACGAACTCGACGCGCCCGTCACGCTCCATCACCGTGTACTCCTCCACGTCGCCCAGCGCCACCGTGTCGTCGGCGTGTCGCAGCTCGGTGAAGTAGCCCTGGGGCGCCAGAGTGTCGCGGATCTCCATGCCCAGCAGGTCGAGGCGCTCTTCGAGGCTCTCCTCGCCCTGGGCGCGGCCGAGTTCCTCGAGCAGTACCAGGCTGTAGAAGGGATCCATCCGCCAGCGCTGGTGCAGCGCCTCGACGCGCCCCTCGTCATCGAGGATCACGCGCATGCTCATGTCGATCCAGCCGTGGGGGTGCGCCCAGGCCAGGCACGGCAGCAGCGTCAACGCCACGCCGAGTGCCAGTCGCCGCCAACAGAAATATCCTGTGCTTGCTGTCATGCGTTTCACTTTTCGCTCGAACATCTAGGTTGGAGATCCTGTCATGGGGCTCATGGTGCCAGCCCCAACGCGGCCTGCAAGTCCACCAGCAGGGGGTCGAGACTCTCGGGGGCCAACGGCTGATTGCCGCGCTGCCCGCTGAGCGAGATCAAGGCGCCGTGGGGGCTCTCCTCGACCTCGAGGCGCAGTCGATAGCCAGGCCAGACCGCCGAGACGGCGTCGGCACGGCCCAACTCGGCATCGGCGTGGCGAATCACGTAGCCGCGCTCGGCCAACACTTCTATCCCCGCCGCCAGCGCCGCCTGGCGCTCCACCGGCAGCACGAAGGCGCGCGGTTCCGGGGCCATCGGCGCGGCGGCGCAGGCGCCGAGCAGCGCCAGCAGTGCGAGGATCAGCAGCCGTCGAGCAAGATCGCGAGTCATGGCGCCCCCCGTTCGGCTGCCACGGCTTGTTCAATTGCCCGACACAAGCTGGCATCGCCGCTGCGCGATTCACGTACCGCGCCTTCGGCATCAATCACCCGACTATCCTGGGAGACCAGCACCTGCTCGCGGGGCACGACCAGCGACACGCGCTCGATGCGCGTGGCGTCGGCCGGGAAGCCGCCGCCATAGCCGGCACGACCGCCGCCAACGCCAATGCCGAAGCCGACCCCGGAACCCACCGATACCTGGCCGCCGCTGCCGACACCGCCGCCGATGCTGCCGAATACGCCGCTGCCGCGCGACCAGCGGTCGTCGTAGCGGGCGCCATAGCCGGGCAGCACGCGGCTACGCTCGGCGCTGACGATGCCCATCGAGGCCTCGGTGTGGGTGATGCGGTAACCCTCGCGCTCCAGCACGTCCACGGCGGCACGTGTCACCGCGCCGCGCTCGTCGTCGCCCAGCGCCCAGCGGCACTCTGCCGGCGCCCCACCCCGGTGCTCCGGCAGCGTCGCCGGACCGGCAGCACAGCCCGCCAGCGTCACCAGCGGCAGCCACCAAAAATAGCGCCATCGTCCTTGCTGCATTGGCTCTCCTCCGCGTCGCTGCAGGCAGTCTACGTCGAAAACGCTGCCCTTGCAGTGCCCCACTCTCTGCTGCTATGACCACAGCAGGCTAGGATAAGCTCAGTTATCTCCATTCGCCGACGAGACGCCCATGCATATACTGATTGCCCCCGATAGTTACAAGGATGCACTCCCCGCCAGCGACGCCGCGCGCGCCATTGCCCACGGCATCCAGCGCGTCCTGCCCGATGCCACGCTGACGCGCTGCCCGATGGGCGACGGCGGCGAGGGCACCCTCGATGCGCTGCTCGACGCCACCGGCGCCGAGCGCCGCGTGCAAACCGTTCAGGACGCCCTCGGCCGCCCGTGCCAGGCGGCCTGGGGCTGGCACGCCGAGACCCGCCGTGCGTTTATCGAGCTGGCCGAAGCCAGCGGCCTGCAGCAGATCCCCCGCGAGCAGCGCAGCGCCCTGCACAGCACCACCCATGGCGTCGGCGAATTGATCCTGGCGGCGCTGGATGCCGGCGCCGAGACGCTGCTGCTGACCCTCGGCGGCAGCGCCACCAACGACGCCGGGGCCGGCATGCTGGAGGCGCTTGGCGCACGGCTGCTGGATGCCGAGGGCAAGCCATTGGCGCCCGGCGGCGCCGCGCTGGCCGAGCTGCAGACCCTCGACCTGAGCGGCCTCGACCCGCGCCTCGCCGAGCTTCAGGTGGAGACCGCCGTGGACGTCGATAACCCGCTGCTCGGCGAGCGCGGCGCCAGCGCCATCTTCGGGCCCCAGAAAGGCGCCAGCGAGGCCGACGTGGCGACCCTCGATGCGGCACTGGCGCACTTCGCCGACAGCACCGCCGCGGCGCTCGGCAACGATCACCGCGACCTCCCCGGGGCGGGTGCCGCCGGCGGCATGGGCTTCGCCGCCCGCGCCTTCTTCGGCGCCGAACTACGGCCGGGTATCGAGCTGGTCATGCAGCAGGTCGGCTTCGAGGCGCTGCTGGCCGAGGCCGACCTGGTGATTACCGGGGAAGGCCAGCTCGACGGCCAGAGCCTGTCGGGCAAGACCCCGGTGGGCATCTCGCGGCGCGCCGCGGCCAACGGCGTGCCCTGCGTGGCACTGGTGGGGCGTCTCGGCGAGGGCTGGCAGGCCTGCCATGACCAAGGCATCAGTGCCGCCTTCGCACTGGCCGACGGCCCGATGGCCCTCGACGAGGCGCTGACACGCTGCGCCGAGCTGCTCAGCGAGCGCGCCGAAGGCGTGGCGCGGCTGTTCAATGCAGGTCGCGGTTGAAAAACGCCTCAAGGAGCGGCATCACCTATGCACAGGCGCCGTGATGGCGCCATTGCCTGGCGCTATGGCGATCATGGCGACAATTCGCTAACCGCCACGCGCCACGCCCAGTAGACTCATGGGCATTCATCATCAGGGATCGAGGAGGCAACCGCATGTCCGATACCAACGCCATTGGCCTGCACCCGGCCAGCGCCAGCCAGCTGGCCGACAAGCTCAACGCGCTGCTGGCCAACTACCAGGTCTTCTATATGAACGTGCGCGGCTACCACTGGAACATCAAGGGGCCGGAGTTCTTCGAGCTGCACGCCAAGTTCGAGGAGTATTACACCGACCTGCTGACCAAGATCGACGAGGTCGCCGAGCGCATCCTGACCCTCGGCCACCAGCCGATCCACGCCTACAGCGACTACGTGGCCACCGCCAGTATCCAGGAAGAGAAGAACGTTCATGACGGCGCGACCTGCGTGCGCGGGGTGCTCACCGGCTACCAGACGCTGATCGAGCTGCAGCGCGAGATCCTCTCGCTGGCCTCGGATGCCGACGACGAGGGCACCGCCGCCCAGGTCGGCGACTATATCCGCGAGCAGGAGAAGAGTGTGTGGATGCTCGGCGCCTACCTCGGCTGAGAGCCAGCCTTCGGCGCACGAGATTGTCAGCGGCCGCCTAGGGGCGGCCGCTGGCGTTTCAGGCCTGGGGGCTTGCGCCAGGCGTGGCCAGATCCTCCACCAGCCCGCGCAGCAGCTGCCAGAATTCGTTCACCGAGTCGATCTCGACGCGCTCGTCCGGCGAGTGGGCGCCGCGGATCTGCGGCCCGAAGGATATCATCTCCAGCTGCGGGTACTTGCCGCCGAGGATGCCGCATTCGAGGCCTGCATGGATCACCTTGACCGCCGGCTCGACGCCTAGCTGGTCGCGATGCAGCCGCTTGAAGCGCTCCAGGAGCGGGCTGTGCGGCGCAGGCGTCCAGCCGGGGTAGGCGTTCTCGATCCGGGTGCGCGCGCCGATCAGGCCGAACAGCGCGCTGAAGCGGTCGGCCATGTCTTGGGTGGCGCTATCGCGCAGCGAGCGCACCAGCGCGCATAGCCGGAAACGCCCGTCGTCGAGCGACACCACGCCGAGGTTGTTGGAGGTCTCGACCACACCGGGCACCTCAGTGCTCATGCGCTCGACGCCGCAGGGGGCGGCATGCAGGGCGTCGACCAGCAGGTGACTGGCGGAGGGCGTCAGCGCCGCGCCGGCCACCTCATCGCTCGCCGACAGGCTCAGCGTCAGCCCCTCGTCGACCCCGGCAAGCTCGCTACGCAGCTCCTCGCCCAGCGCGGCGAGCCGCGCCTCGGCCGCGGCCAGCTCATCCTCGGCCAGGGCCAGGGTGGCGAAGGCTTCCCGCGGCAGGGCATTGCGCAGGGTGCCGCCCTGGTAGTCGATCAACCGCGCGCCGCTGGGCGCCAGCGCCCGCAGCGCACGCATCATCAGCCGATTGGCGTTGCCGAGGCCCTTGGCGATATCGATCCCCGAATGGCCACCGCGCAGGCCGGTCAATGCCAACCGGTAGGGCCGCTCGCCTTCGCTCAGCGCGCTGGTCGGCAGCTGCGCCTCGACCACCACGTCAGCCCCGCCGGCGCAGCCGATATACACCTCACCGCGATCCTCGGAGTCGAGGTTGAGCAGCAGCTGCCCCTCCAGCCAGCCCTCGGCGAGCTGCAGTGCACCGCCCATCGAGGTCTCCTCCTCGAGGGTGAACAGCGCCTCCAGCGGACCATGCACCAGCGAGTCGTCTTCGAGAATCGCCAGCGCCGCCGCCACCCCCAGGCCGTTGTCGGCGCCCAGCGTGGTGCCGCGGGCGCGCAGCCAGCCGTCCTCGACGTAGGTGTCGATGGGGTCGCGGGTAAAGTCATGGGCATGCTCGGCATTGGCCTGGGCGACCATGTCGAGATGGCCCTGCAGGATCACCCCGGGGGCTGACTCATGGCCCGGCGAGGCGGCTTTCTTGAGACGCAGGTTGCCGTAGGCGTCGCGGTCGTGAGCCAGGCCCCGGGCATCGGCCCAGGCTTCTAGGGTGGCTATCAGCGCCGCCTCTTGCCCCGACGGCCGCGGGGTATTGCACAGCGTGCGAAAGTGCTGCCACAGCGCCTGCGGCGCCAACTGGTCGAGATGTGCGTTCATGATCGGCCTGCATGAGAGATAACTTGATTACTTTACTGACCGCTCGCCGCCAGGGAAAGCGTCCCCTCATCCCGGCCAGGGCTGTCGCAGATATCAGCAGCGCTCGGGACTAATACGCCGGTGGCCATGGCCCTTTATCGCGCCCAGTCGCGCCAGCGGGTCAGCGCCTCGCGCAGCCGTGCCTGCACCTCGCGCCGCCCGCTGAGTCCCAGCCGCTCGGCCAGCCAGGCGCTATCGCGGGCCTGGAACAGCCAGGCCACCAGCAGCCAGGCGTCGCCATCGCGGGCCGCGCCGGCGGCCAGGCCGCGCCGTACCAGCTGCTGCAGCGCCGGGCGCACCAGCGCCGGCTCGCGCCCTCCCAGGGTCACATCGTCGAGGTCGCGGCGCTGTTCGGTATCCAGCGGCGGCGCCTGGCCTTCGGCGAGCAGCGTCGCGGCCACCGCCGGTTCCAGGCCCTTCAGCTCGTAGGCCAACAGGGTCGGCAGCAGGCGCTGGAAGCGCTCGGCAAGGCCGGCGCATAGCGCCCGCCCCGCGTCGCTGGTGGGCATGGCCACCATCAGCGCATGCTCGCCGGTGGCGGTCTCGCGGCTCAGGCCCAGGCGGACGGCGCGAAAGCCGGCGGCATGCCAGAAGGCCATCAGCTCGGGGTCGGCGCCGAAACTGGCACCCAGCAGGTCGATGCCATCGCGCCGGGCGCGCTCGACCTCGGCGTCCAGCAGTTGCCGGCCGATGCCCTGGCGGCGGGCATCGGCGTGCACCGCAATGCGCATGATGCGGCGTACCCGCGAGGTCAGCGCCCGACGGCTGCCGGCGTGGGCGGCCAGCGACTGGGCCAGCAGATGGCCGCGCGGGCGGCGCTCGCCGCGGGCCACTCGCTCGGCCAGCTCGGCCGAGAAACCGCCCTCCTCACCGCACAGCGACACGGCGAGGGGCGTGCCCGCCTGCTCGAGGGTGGTGATCGAGACCCCGGGGCCGTCCAGCAGGCGGCGCAGGTCGCTGGGCCGGGTGCGGTAGTGGGCCTGCACCAGCAGGCCGAACAGCCCAGCGAGGCGCACCTCGTCGACCGCCAGCGATGCACGCTTCCAGCGGTGCTGGGCAATGGCCGTATCGCGTTGCGCTGGCAGCGCCGGCGGTTCGGCATCCAGCATCAGCAGCCGGTGGGTCAGCGCCTCGAGGGGGTCGCCTGCGGCCCAGCGCACCGGCGTGGTCAGCGTGCAGGCTCGCCAGTCAGGGGCGTGGCGCTGCAGGTGGGGCATGAAGCGCAGCGCAAAGCCGCGCCCCGAGCCCTCATAGCCGTGCACGGTAGTGGCGAAGGCGATGCGCGGAAAGCGCGCCAGCCAGTCGGCCAGCAGCGCCGCAGGGATCGCCGCGGCCTCGTCCACCAGCAGCAGGCTACCGGGGCCGGCCGCCGCACCGTGGGTCTCGGCCAAGGCATCCGGGGCCACGAAACGCACCCGCTGAACCTGGGCATCGCGGGTCAGGCTGACCTGATAACCCTGGCGACGCGCGTCGGGACAGTGGCGCTGGAGGTGCATGAACAGCGTTTCCACCGCCGCCGGGCGCGGCGCAGTGACCAGAATCTCTTGCTCGCCCTTGGCCAGCCAGCGCGCGCAGGCGATGCCCAGCGCTGCACTCTTGCCGCGGCCGCGGTCGGCGCTGATCACCAGCGGACGGCGCCGGCGCAGGCGCAGCAGTCGCGTCACTGCCCGGGCCTGATCCGCGGTGGCGCAGGCGGGATCCTCGCCGGTGCCGCCGGCATCTTCGTCGGACGCCGGCAGGGCAGGCAGCGCCAGCGTGTCGCTGGCCGTCCAGCGGGCGATATGCGGGGCGGCCTCGAGCTGTCGCGCCAGGCGCTGCAGATAGCGCGAGGTCAGATGTGCCGGCCGGTACGGATGATCGGCCAGCCGCCGGTAGTCGGCATCCGGCCGCGCACCCCAGTCGGGCGGGGTGAGCAGCACCAGCAGCCCGCCGGCCACCAGGGTGCCGCTGAGGGCGCCGAAGGCGTCGGGATCGAAGCCGGCCCCTTCGCTGACGGCGTCGAACACCACCAGCGCCTGCTCGCCGCCGAGCCGAGTGCGCGCCTTGTCCGCCGGCAGCCAGGCGGCGTCGGCGACGCCTGGCGGGGCCTCAGGGGCGATCCACAGCCCCCGCGCGGGGGTGCGCTGCCAGATCGCCAGCGCCCGGGCCAGGCACTGCTCGGGGCTGGCGGATATCCACACCAGGCCGCGCCAGCGCCGCGCGGCGAGTCGATCGCACCACGCCTGCAGCGCTGGCAGATTGCGGGCCTCCATCATGCTCGGCTCCTGTCTCATCGAGGGCACAGTGTAGAGAATCCTGTGCCGGGCGCACCAGGCATCGGCGCGCCGCATCGGCACTAAAGCAATTTGCGTATCATTATCATTTGCAATCAGATTATTTCTTGCTATCGTACCTACAGGCGCCAACCACCCCATGCAACACGACAACGGATATCGTCATGCAAAAGAACGTCATCGCTTCTGCCACGCTGCTCTCCACGCTGCTGGCAGCCCCCATCGCCGCCGCCGACCTGACCCTCTATTCGGGGCGCGGCGAGTCGATGGTGGAGCCGATCATCCAGCAGTTCGAGCGCAACACCGGCATCAACGTCAACGTGCGCTACGGCGATACCGCCCAGCTGGCGGTACTGCTGCAGGAAGAGGGCCAGCGTTCGCCCGCCGATCTCTACTGGGGCCAGGACGCCGGTGCCATGGGCGCCATCAGCCAGGCCGGCCTGCTCGCCGAGCTGCCCGATGACATCTACGAGGGCCTGCCCGGCATCTATACCAGCGAGACCGGCAACTGGGTCGCCGCCAGCGGCCGCGCCCGGGTGTTCGCCTATTCGCCGGAGCGGGTCAGTGAAGACGAATATCCCGAGAGCATCTTCGATCTTACCGACGAGCGCTACGAAGGCCGCGTCGGCTGGGCGCCCACCAACGGCTCCTTCCAGTCGTTCATCACCGCGATGCGCGTCGAGTATGGCGACGAGCGGACCCAGGAGTGGCTCGAGGGCATGCGCGACAACGGCGCGGTGACCTTCCGCAATAACACCACCCAGGTGCAGGGCGTCGCCGACGGGGAAATCGACTTCGGGCTCGTAAACAATTATTATTTGCCGCGGTTCCTGGCTGCCGATAGCGACTACCCGGTGGCGCAAGCCTTCTTCGCCGAAGGTGACATCGGCAACCTGGTCAACGTCGCCGGCATCGCGGTGCTGGAGAGCAGTGACAACAAGGACGCGGCACTCGAATTCATACGCTTCCTGCTGTCGCCGGCCGCTCAGCAGTACTTCACCGGCAGCGTCTATGAGTACCCGGTGACCCGCGACGTGATCCAGAACCCGGAACTCGAGGACTTCGACCGCTTGCTGGAGGTCAGCCCGCAGATCGACCTGGATGACCTGGAAGATCTCGAGGGCACGCTGAACCTGCTGCGCGATGCCGGGCTGCTGTAAGCCCCGCCAGCGCCAGCGCGAGTCGAGACCAGGGCGGCACAGGCCGCCCTGGTCTCGTGCGCTTGACTGCCATGGCCTGAATCGACACCGACACAGCGAGAGACGATGAGCAACAGCGCCGAGCTTGCCAGCCCTGCCGCACGCCGCACGCCGCCGAAAGGCAGGACGCGGCGCGTGCCGCTGCATATCCTGCTGCCTTCGCTGGTGGCGGCGGCGGCGATGCTGGTACCGCTGTTCTACCTCGGCCTGCGCGCCTTCGAGGCCGACCCGCAAACCCTCGCCAACCTGGTGCTGCGCCGGCGCAACCTCGACCTGCTGCTCAACACTCTCTCGTTGGCGCTGGGCGTGGTGGCCATGACCACCCTGATGGCGCTGCCGCTGGCCTGGCTGGTGGTACGCACCAACATCCGCTTCAAGCGCCTGCTGACCATTCTCGGGGTGATCCCGCTGGCGGTGCCTGGCTATGTGATGGCCTATGCGCTGATCGGCCTGGGCGGCAACTACGGCGTACTGGCCCAGCTCACCGGCGTGCAGCTGCCGCGCATCGAGGGCTACTTCGGCGCCATGCTGGCGCTGTCGCTGTATACCTTCCCCTATCTGTTTCTCAACCTGCGCGCGACCCTGGCCGGCCTCGACGGCAACCTCGAAGAGAGCGCCAGGAGCCTCGGTTACGGCAACCGCGAGGTGTTTCTCAAGATCATCCTGCCCCACCTGGCCCCCTCGCTGATGGCCGGCTGGCTGGTCATCACCCTCTACGTGCTGGGCGACTTCGGCGCCGTGGCGCTGATGCGCTACGAGGCCTTCAGCTACGCCATCTACACCCAGTACTCCGGCGCCTTCGACCGCATCTATGCCGCCTGGCTGTCGATCATGCTGCTGGCGGTGGCAGCCAGCTTCGTGATGCTCGACAGCCTGGTGGTCAAGCGCAAGCTGGCACGCGTGGGTACCGGGGTGGCGCGGCCGGTAAAGCCGATGCGCCTGGGTCGCCTGCGCTGGCTGGCCTACCCCTACCTGGTGCTGATCTTCGGCGCCTCGGTAGGCCTGCCGACGCTGATCCTCGGCTACTGGCTGGTACTGGCACCGCCCGACCTGAGCTTCTTCGCCCGCGTCCCGGGCACCTTCCTGCGCTCGGCGGGCGCGGCGCTGCCCGCTGCCTTGCTGTCGGCGGCCTTCGCCCTGCCGATCGCCTACCTCACGGTGCGCTACCGCTCCACCGCGGCGACGCTGATCGAGCGCTCGGCGTACATCGGCTATGCCATTCCGCCGCTGACCCTGGCGCTGGCGATGGTGTTCTTCTCACTGCGCACCGCGCCCTTTCTCTACCAGACCCTGACGCTGCTGATCGTGACCTGGGCGATGGCCTCGCTGGCCCTGGCCCTGGGGCCGATCCGCAGCGCCCTACTGCAGACCCGGCCCAACATGGAAGAGGCCTCCCATTCGCTGGGCCACGGTCCGCTGAGCACCTTCCTGTGGGTGATCTTCCCGCGCCTGCGTCGCGGCATCCTGGCCGGTGTCGCACTGGTCTTCGTGCTGTGCATGAAAGAGCTGCCGATCACCTTCTTGCTGGCACCGACCGGCTACACCACCCTGGCGGTGACCGTGTTCACCCGTACCTCCGAGGGCATGCTGGCCGAGGCCGCGCCCTTCGCCGCCGCCATCGTGGTGTTCTCCAGCCTGTCGGTAGGCTTCCTGTTAACCAAAGAGGGCAAGCGATGACCACCCTCAATCTCAACGCCACTCCCCAGGCCAGCGCCCCCCGGCGCCCCGCGCCGCTGCTCAGCGTCGATGGGCTATGCAAGCGCTACCGGCCCCAGGATCCACTGGCGGTAGAGAATGTCGGCTTCACCCTCGGCAACGGCGAGATCCTCGCGCTGCTCGGCCCCAGCGGCTGCGGCAAGAGCACCACCCTGCGCATGATCGCCGGTTTCGAGCATCCCGAGGCCGGCGACATCGTGCTGCGCGGCAAGAGTATCCTCGACCAGCCGCCGCAGCAGCGCCGCATCGGCATCGTGTTCCAGGACTATGCGCTGTTTCCGCACATGAGCCTGGGCCAGAACGTGGCCTTCGCCATGCGCCACCTGCCCAAGGCCAAGCGCGCCGCCCGCGCCCGTGAGTGGCTCGACCTGGTCGGCCTGGCCGACCTCGCCGAGCGCATGCCCGACGAGCTCTCCGGCGGCCAGCAGCAGCGCGTGGCGCTGGCCAGGACCCTGGCCGCCGAGCCGCAGCTGGTGCTGCTCGACGAACCGTTCTCCAACCTCGACGCGGCGCTGCGCGAGTCGACCCGCAAGGAAGTGCGCCAGCTGTTCAAGGCCGCCGGCACCTCGGTGATTCTGGTTACCCACGACCAGGCCGAGGCGCTCTCCTTCGCCGACCAGGTCGGCGTGATGCACGCCGGCAAGCTGATCCAGGTCGACCGCCCCGAGCGGGTCTATCAGCACCCGGCCACCGCCTTCGTCGCCGAGTTCCTCGGCCATACCAACCTGCTCGACGGCGATGCCGACGGCGAGATCGCCCAGACCGCACTGGGACCGGTGGCCATCACCCCGGCCAGCCGCGGCCCGGTTCGCGTCTCGCTGCGCCCCGAGCATCTGGCCCTGGCTACCGCCCCGGACGGCCATGGCGCCACCGTGGTCGAGCGCGAGTTCCGCGGCCACGACTGCTTCTACCTGCTGGAACAGCACGGCCAGCGCTTCTGCGCCATCACCCCCAGTCACACCCTGTGGCAGATCGGTGAGCAGGTCAGCCTCGAGCCCCAGCGCACCGCCACGGTGCTGCAGTACTAGGCTTTTTCACCCATCTCAGGGGGAGGAGGGAGTTGCGTCACGAGCGTAATCCCCCCTTCCCAGAGGGAATGTTGAATGAATCGTCGAGCGGGATGAAGCACAAGGCGCACGGAGCACAGAAACCGGAGCCTATGGGGTATAGGTGAGGATTTCGAGCACCGCGCAACGCAGTGATTCGCCCGCGCAGACCTTAATTCAGCGTTTCCTAGTGAGCTTCGTCCCAATTAGCCCCACTCTCCGCCTCGACGATCAGCGGCACGCGCAGTTCGGCGGCATCGCGCATATGCGTCTTGACCGCGTCGATAAAGCCGTCGACGTCGGCCTCCTTGACCTCGAAGACCAGCTCATCGTGGACCTGCATCACCATCCAGGCGTCGAACTCGCAGGGCGTCTTGGCGCTGCCCTGTAGCCAGGCGTCGACCTCGATCATGGCGCGCTTGATGATGTCCGCCGCGGTGCCCTGCATCGGCGCGTTGATGGCGGTGCGCTCGGCGGCCTGGCGGCGGGCGTGGTTCTGGGCCTTGATCTCGGGCAGGTAGAGGCGCCGGCCGAGCACGGTTTCGACGTAGCCGTCTTCGGCGGCCTGGGTGCGAATCCGGTCCATGTAGCGCGCCACCCCGGGGTAGCGGTCGAAGTAGCGCTCGATGTAGGTCTGGGCCTGGTTGCGCTCGATGTGCAGCTGCCGCGACAGCCCCCAGGCGCTCATGCCGTAGATCAGCCCGAAGTTGATCGCCTTGGCGCTGCGCCGCTGGTCGGCGGAGACCTTGTCGAGGGGCACGCCGAATACTTCCGCAGCGGTGGCGGCGTGGATGTCGCGGCCCTCGGCGAAGGCCTCGAGCAGGCCCTTGTCTTCGGAGAGGTGGGCCATGATGCGCAGTTCGATCTGCGAGTAGTCGGCGGCGACGATGCGGTAGCCGGGCCGGGCGACGAAGGCCTGGCGGATCTTGCGCCCCTCTTCGGTGCGAATCGGGATGTTCTGCAGGTTGGGGTCGCTGGAAGAGAGCCGTCCGGTGGCGGTGACCGCCTGGTGGTAGCTGGTATGCAGGCGCTTGGTGGTGGCATTGACCAGCCGCGGCAGCTTGTCGGTGTAGGTCGACTTGAGCTTGGCCAGGCCGCGGTGCTCCATTATTACCTTGGGCAGCGGGTAGTCCAGCGCCAGCTCCTCGAGCACCGCCTCGGCGGTGGATGGCGCGCCCTTGGGGGTCTTCTTGAGCACCGGGATCTTCTGCTCTTCGAAGAGGATCTCGCCGAGCTGCTTGGGCGAGCTGAGGTTGAACTCGCGTCCGGCCAGCTCGAAGGCCTCGGCCTCGAGCTCACGAATGCGCTCGGCCAGCGCCTGGCTCTGGGTGTGCAGCTGCTCGGCGTCGAGGGCCACCCCGGTACGCTCCATGCGCGACAGCACCGGCACCAGCGGCAGCTCCAGCTCATCGAGCACCGCGGCGAGCCGGCCCTCCCGTTCGAGGCGCGGGCGTAGCTCGTGCTGCAGGCGCAGGGTGATGTCGACGTCCTCGCAGGCGTAGGGTGCGGCCTGCTCGAGGGCGATCTGGTTGAAGGTCAGCTGCTTGGCGCCCTTGCCGGCGATCTCCTCGAAGCTGATGGTCTTCTCGCCGAGGTACTTGAGCGCCAGCGAGTCCATGTCGTGGCGGGTGGCGGTGGAGTTGAGCACGTAGGAGGCGAGCATGGTGTCGGCCAGCGGCCCGACCACACTAATCTGGTAGTTGGCCAGCACCGAGATATCGTACTTGAGGTTCTGGCCGATCTTGCCCTTGGCCGGGTCTTCCAGCAGCGGCTTGAGGGCCGCCAGCACCGCCGCGCGGTCGAGTTGAGCCGGGGCGTCGAGGTAGTCGTGGCCGAGCGGGATATAGGCCGCCTCGCCGGGCGCCAGAGCCAGCCCCACGCCGACGATCTCCGCCTCCATGTAGTTGAGGCTGGTGGTTTCGAGATCGAAGCAGAAGCGCTCGGCCTGGTGCAGCCGCTCCAGCCAGGCGTCCAGCGTGGCCTGGTCGACGATCACCTCGTCGTCGCGTGCGGCAGCAGTCGCGGCCGGCTCGTCGCTATCGGCCTGGGGCGTGGCGGTGCCGCCGGCCACGTCGTCGACGCCTTGGTCCTTGCCCTCGAGCAGCTCCGATAGCCAGGCCTTGAACTCCATCTCGCGATAGAGCTCGAGCAGGGCCTCGCGGTCGGGGTGGGCGATCTCCAGGTCGTCGAGCCCCACCGGCAGCTCGCAGTCGGTCTTGATGGTGGCCAGCTGGTAGGAGAGAAACGCCTGGTCGCGGTGCTCCTCGAGCTTCTTGGGCAGGGTCTTGGCGCCGCGGAAGTCCAGCGTCTTGACCTTGTCGAGGTCGGCGTAGATGGCGTCCAGGCCACCGCCCATGCCCTGCAGCAGGCCCAGCGCGGTCTTCTCGCCGACCCCCGGCACGCCGGGAATGTTGTCGACCTTGTCGCCCATCAACGCCAGGAAGTCGATGATCAGCGACGGCGGCAGGCCAAACTTCTGCTCCACGCCGGCCTCGTCGAGGGTCTCGTCCTTCATGGTGTTGACCAGGGTGATATGGCCGTTGACCAGTTGCGCCATGTCCTTGTCGCCGGTGGAGATCACCGCATCGCGGCCGGCCTCGGTGGCGCGCCGCGCCAGGGTGCCGATGACGTCGTCGGCCTCGACCCCCTCGATGCACAGCAGCGGCAGGCCGAGGGCGCGCACGCAGGCGTGCAGCGGCTCGACCTGGCTGCGCAGGTCGTCGGGCATCGGCGGGCGCTGCGCCTTGTACTCGGCGTAGAGCTCGTCGCGAAAGGTCTTGCCCTTGGCGTCGAAGACCACCGCCATGGGGCTGTCCGGATAGTCCTTGATCAGCCGCTTGAGCATGTTGAGCACGCCCTTGACCGCCCCGGTGGGCTGGCCCTGGGAGGTGGTCAGCGGCGGCAGGGCGTGAAAGGCGCGGTACAGGTAGGAGGAACCGTCGACGAGGACGATGGGGCTGACAGCCATGGCGAAACGATCCTTGAGCATAATCAATCCCCCCATGATACGCAGCTCGCCGTGCGGCGTCAGGCATCCCTCGCCAAGCGAGTCAGCTGGTCCTATACTGGCGTGCGCCAGGCATAGCAGGCCCGGTCCCCTCGTCGCATCACCTGCCGCAGTGAATTCCCGCCCATCGCCGGAGTCCAAGCAGGCAGCACATCGTGCCGCTTACGGCAGGAGGACATATGTCGCTATCATCTTTGCCCCGCCCCATGCTGCTGGCGGCGCTGCTTTGCTCGAGCCTGCTGCTGGCGAGCCTCGCCAGCCACGCCCAGTCGTCGCCCGAGCCGCAGATTACCGAGCGCCAGGAGGCGGATCGCACCCTGCGCGAATTTCGCATCAACGGGCAGCTCTACGCCATCGAGATCCGCACCCGCGACGGTGACCGCTACCACCTGCTCGATCGCCGTGGTGATGGCAATTTCAGCCGCGTCAGCGGCGATGCAATAGAGGTTCCCGACTGGGTCAACACGGCGCGCTGACCCTGTTTCGGTCGGCGACACTTTTCGTGCATCGCACTGGCAAGACGGTACAATGTGCGGCTTGGCAACCCCGGGCGAGAGACACATGGCCGTATTTACCCCGCTGAGCCAGGCTCAGGTCGCAGAGTTCCTGCAACGCTTCGACGTTGGCACGCTGACGCAGCTCGAGGGCGTGCCCAGCGGCACCGAGAACACCACCTACTTCGTCACCACCGAGCGCCACTCGCTGGTGTTGACGCTGTTCGAGCAGGGCGAGCACGAGGAGCTGCCGTTCTTCGTCGACCTGCTCGACTACCTGGCCGACCACCGCCTGCCGGTGCCAGGCCCGGTGCACGATCGCCAGGGCATCGCCCTGCAGAGCCTGGCCGACAAGCCGGCGCTGCTGTTCCCGCGCCTACCAGGCAGGTATCCCAGGTCACCGAACATCGCCCAGTGCCGGGCGCTGGGCGATGCCCTTGGCCATATGCATGCGGTATCGCGCTATTTCGACGGCCACCGTCCCAATCCCCGCGACCTGCACTGGCTGGTGGCCATGCATCATCGCGTACTGGTCTATCTCTCCGCCGACGACCAGGCGCTGATGAGCGACGAGGTCGATGCCTACCAGGCCTTCTTCGGCGACGCGCCGGACCTGCCTCGGGGCGCGCTGCACGGCGACCTGTTCCGCGACAACACCCTGTTCGACGGCGATCGGCTGGGCGGCATCATCGACTTCTACAACGGCTGCACCGGCGACCTGCTGTTCGATCTGGCGATCGTCATCAACGACTGGGCGGTAAACGCCGACGGCAGCCTCGACGCCGAGCGCCACGACGCCATCTTGCGCGCCTACCAGGCGCGCCGCCCGCTGACCGACAGCGAGCGCGAAGCGTGGCCGATGATGCTGCGCATGACCGCGCTGCGCTACTGGCTGTCACGGCTGCTGGTGGTCTACGTCGACCCGCCGGCCCACGACCTGACGCCCCACGACCCGGAGCAGTTCCGGACCATTCTGCTCAGCCGCCTGCAACACGGCGCGCTGACCCTGCCGGAGGCCCACCCCGCATGAGTCTGCTCGATGCCGGCGCACCGTCGCCTTCACGCCTGGCGCGCCACACCTACAACATCGACCAGTGGGGCAGCGGCTATTTCGACGTCGATGACGGCGGCCACACCGTGGTGCGCCCGCTGGGCAGCGAAACCGAGGGCCCGGCGCTGCCGCTGGATGCGCTGGTCGACCAGCTGCGCGAGGCCGGCCTGCGCCTGCCGGTGCTGGTGCGCTTCACCGATATCCTCCACGACCGGGTCGAGCAGCTGTGCGCGGCCTTCGATGCGGCGATTCGCGAAGAGGCCTATACCGGCGGCTACACCGCGGTCTATCCGATCAAGGTCAACCAGCAGCGCCGCGTGGTCGAGGAGATCCTCGCCACCCACGAGCGCGGCCACGGCCGGGTCGGCCTCGAGGCCGGCAGCAAGCCCGAGCTGCTGGCGGTGCTGGCACTCTCAGGCGACGGCTCGTCGCTGATCGTCTGCAACGGCTACAAGGACCGTGAATACATCCGCCTGGCGCTGATGGGCGAGAAGCTCGGCCATCGCGTCTACCTGGTGGTGGAGAAGTATTCCGAGCTCGACATCATCCTCGAAGAGGCCGCCGCCCTCGGCGTCACGCCGCGCATCGGCCTGCGCGCCCGGCTCGCCTCGGTGGGCCGCGGCAAGTGGCAGGACACCGGCGGCGAGAAGTCCAAGTTCGGCCTCACCGCCGGCCAGACCCTCGGCGTCATCGAACGGCTCAAGCGCAGCGATGCGCTGGGCAGCCTGCAGCTGGTGCACTTCCACCTCGGCTCGCAGATCGCCAATATCCGCGATATCCAGCGCGGCCTGCGCGAGTGCGCGCGCTTCTACCAGAGCCTGCGCGAACTCGGCGCGCCGGTGGACACCGTCGACGTCGGCGGCGGCCTGGGCATCGACTACGAGGGCACCCGTTCGCGCAGCGAGTTCTCGATCAACTACTCGATGCGCGAATACGCCAGCAACGTGGTGTGGGCCTTCCGCCAGGCCTGCGAGGCCGAAGGCCTGCCGCATCCGCACCTGATCAGCGAATCGGGCCGCGCGCTGACCGCCCACCACGCGGTGCTGATCACCAACGTGATCGGCGAGGAGCGCATCGAAGACCAGGCGCCACCGCGTCAGGTCGAGGATGACCCGCAGATCGACGAGCTGTGGCGCGTCCACGGCCGCCTGGCCGACATGCACGAGCCGCGCGGCCTGGTCGAGGCCTACCATGACCTGGTGCAGGCCATGGGCGAGCTGCAGGACCGCTTCGTACTGGGGCTGGCCGGCCTGGTTGCACGCGCCGAGGGCGAGGCGGTCTACTTCGCCGCCTGCGCGCGGCTCAAGGCGCGCCTCGACGGGCGTAACCGTGCCCATCGCGAGATCCTCGACGAACTCGCCGAGAAGCTCGCCGACAAGCTGTTCGTCAACTTCTCGCTGTTCCAGTCGCTGCCCGACGTGTGGGGCATCAAGCAGATATTTCCGGTGATGCCGCTGAGTGGCCTGGAGCGTGCACCGAGCCGCCGCGGGGTGATCCAGGACATCACCTGCGACAGCGACGGCCGCATCGACAGCTACGTCGACGGCCAGGGCGTGGAGAGCACCCTGCCGCTGCCGGAGTGGCGCGACGGCGACGAGAAGCTGCTCGGCTTCTTCCTGGTCGGCGCCTATCAGGAGATCCTCGGCGACCTGCACAACCTGTTTGGCGACACCGACTCGGTGGACGCCGCCCTCGACGCCAACGGCGACTGGGTGCTGTCGCATGCCATCCAGGGCGACACCGTGGCCCAGGTCCTCGACCACGTCAATTTCGACGCCGAAGTGCTGCGTCGCCATCTGGCCAGCCAGCTGGATGCCAGCCAACTCAGCGTCGAAGAGCGCCAGGCCTTCCTTGCCGATCTCTCGGCCGGCCTGCAGGGCTACACCTACCTCGAGTGAACGACGCCTCAACGCAACGCGCCCCCGCAGCCAGGCTGCGGGGGCGCGTTGCGTTGAGGCCGGTCGCGGCCGTGCCTAGTCGACCACCCGGGTAGCCACTTCCAGCCCACCGGTCAGGGTGAAGTGCAGCTCGGCGCCGCGCGGCAGCTCGCCGACGCCCGGCGGGGTCCCGGTCAGCACTACATCGCCCGGCAGCAGCGTGAAGTGGCGGCTCATCTCGGCCAGCAGGGTCGCCACCGGGAACAGCATGTCGGAGCCCTCACCGCTCTGCACCCGCTCGCCGTCGATATCCAGGCTGAAGGTCAGGGCGCTCCAGTTGGGCACGCGATTGAGCGCCAGGAACGGCGACAGCGGGCAGGCACCGTCGAAACTCTTGGCGATCTCCCAGGGGTAGCCCTTCTCCTTGAGCTGGGACTGGACGTCACGCAGGGTCAGGTCCAGCGCCAGGCCGATGCCCACCACCGCACGCTCGGCTTCCGAGGCCGTGGCATGGGTCAGCGGCTCGCCGATCAGCAGCGCCAGCTCGGTCTCGAAGTGCACATCGCCGCGGGAAAACGGCGCATCGATCGGCTCATCCAGCGCTACCGCACAGGTCGACGGCTTGATGAACAGCAGCGGCTCGGTGGGAATCGGGTTGTCCAGCTCTTTGGCATGGTCGGCGTAGTTGCGACCAACGCAGACGATCTTGCCCAGCGCGTGAGGAAATTCCTGGCCATCGGTGAAACGGGGAACAAAGCGCATGGCGGGATATTCTCCTGAAGAAAAGGGAGGCGACGTCTCGGGCGCCGCTTGCATGACAAGCACCACAGTTTACCGCAGCGGGCGCGCCAGTCCAGCGCCCCCGCCTTATGCGCCCATCACGACGCCTCTCGCCATCACGGCGACCAGGCGTCATCCGGCTGGTGGGCCAGGAATGCCGGCCGCGCCCGCCTTGCCGCGTAGGGCGCGACGCAGCGGTTGTCACGGCGATTATAAACAAAGAATACGTTGCTGCGCGGGTCCGGCGACATATTGGCGTTGGAGCCGTGCAGCGTGTTGCAGTCGAACAGCAGCAGCCCGCCTGCCGCGCCGGTCGGGGCCTCGATACCGTGCCGCGCCACCAGCGCCTCGAGCGCCTCGCGGCCGGGAACGCCGAGTTCCTGCACCTTCAGCGACTGCTTGTGATGATCGTCCGGCGTTTCGCCGAGGCAGGGCACGAAGACCTTGTGCGAGCCCGGCACCAGCATCAGCGGGCCGTTGAAATGGTGATTGTCGGTGAGCACCAGTGACGCGCTCACCGCGTGCATCGCCGGCATGCCGTCCTCGGCGTGCCAGGTTTCGAAATCGGAGTGCCAGTTGAAGCCCTTGCCCTGGAAACCCGGCTTGTAGTTGATCCGCGACTGATGGACATAGGCTTCGCCGCCGAGGATCTGCTCGGCACGCCCCTTCAGGCGCGGATCCTGCGCCAGGCGCCGAAAGCGTTCAGACAGAAAGTGTACGGCGAACAGCGAACGGATCTCCTCGCCGCCCGGCTCGGTGATACTGAAATCGCGCCCGGCGTATGCCGGATTCGAGAGCAGCGCCTTGAGCTCGTCGCGCAGACCGGCGAGCTCCTCTCCCGCGATGAAGTCGGGTTCGAATAGAAAGCCCTGGCGCTCGAAGCTATCTAGCTGCGCCTGGCTCAGGGGGCCATCTTCGGCGCTGCCCTTGACCACCGCTTCGCGGCGCTTGAGCCAAGGCATATCGAGCGGCCGCGACAGCCGCGTCGGATAGGGATCGCGCTGCTGCGCGGCAGGGGAATGGTAGTGAGCGTTGCGGGTAGCGGTCTGTACCGACATCCAAATCACCTCCTGAGGTTTGTGATCGGGTTGTTGATGCAGAAATAGCGGCAGCAAGCGCCCGCCACAGCCGTGCGCCAGTGATGGACGCTTGGGCGCCGAAGGTGGACATATGGGCGGCCTCGCTCACTTCAAGGCCCTTCCACCGGCCTACAGGCAGCGCTAGTCTGCTCCGAGCGGCTCGCCACGCGACTCGTCGCTGCCACGATAAATGTATTCACGGTAGAAGTCGGCCTTGTCCAGCGACTTCTGGTAATTCAGGATTTTTATCATATTCCTGTCGCGCTTCAAGTAACCATACTCTTCCAATAAAGAAAACGAGCGACTTACATGGACCGCAGAGAGTCCTAAAAACTCTCCCACCTCCTCCTGCGTGAGTGGCAATTCAAACTCCATGCCGGCCAGTGCATTCTGGTTTACTAGCCGGGTATGGGTTTCGAGTACCAAATAAATAATACGGGTCGGCGCATCGCCACTGACACAACTCTTGAGGCGGTCCAGCACAAGATTGCCGCGAACCGCCAAGTAGCGCAGGAATACTACTCTCAGCGCCGCTGATTTCTCATAGGCCTGGTTAACCTGCTCCCCAGAAAACACTCTAATACGCCCCGGCGTCAGCATGCTGATCTCAGAAACCTCGCTCAATGAGGCGAGTTCTCTCACCCCCATGATATCATCAGGAACATACAGCTCCAGGCGCTGTATATTACTGTCACGGGTATAGCGCTTGCTGCATGCCCAGCCCTCTTCCAACAGATACAATTGCTTGTCCGTATCAGAGTAACGCTGGACCACGTGCCCCTTATCCGCATCGATCGCATGGCTCGCCAGCTCGCTGAGCTGCCTGGACAATTCGCCCAACAGCCGCGCATAGGCATCGATAAAGTGACTGAACGGCAAGCTGGCCTGGTGGCTGCCTGCGCCCATACCAACACGATAAGCATCCGAGTGCCGTCGCAGTGACTCGAGCTCGTCCGCACCGCCATCGTCGGGTTTTCTTTGATCCATCTGTTGCTATGTCCTCACATGGCTATTGCCACAACTTATCCCCTGTTTACATCGTGACCCCATCTCTCCTTGCAGCATAGTAACTTGGCTAGGTGCCTCCCCCGCGGCCTCGGTAACGTCAGCGCACACCCACATGTGCCATCGATTATAATTTAACCATGCCCCTGTAACCCAAGTAACATAACCTAGGTTATGGACACTGCTGATTATTTATTATAGAAGCTAACAATCCAGCATCTTAGAGTGCTGTTTTATCACAACCTCTAATAACTTGAATAGCATCGCGACACTACGACACCAGCATCTCCAAAATACATCGCCGCCAGGCACCAGCACGTCGCCCACGGTTGAAGACCGGCCGCCTGTAGCGATTGGAAATTCAGGCACAAAAAAACCGCCAGTCGGCGGTTTATGATAAGTAGATGCTTGCTGCAGTCAGGCTGGTTGGTGCCGGCACCAGGAGTCGAACCCGGGACCTACTGATTACAAGCCACACCACCGAAAACCGATAGAAATCAGCGTATTACGCGTCGCGCAAGGCTTCGTGGAATGCTTTCAGGGACAGCCTGGAGAAATCAGGTTTTATCACCAGCATCACACGGCATCATCGAGTAGCTATTGAAGAGGATGAGGCTGCAGCTGTTGACCTTCCCCCTGGTTTAGGTCCGTCATCAATGTGAAAAACCGCTCCTTCAGGCACATTGCTGGGCATAGGCCACAGGTGGTAAATAGCCCAGCGAGCTGTGCGGTCTGACATGGTTGTAATGGGTTCTCCATTGGTCGATTTCGTACCGTGCATCGGTAAGGCTCAGGAACCAGTGTTGGTTGAGGCAGCTGTCCCGAAACTTGCCGTTGAAGCTTTCGATGAATGCATTCTGTGTCGGCTTGCCTGGCTGGATGAAGGCCAGGGTAACCTTCCGCTCACGTGCCCAGAAGAACAGTGCCTTACTGGTTAGCTCCGGTCCGTTATCGCAGACAATCGAATCAGGCAGCGAGCGTTGCTGCGCGAGTTCGTCCAGAAATCGGGCCAAGCGCCGCCCGGAAATGGACGTGTCCACCAACTGGCCGACACACTCTCGGCTGAAGTCATCCACAATGTTCAGCACTCGGAAGCGGCGCCCCGAGGCCAACTGATCCGAAACGAAATCCATCGACCAGCGCTGGTTGGGCCTGTCCGGCAGTGGCATCGGCGTCCTGGGCCGCCTCAGCCGCTTGCGGCGACGGCTCCTGACCTGAAGGCCCTGCTCGCAGTACAGCCGGTAGGTCCGCTTGCGATTGATCACCGGGCCCTCCTGACGCAACAAGGCATGCAGCAGCAAGTAGCCATAGCGGGGATAGCAGGTCGCCAAGGCTTGCAGACGTGCCCGAAGCGGCGCATCGTCACGCGGCATCGCCTGGTACCGAGCTACCGACCTTGCCAGGCCCAGCAATCGACAGGCACCTCGCTGGCTAAGCCAGCCGCCTGACACCAGGTGTTTCACCGCACGCCGCTTCGCTTCGGGCGTTACCACTTTCCCGAGACAATCTCCTTGAGCGCGGCATTGTCGAGGGCGCTTTCCGCCAGCAGCTTCTTCAGTCGGGCATTTTCGGTTTCCAGCTCGCGTAGGCGCTTGGCCTCTGACACCTCCATCCCACTGTACTTGGCCTTCCAGCGGTATAGGGTCTGCTCGCTCACGCCGTTCTGCCGAGCCAGCTCGGCGATCGAGACGCCGCGCTCGTTGGCCTTGAGGACGCTGATGATCTGCTCTTCGGTATGTCGGTTACGCTTCATCGCGAAATCTCCTGCTATCAAGATAAACGTAGCGGAAATCTCACATGGCCGGTGGACCGGTTTCTGGGGGAAAGGTCACCAACACACGCAGCTTAGTAGTTCAGCCGAATCCAAAATGAGAAAAGTTACGCTTAACTTGACGTGAATAAGCCTTTTACGCCAAGAGCTTATGAACGGAATATCGTAAAACTCAGACCCACATACGCTACGTAACCGAGCATGAGCAACCCGCCTTCGATCCTGCTAAGGCGACTCCCAGTGTATAGAAAAAGCAACAGAATTAGCGACGTTCCCAGCATGAGCCACTGATCATACTGCAAGATTCGCTCATGGACTGGAAGAGGCTGCAGGAACGCGGAAATTCCGAGTATTCCCAGGAGATTGAAAGGGCGGTCATTGAGACCGCCTTCATCCATGTCAGGACTTCTGACATGGATGTTACTCGAAAACTTTAGATCAGGCACTTAAGAGCCACGATCTGCAACAGTGCTAGTCAGTCGCACCACAAAAAGTCCCGCTCGACTAACCGAGCGGGGCGAGTTTGCTTAAAGCCAGAATTCAGGAATTCAGTCGGTTGACTATTCGATGTTTAGCTTTTCATCCAACAATAACTGGTTGATAAATTGCTGGCTAGTAGCACCAGACATCGAGTAGTTCTCAAGCACGATCACCTGATCAGGATTGCTACCCGTGGGATTGATATTGCCACTGGAATTGATATTGAGCACCACATTATTTCCACTCTGTTGGGCAAATACAAAGTTATTTATTTCTTCAATACTTATGCTGCCAGCATTCTCACCTTGCAGAAGATCAGCAATATCCAGAACATTATCTCCCCGGCTAAAGTCCGTGACACGGTCGGTGGCTGCGGTGCCCACCACGCCTTGATCACCAAAGTTCCACTTGAACACGTCATCACCGAAGCCGCCGGTCAGGATGTCATTACCAGCTCCGCCAATAAGAACGTCGTTACCAGCCCCACCAACAAGCACATCGTTGCCGGATGAACCGAGGATAACCTCATCACCTGCAGTACCCACGAAATTAGAATCGGCACTGAACGTGAGTCCGAGCCCCAAAGTGACGGCGTCGCCGTCACCATCTTCCACCGTGACACGCGTGTCCAGCACGAAATCGACCGATGGATCGAGATAGGTACCCCCCACATTGCTGATGCTATAACCGGTACTGGTACCAATAAAGTCGATCCTGTCGAAATACGAACCGCCATTTGGTAGGTCTTCAGCTCGGATCGTTGTAGTTGTAGTTGTCTGGCCTACGCCGCGCCCTACCTCTACGCCATCTAGATATGCCACCCACTGACTCCTGCCACTCGTTGTCACCACGACTTCGGCGAGCTCTACCCTTTGCTGTGTTGTTGGATCACGAAAATTCAACCGCAGCGTTTCACCAGCCGAGATCCTGCCACCGGGCCCGACCCAAATAGTGTTGGCAGAATAGTTAACGTTACCGCCTATACCCGTGGCGAGAAATTCGAGTGTTGATAGCAACGGGTTGCCAAATATAGCCGTGGGTCTATTACCCCCCGTTTCCGGGGACATATTGAGGAATCGCAGAACAGCTGCATCAATCTCAGCCAACACCTCGATAGTGTAGTCGCCAGTCTCCAGATCGACCCTGATTTCGAATGCAGGCCTCCCGTCCGATGTGGAGGCGGCAAGCACACCGTTGACGAAGCTATAGGTCAATGCATCGCCATTATCGACAGTCATAGGCTTCTGAACCGTACCCAATATCGGATCCGAATAGCGAACCAGGATTTGACCGGCGGAGTTGGTCGTAAGACTGATATTCGTCACGGCCGCGCCATCCGAATCGGCCCCGACTTGAATTCCGAGATTGGCACTCAGTACGCTACCCTGCTCGACGCTGAGTATGGCATTCTGCGTATTTGCGATCACCGGGGCGTCATCCACAATGATTACATTGATCGAACTACCTGCAGCATTTCCGGCATTGTCGGTCACAATCACATCGATTCTGGCCTTATCCAGCGTATTTCGTGCAACAGTTCCTTCCGGATGCGTGATCGCCTCAATCAGTTCAAACTCGTAATCCACTCGACCGGTTTCAGCATTGAAACCCGTCAAACGCAGCACATTGCCTTCCGCGGTTACGATCACTACTGGCGAATCGACTGACAGGTTCTGCAGATTGACCTTATCCAGCAGGACAAATCCGTCGTCCTCCACAGCGCTACCAGACATCAACATCCCGGCGACAGCCACCGATGCGATACCTACCACCGAACTAACCCCGAACCAGTTTTGGTCCAGTGTTGATCCAGCCCCTACCTGCGTTCCTCCCTCAAGGAAGGCCTCATACACCCTGACATCACCGCTAGCGACGAGGTTGGTGATGGATGGAAGCGTAGTAATAAGGGTCGCGGTATCATTCACGGCGCCCTGATTTCCGGCCGCGTCGGTCACCGTCATGATGACAATCAGTCCGCCGTCAGACAGACCACTTAGGTCCTGGCCAGCCACGGTGATAATGTTGTCTTCTACGGTGATGTCGCTAGCCGCCACGGTGACGCTGTTACCCAGACCGTCGCGGATCACGATGCTTACGATGCTCGCACCGTCTTCCAACGTACCGCTGAAGGTCACGTTGGTTTGTTCGCTGTCGTTGATCAGCCCATCGGCGTCATCGAATGCGATGCTGTTGCCATCATCTTCCTCCTCACCCGGTGCGGTGGTGTCGACCACGGCGCTGGCCGTGCCGGCCTCCGAGGTGTTGCCCGCCGCATCGGTGAGAGTCGCGCTGACCGTCAGCGTGTCGCCGTCAGCCGGCGCGACCAGGAAGGTTAGAACTTCGCCGGCGGTAATCTGGTCGTCGGTCAGCACGATATCGGTGCCATTGACCGTCAGGATGTTTCCGGCCACGGCGCCGGTGTTAGCCAGGCTTATGATGATGTTGACCTGATCATTAATGATTTCATCGTCGGTGATAAAGCCGTCACCGTTGGCAATCGTCACGTTCGGCGCGTTCGGTGCAATAGTGTCAACCACGGCGTCGGCCGTGCCGGCCGCCGAGGTGTTGCCCGCCGCATCGGTGAGGCTCGCGCTGACCGTAAGCCTCTCGCCGTCGACCGGCGCGATCAACGGGACGAGGACACTGCCCTCATCTATCTCGGCTTGTGTCAGCTCGATCGTAGTGCCATTGACTGTCAGGGTGTCGCCCGCCACGGCGTTGGTGCCGGCCAGGCCGATGGTCACACTCACATTGCCGTCGGCATCGATATCATCAGCGTTAATGAACGCACCACCCGTGCCGATGGTCACGCTCGGGGCGTTCGGCGCAATGGTGTCGACCACGGCGTTGGCCGTGCCGGCCGCCGAGGTGTTGCCCGCCGCATCGGTGAGGGTCGCGCTGACCTCAAGGCTCAGGCCGTTGCCGGGCGCCGCCAGGAAGGTGACCACTTCGCCGGCGTCGATGTCGGCTGGTGTCAGCACGATGTCCAGGCCATTGACCGTCAGGGTGTCGCCAGCCTCGGCGCCGGTGCCGGCCAGGCCGATGCGCACCTCGACCTGATCGTCGGTGATCTCGTCCTCGGTGATAAAGCCGTCACCGTCGGCAATCGTTACGCTCGGGGCGTTCGGCGCGGTGGTGTCGACCACGGCGCTGGCCGTGCCGGCCGCCGAGGTGTTGCCCGCCGCATCGGTGAGGGTCGCGCTGACCGTCAGCGTCTCGCCTTCCGCCGGCGCAGCCAACGGCACGAGCACGCTGCCCGCGTCGATGTTGGCTTGGCTCAGCTCGATCGCCGTGCCATTGACCGTCAGGGTGTCGCCGGCCTCGGCGCCGGTGCCGGCCAGGCCAATGACCACCTCGACCTGGGCGTTGATGATCTCGTCGTCGGTGATAAAGCCGTCACCGTCGGCAATCGTTACGCTCGGCGCACTCGGTGCGGTGATGTCGAGAATGCCGGTCTGGCTGGCCGTGGCGGTGTTGCCGCTCCCGTCCGTGACGCTGGCCTCGACCGTGTAGGCGCCTTCGGCCAGCGCCGTGGGCACCTCAACGCTCCAGGTGCCGTCGGGCTGGACCACGGCGGTCAGGGTCTGGGTGACGCCATTGGCGTCGGTGACCACTACGGTCACCGTCGCACCGATTTCATCGGAGCTGCCGCTGATGACCGGGGTGGTGTCGTTGATGCTGCCCTGCGCGTCCACGCTCAGCGCGGGCGCCGTAATGTCGAGGATGCCGGTCTGGCTGGCCGTGGCGGTGTTGCCGGCCGCGTCCGTCACGCTGGCCACCACCGTGTACTCGCCTTCAGCCAGCGGCGCGTCGACCACCACGCTCCAGGTGCCATCGGCCTGGACCACGGCGG
The DNA here is from genome assembly GCA_001971685.1 of Halomonas sp. 1513. Taxonomy (NCBI): domain Bacteria; kingdom Pseudomonadati; phylum Pseudomonadota; class Gammaproteobacteria; order Oceanospirillales; family Halomonadaceae; genus Halomonas; species Halomonas sp. 1513. The sequence continues at coordinate 3,739,420 of CP019326.1, forward strand.
TCAGGGTCTGGGCGTCGCCATTGGCGTCGGTGACCACCACGCTCACCGTCGCACCGAGCTCATCGGAGCTGCCGCTGATGACCGGGGTGGTGTCGTTGATGCTGCCCTGGGCGTCCACGCTCAGTTCGGGCGCAATGGTGTCGACCACGGCGTTGGCCGTGCCGGCCGCCGAGGTGTTGCCCGCCGCATCGGTGAGGGTCGCGCTGACCTCAAGGCTCAGGCCGTTGCCGGGCGCCGCCAGGAAGGTGACCACTTCGCCGGCGTCGATGTCGGCTGGTGTCAGCACGATGTCCAGGCCATTGACCGTCAGGGTGTCGCCAGCCTCGGCGCCGGTGCCGGCCAGGCCGATGCGCACCTCGACCTGATCGTCGGTGATCTCGTCCTCGGTGATAAAGCCGTCACCGTCGGCAATCGTTACGCTCGGGGCGTTCGGCGCGGTGGTGTCGACCACGGCGCTGGCCGTGCCGGCCGCCGAGGTGTTGCCCGCCGCATCGGTGAGGGTCGCGCTGACCGTCAGCGTCTCGCCTTCCGCCGGCGCAGCCAACGGCACGAGCACGCTGCCCGCGTCGATGTTGGCTTGGCTCAGCTCGATCGCCGTGCCATTGACCGTCAGGGTGTCGCCGGCCTCGGCGCCGGTGCCGGCCAGGCCAATGACCACCTCGACCTGGGCGTTGATGATCTCGTCGTCGGTGATAAAGCCGTCACCGTCGGCAATCGTTACGCTCGGCGCACTCGGTGCGGTGATGTCGAGAATGCCGGTCTGGCTGGCCGTGGCGGTGTTGCCGCTCCCGTCCGTGACGCTGGCCTCGACCGTGTAGGCGCCTTCGGCCAGCGCCGTGGGCACCTCAACGCTCCAGGTGCCGTCGGGCTGGACCACGGCGGTCAGGGTCTGGGTGACGCCATTGGCGTCGGTGACCACTACGGTCACCGTCGCACCGATTTCATCGGAGCTGCCGCTGATGACCGGGGTGGTGTCGTTGATGCTGCCCTGCGCGTCCACGCTCAGCGCGGGCGCCGTAATGTCGAGGATGCCGGTCTGGCTGGCCGTGGCGGTGTTGCCGGCCGCGTCCGTCACGCTGGCCACCACCGTGTACTCGCCTTCAGCCAGCGGCGCGTCGACCACCACGCTCCAGGTGCCATCGGCCTGGACCACGGCGGTCAGGGTCTGGGCGTCGCCATTGGCGTCGGTGACCACCACGCTCACCGTCGCACCGAGCTCATCGGAGCTGCCGCTGATGACCGGGGTGGTGTCGTTGATGCTGCCCTGGGCGTCCACGCTCAGTTCGGGCGCAATGGTGTCGACCACGGCGTTGGCCGTGCCGGCCGCCGAGGTGTTGCCCGCCGCATCGGTGAGGGTCGCGCTGACCTCAAGGCTCAGGCCGTTGCCGGGCGCCGCCAGGAAGGTGACCACTTCGCCGGCGTCGATGTCGGCTGGTGTCAGCACGATGTCCAGGCCATTGACCGTCAGGGTGTCGCCAGCCTCGGCGCCGGTGCCGGCCAGGCCGATGCGCACCTCGACCTGATCGTCGGTGATCTCGTCCTCGGTGATAAAGCCGTCACCGTCGGCAATCGTTACGCTCGGGGCGTTCGGCGCGGTGGTGTCGACCACGGCGCTGGCCGTGCCGGCCGCCGAGGTGTTGCCCGCCGCATCGGTGAGGGTCGCGCTGACCGTCAGCGTCTCGCCTTCCGCCGGCGCAGCCAACGGCACGAGCACGCTGCCCGCGTCGATGTTGGCTTGGCTCAGCTCGATCGCCGTGCCATTGACCGTCAGGGTGTCGCCGGCCTCGGCGCCGGTGCCGGCCAGGCCAATGACCACCTCGACCTGGGCGTTGATGATCTCGTCGTCGGTGATAAAGCCGTCACCGTCGGCAATCGTTACGCTCGGCGCACTCGGTGCGGTGATGTCGAGAATGCCGGTCTGGCTGGCCGTGGCGGTGTTGCCGCTCCCGTCCGTGACGCTGGCCTCGACCGTGTAGGCGCCTTCGGCCAGCGCCGTGGGCACCTCAACGCTCCAGGTGCCGTCGGGCTGGACCACGGCGGTCAGGGTCTGGGTGACGCCATTGGCGTCGGTGACCACTACGGTCACCGTCGCACCGATTTCATCGGAGCTGCCGCTGATGACCGGGGTGGTGTCGTTGATGCTGCCCTGCGCGTCCACGCTCAGCGCGGGCGCCGTAATGTCGAGGATGCCGGTCTGGCTGGCCGTGGCGGTGTTGCCGGCCGCGTCCGTCACGCTGGCCACCACCGTGTACTCGCCTTCAGCCAGCGGCGCGTCGACCACCACGCTCCAGGTGCCATCGGCCTGGACCACGGCGGTCAGGGTCTGGGCGTCGCCATTGGCGTCGGTGACCACCACGCTCACCGTCGCACCGAGCTCATCGGAGCTGCCGCTGATGACCGGGGTGGTGTCGTTGATGCTGCCCTGGGCGTCCACGCTCAGTTCGGGCGCAATGGTGTCGACCACGGCGTTGGCCGTGCCGGCCGCCGAGGTGTTGCCCGCCGCATCGGTGAGGGTCGCGCTGACCTCAAGGCTCAGGCCGTTGCCGGGCGCCGCCAGGAAGGTGACCACTTCGCCGGCGTCGATGTCGGCTGGTGTCAGCACGATGTCCAGGCCATTGACCGTCAGGGTGTCGCCAGCCTCGGCGCCGGTGCCGGCCAGGCCGATGCGCACCTCGACCTGATCGTCGGTGATCTCGTCCTCGGTGATAAAGCCGTCACCGTCGGCAATCGTTACGCTCGGGGCGTTCGGCGCGGTGGTGTCGACCACGGCGCTGGCCGTGCCGGCCGCCGAGGTGTTGCCCGCCGCATCGGTGAGGGTCGCGCTGACCGTCAGCGTCTCGCCTTCCGCCGGCGCAGCCAACGGCACGAGCACGCTGCCCGCGTCGATGTTGGCTTGGCTCAGCTCGATCGCCGTGCCATTGACCGTCAGGGTGTCGCCGGCCTCGGCGCCGGTGCCGGCCAGGCCAATGACCACCTCGACCTGGGCGTTGATGATCTCGTCGTCGGTGATAAAGCCGTCACCGTCGGCAATCGTTACGCTCGGCGCACTCGGTGCGGTGATGTCGAGAATGCCGGTCTGGCTGGCCGTGGCGGTGTTGCCGCTCCCGTCCGTGACGCTGGCCTCGACCGTGTAGGCGCCTTCGGCCAGCGCCGTGGGCACCTCAACGCTCCAGGTGCCGTCGGGCTGGACCACGGCGGTCAGGGTCTGGGTGACGCCATTGGCGTCGGTGACCACTACGGTCACCGTCGCACCGATTTCATCGGAGCTGCCGCTGATGACCGGGGTGGTGTCGTTGATGCTGCCCTGCGCGTCCACGCTCAGCGCGGGCGCCGTAATGTCGAGGATGCCGGTCTGGCTGGCCGTGGCGGTGTTGCCGGCCGCGTCCGTCACGCTGGCCACCACCGTGTACTCGCCTTCAGCCAGCGGCGCGTCGACCACCACGCTCCAGGTGCCATCGGCCTGGACCACGGCGGTCAGGGTCTGGGCGTCGCCATTGGCGTCGGTGACCACCACGCTCACCGTCGCACCGAGCTCATCGGAGCTGCCGCTGATGACCGGGGTGGTGTCGTTGATGCTGCCCTGGGCGTCCACGCTCAGTTCGGGCGCAATGGTGTCGACCACGGCGTTGGCCGTGCCGGCCGCCGAGGTGTTGCCCGCCGCATCGGTGAGGGTCGCGCTGACCTCAAGGCTCAGGCCGTTGCCGGGCGCCGCCAGGAAGGTGACCACTTCGCCGGCGTCGATGTCGGCTGGTGTCAGCACGATGTCCAGGCCATTGACCGTCAGGGTGTCGCCAGCCTCGGCGCCGGTGCCGGCCAGGCCGATGCGCACCTCGACCTGATCGTCGGTGATCTCGTCCTCGGTGATAAAGCCGTCACCGTCGGCAATCGTTACGCTCGGGGCGTTCGGCGCGGTGGTGTCGACCACGGCGCTGGCCGTGCCGGCCGCCGAGGTGTTGCCCGCCGCATCGGTGAGGGTCGCGCTGACCGTCAGCGTCTCGCCTTCCGCCGGCGCAGCCAACGGCACGAGCACGCTGCCCGCGTCGATGTTGGCTTGGCTCAGCTCGATCGCCGTGCCATTGACCGTCAGGGTGTCGCCGGCCTCGGCGCCGGTGCCGGCCAGGCCAATGACCACCTCGACCTGGGCGTTGATGATCTCGTCGTCGGTGATAAAGCCGTCACCGTCGGCAATCGTTACGCTCGGCGCACTCGGTGCGGTGATGTCGAGAATGCCGGTCTGGCTGGCCGTGGCGGTGTTGCCGCTCCCGTCCGTGACGCTGGCCTCGACCGTGTAGGCGCCTTCGGCCAGCGCCGTGGGCACCTCAACGCTCCAGGTGCCGTCGGGCTGGACCACGGCGGTCAGGGTCTGGGTGACGCCATTGGCGTCGGTGACCACTACGGTCACCGTCGCACCGATTTCATCGGAGCTGCCGCTGATGACCGGGGTGGTGTCGTTGATGCTGCCCTGCGCGTCCACGCTCAGCGCGGGCGCCGTAATGTCGAGGATGCCGGTCTGGCTGGCCGTGGCGGTGTTGCCGGCCGCGTCCGTCACGCTGGCCACCACCGTGTACTCGCCTTCAGCCAGCGGCGCGTCGACCACCACGCTCCAGGTGCCATCGGCCTGGACCACGGCGGTCAGGGTCTGGGCGTCGCCATTGGCGTCGGTGACCACCACGCTCACCGTCGCACCGAGCTCATCGGAGCTGCCGCTGATGACCGGGGTGGTGTCGTTGATGCTGCCCTGGGCGTCCACGCTCAGTTCGGGCGCAATGGTGTCGACCACGGCGTTGGCCGTGCCGGCCGCCGAGGTGTTGCCCGCCGCATCGGTGAGGGTCGCGCTGACCTCAAGGCTCAGGCCGTTGCCGGGCGCCGCCAGGAAGGTGACCACTTCGCCGGCGTCGATGTCGGCTGGTGTCAGCACGATGTCCAGGCCATTGACCGTCAGGGTGTCGCCAGCCTCGGCGCCGGTGCCGGCCAGGCCGATGCGCACCTCGACCTGATCGTCGGTGATCTCGTCCTCGGTGATAAAGCCGTCACCGTCGGCAATCGTTACGCTCGGGGCGTTCGGCGCGGTGGTGTCGACCACGGCGCTGGCCGTGCCGGCCGCCGAGGTGTTGCCCGCCGCATCGGTGAGGGTCGCGCTGACCGTCAGCGTCTCGCCTTCCGCCGGCGCAGCCAACGGCACGAGCACGCTGCCCGCGTCGATGTTGGCTTGGCTCAGCTCGATCGCCGTGCCATTGACCGTCAGGGTGTCGCCGGCCTCGGCGCCGGTGCCGGCCAGGCCAATGACCACCTCGACCTGGGCGTTGATGATCTCGTCGTCGGTGATAAAGCCGTCACCGTCGGCAATCGTTACGCTCGGCGCACTCGGTGCGGTGATGTCGAGAATGCCGGTCTGGCTGGCCGTGGCGGTGTTGCCGCTCCCGTCCGTGACGCTGGCCTCGACCGTGTAGGCGCCTTCGGCCAGCGCCGTGGGCACCTCAACGCTCCAGGTGCCGTCGGGCTGGACCACGGCGGTCAGGGTCTGGGTGACGCCATTGGCGTCGGTGACCACTACGGTCACCGTCGCACCGATTTCATCGGAGCTGCCGCTGATGACCGGGGTGGTGTCGTTGATGCTGCCCTGCGCGTCCACGCTCAGCGCGGGCGCCGTAATGTCGAGGATGCCGGTCTGGCTGGCCGTGGCGGTGTTGCCGGCCGCGTCCGTCACGCTGGCCACCACCGTGTACTCGCCTTCAGCCAGCGGCGCGTCGACCACCACGCTCCAGGTGCCATCGGCCTGGACCACGGCGGTCAGGGTCTGGGCGTCGCCATTGGCGTCGGTGACCACCACGCTCACCGTCGCACCGAGCTCATCGGAGCTGCCGCTGATGACCGGGGTGGTGTCGTTGATGCTGCCCTGGGCGTCCACGCTCAGTTCGGGCGCAATGGTGTCGACCACGGCGTTGGCCGTGCCGGCCGCCGAGGTGTTGCCCGCCGCATCGGTGAGGGTCGCGCTGACCTCAAGGCTCAGGCCGTTGCCGGGCGCCGCCAGGAAGGTGACCACTTCGCCGGCGTCGATGTCGGCTGGTGTCAGCACGATGTCCAGGCCATTGACCGTCAGGGTGTCGCCAGCCTCGGCGCCGGTGCCGGCCAGGCCGATGCGCACCTCGACCTGATCGTCGGTGATCTCGTCCTCGGTGATAAAGCCGTCACCGTCGGCAATCGTTACGCTCGGGGCGTTCGGCGCGGTGGTGTCGACCACGGCGCTGGCCGTGCCGGCCGCCGAGGTGTTGCCCGCCGCATCGGTGAGGGTCGCGCTGACCGTCAGCGTCTCGCCTTCCGCCGGCGCAGCCAACGGCACGAGCACGCTGCCCGCGTCGATGTTGGCTTGGCTCAGCTCGATCGCCGTGCCATTGACCGTCAGGGTGTCGCCGGCCTCGGCGCCGGTGCCGGCCAGGCCAATGACCACCTCGACCTGGGCGTTGATGATCTCGTCGTCGGTGATAAAGCCGTCACCGTCGGCAATCGTTACGCTCGGCGCACTCGGTGCGGTGATGTCGAGAATGCCGGTCTGGCTGGCCGTGGCGGTGTTGCCGCTCCCGTCCGTGACGCTGGCCTCGACCGTGTAGGCGCCTTCGGCCAGCGCCGTGGGCACCTCAACGCTCCAGGTGCCGTCGGGCTGGACCACGGCGGTCAGGGTCTGGGTGACGCCATTGGCGTCGGTGACCACTACGGTCACCGTCGCACCGATTTCATCGGAGCTGCCGCTGATGACCGGGGTGGTGTCGTTGATGCTGCCCTGCGCGTCCACGCTCAGCGCGGGCGCCGTAATGTCGAGGATGCCGGTCTGGCTGGCCGTGGCGGTGTTGCCGGCCGCGTCCGTCACGCTGGCCACCACCGTGTACTCGCCTTCAGCCAGCGGCGCGTCGACCACCACGCTCCAGGTGCCATCGGCCTGGACCACGGCGGTCAGGGTCTGGGCGTCGCCATTGGCGTCGGTGACCACCACGCTCACCGTCGCACCGAGCTCATCGGAGCTGCCGCTGATGACCGGGGTGGTGTCGTTGATGCTGCCCTGGGCGTCCACGCTCAGTTCGGGCGCAATGGTGTCGACCACGGCGTTGGCCGTGCCGGCCGCCGAGGTGTTGCCCGCCGCATCGGTGAGGGTCGCGCTGACCTCAAGGCTCAGGCCGTTGCCGGGCGCCGCCAGGAAGGTGACCACTTCGCCGGCGTCGATGTCGGCTGGTGTCAGCACGATGTCCAGGCCATTGACCGTCAGGGTGTCGCCAGCCTCGGCGCCGGTGCCGGCCAGGCCGATGCGCACCTCGACCTGATCGTCGGTGATCTCGTCCTCGGTGATAAAGCCGTCACCGTCGGCAATCGTTACGCTCGGGGCGTTCGGCGCGGTGGTGTCGACCACGGCGCTGGCCGTGCCGGCCGCCGAGGTGTTGCCCGCCGCATCGGTGAGGGTCGCGCTGACCGTCAGCGTCTCGCCTTCCGCCGGCGCAGCCAACGGCACGAGCACGCTGCCCGCGTCGATGTTGGCTTGGCTCAGCTCGATCGCCGTGCCATTGACCGTCAGGGTGTCGCCGGCCTCGGCGCCGGTGCCGGCCAGGCCAATGACCACCTCGACCTGGGCGTTGATGATCTCGTCGTCGGTGATAAAGCCGTCACCGTCGGCAATCGTTACGCTCGGCGCACTCGGTGCGGTGATGTCGAGAATGCCGGTCTGGCTGGCCGTGGCGGTGTTGCCGCTCCCGTCCGTGACGCTGGCCTCGACCGTGTAGGCGCCTTCGGCCAGCGCCGTGGGCACCTCAACGCTCCAGGTGCCGTCGGGCTGGACCACGGCGGTCAGGGTCTGGGTGACGCCATTGGCGTCGGTGACCACTACGGTCACCGTCGCACCGATTTCATCGGAGCTGCCGCTGATGACCGGGGTGGTGTCGTTGATGCTGCCCTGCGCGTCCACGCTCAGCGCGGGCGCCGTAATGTCGAGGATGCCGGTCTGGCTGGCCGTGGCGGTGTTGCCGGCCGCGTCCGTCACGCTGGCCACCACCGTGTACTCGCCTTCAGCCAGCGGCGCGTCGACCACCACGCTCCAGGTGCCATCGGCCTGGACCACGGCGGTCAGGGTCTGGGCGTCGCCATTGGCGTCGGTGACCACCACGCTCACCGTCGCACCGAGCTCATCGGAGCTGCCGCTGATGACCGGGGTGGTGTCGTTGATGCTGCCCTGGGCGTCCACGCTCAGTTCGGGCGCAATGGTGTCGACCACGGCGTTGGCCGTGCCGGCCGCCGAGGTGTTGCCCGCCGCATCGGTGAGGGTCGCGCTGACCTCAAGGCTCAGGCCGTTGCCGGGCGCCGCCAGGAAGGTGACCACTTCGCCGGCGTCGATGTCGGCTGGTGTCAGCACGATGTCCAGGCCATTGACCGTCAGGGTGTCGCCAGCCTCGGCGCCGGTGCCGGCCAGGCCGATGCGCACCTCGACCTGATCGTCGGTGATCTCGTCCTCGGTGATAAAGCCGTCACCGTCGGCAATCGTTACGCTCGGGGCGTTCGGCGCGGTGGTGTCGACCACGGCGCTGGCCGTGCCGGCCGCCGAGGTGTTGCCCGCCGCATCGGTGAGGGTCGCGCTGACCGTCAGCGTCTCGCCTTCCGCCGGCGCAGCCAACGGCACGAGCACGCTGCCCGCGTCGATGTTGGCTTGGCTCAGCTCGATCGCCGTGCCATTGACCGTCAGGGTGTCGCCGGCCTCGGCGCCGGTGCCGGCCAGGCCAATGACCACCTCGACCTGGGCGTTGATGATCTCGTCGTCGGTGATAAAGCCGTCACCGTCGGCAATCGTTACGCTCGGCGCACTCGGTGCGGTGATGTCGAGAATGCCGGTCTGGCTGGCCGTGGCGGTGTTGCCGCTCCCGTCCGTGACGCTGGCCTCGACCGTGTAGGCGCCTTCGGCCAGCGCCGTGGGCACCTCAACGCTCCAGGTGCCGTCGGGCTGGACCACGGCGGTCAGGGTCTGGGTGACGCCATTGGCGTCGGTGACCACTACGGTCACCGTCGCACCGATTTCATCGGAGCTGCCGCTGATGACCGGGGTGGTGTCGTTGATGCTGCCCTGCGCGTCCACGCTCAGCGCGGGCGCCGTAATGTCGAGGATGCCGGTCTGGCTGGCCGTGGCGGTGTTGCCGGCCGCGTCCGTCACGCTGGCCACCACCGTGTACTCGCCTTCAGCCAGCGGCGCGTCGACCACCACGCTCCAGGTGCCATCGGCCTGGACCACGGCGGTCAGGGTCTGGGCGTCGCCATTGGCGTCGGTGACCACCACGCTCACCGTCGCACCGAGCTCATCGGAGCTGCCGCTGATGACCGGGGTGGTGTCGTTGATGCTGCCCTGGGCGTCCACGCTCAGTTCGGGCGCAATGGTGTCGACCACGGCGTTGGCCGTGCCGGCCGCCGAGGTGTTGCCCGCCGCATCGGTGAGGGTCGCGCTGACCTCAAGGCTCAGGCCGTTGCCGGGCGCCGCCAGGAAGGTGACCACTTCGCCGGCGTCGATGTCGGCTGGTGTCAGCACGATGTCCAGGCCATTGACCGTCAGGGTGTCGCCAGCCTCGGCGCCGGTGCCGGCCAGGCCGATGCGCACCTCGACCTGATCGTCGGTGATCTCGTCCTCGGTGATAAAGCCGTCACCGTCGGCAATCGTTACGCTCGGGGCGTTCGGCGCGGTGGTGTCGACCACGGCGCTGGCCGTGCCGGCCGCCGAGGTGTTGCCCGCCGCATCGGTGAGGGTCGCGCTGACCGTCAGCGTCTCGCCTTCCGCCGGCGCAGCCAACGGCACGAGCACGCTGCCCGCGTCGATGTTGGCTTGGCTCAGCTCGATCGCCGTGCCATTGACCGTCAGGGTGTCGCCGGCCTCGGCGCCGGTGCCGGCCAGGCCAATGACCACCTCGACCTGGGCGTTGATGATCTCGTCGTCGGTGATAAAGCCGTCACCGTCGGCAATCGTTACGCTCGGCGCACTCGGTGCGGTGATGTCGAGAATGCCGGTCTGGCTGGCCGTGGCGGTGTTGCCGCTCCCGTCCGTGACGCTGGCCTCGACCGTGTAGGCGCCTTCGGCCAGCGCCGTGGGCACCTCAACGCTCCAGGTGCCGTCGGGCTGGACCACGGCGGTCAGGGTCTGGGTGACGCCATTGGCGTCGGTGACCACTACGGTCACCGTCGCACCGATTTCATCGGAGCTGCCGCTGATGACCGGGGTGGTGTCGTTGATGCTGCCCTGCGCGTCCACGCTCAGCGCGGGCGCCGTAATGTCGAGGATGCCGGTCTGGCTGGCCGTGGCGGTGTTGCCGGCCGCGTCCGTCACGCTGGCCACCACCGTGTACTCGCCTTCAGCCAGCGGCGCGTCGACCACCACGCTCCAGGTGCCATCGGCCTGGACCACGGCGGTCAGGGTCTGGGCGTCGCCATTGGCGTCGGTGACCACCACGCTCACCGTCGCACCGAGCTCATCGGAGCTGCCGCTGATGACCGGGGTGGTGTCGTTGATGCTGCCCTGGGCGTCCACGCTCAGTTCGGGCGCAATGGTGTCGACCACGGCGTTGGCCGTGCCGGCCGCCGAGGTGTTGCCCGCCGCATCGGTGAGGGTCGCGCTGACCTCAAGGCTCAGGCCGTTGCCGGGCGCCGCCAGGAAGGTGACCACTTCGCCGGCGTCGATGTCGGCTGGTGTCAGCACGATGTCCAGGCCATTGACCGTCAGGGTGTCGCCAGCCTCGGCGCCGGTGCCGGCCAGGCCGATGCGCACCTCGACCTGATCGTCGGTGATCTCGTCCTCGGTGATAAAGCCGTCACCGTCGGCAATCGTTACGCTCGGGGCGTTCGGCGCGGTGGTGTCGACACTTGACGAAGGCGGAGTAGTCTCCAACTCCGAAATCGCCTGTGTAGTAATATCGTTGAAAATATTGTCTGTGGCCGTGGCACCGATAACCGGTTCACCACCTTGCGTGCCTGCCTCAAAATCAAACGCCAAGGGGTCAAAATGTTCGTTAATGCGAGCGAGACGGACGAAGTCGTGGCCACCCCCTATGCCGCCCTCACCGCCGGCACTAGCCAGGGGTGCCAGGAGCACATCTAGGAAGTCGTCGTCCCCTTCTTCGATTGCAGCAAGCAGGGCTTGAAGATCTACATCCAAGACGCTCAAATCTTCAGCGTATAGGGGCTGATTGGCGTCGAGGTCGGAGGTCATCAATACAACCTGGCCACCTACAATCAAAGTGGGGTCTAGGCCATCTGCAAAGACGATCTGCACACGAGCATTGTCAGAAGTTACGAGCGTTTCGCCTTCTTGCAAGGTGTCACCAACACGGAGGTCGCGAAGATTGCCATCGGCGTCACGCGCCCAAGCCTGGCCAATGATGGAAATGACTGTTGCAATAGGCATGATGGGCTCCAGGCGTGATGATCTTGGTTAGCGTCGCGTCGATGGCCACTGCCATGCGAAAGAACACAACCGAAAAAATTTTGAGAGAAAAACAATAGGAAAAAATGAGCTTGACAAGTATTGTACCAATGGCCAATACAAAAGTATGAGAAGGAGTAGCTATATGGTGTAATTAATTCGTAATTTCGGCACCGCTGAATGAAGACAACCTACTGAATTACATGATGATATAGCTGAACCAGCCATTCATCCGTACCAATCCATGCCCAACCTCCAGCTCCGTGCCAGTGGTCGCACCCTCTGAACTGAACCGGTCCCCGAAATTCGGGCCAGGCGCTAAGCTCTGATCAGACCGACCAGGAGAGCCTGATCATGAGCAGGAAAAGACGGCAATACAGCGGTGACTTCAAGACCAAGGTAGCCCTCGCTGCCTTGAACCCGGCTTATTCAAGAGGCCGAGCTAAAAATGAAGATGGCGATTGATTTTCTCTTGTAGAATCAGGATGTTCCTGCCAGAACACGATCCAAGAGGACCACTCGCCATGGGTGAAAGCCTATCCACCTGGACGCCCTCCTGCAACGGCTCTGTCCGTGTCGAGCTGAGCGGCCAGCGAACCACCAGTGACAGCGGTGCTCTGCTGCTGCGCGAAGCCCTCGACCGTAGCGGCGCGATTGAGGCGCTCGAAGACAACCTGGTTGATCCGCGCCACTCGCTGGCCAGCGAGCTGCGCGCGGGACAACGCCCCTGGTCCAGGACCGGCCCTCTCAAGCCACGCTGTCGAGGTTGCTGACCTGCCTCGGCCGTGACGACAACATCGATTCCGTGCACGAAGGCCTGCTGCGACTGGTGACCTGGCGCCTGACCGCGCTGAAGAACGGTGAGCGTCCCAAGCAGCTGACGCGGGACAATGACGGCCTGCCGATCGAGGTCCACGGCCACCAGGACGGCTCGGCCTATCATGGCCTGTACGGTGCACGGATCTATTCGCCGCTGGTCGCCTCGCTGGCTGAGACCGGCTACATGGTGGGCGGCCTGCTACGCGAGGGCAACGCCGGCCCGGCCGAAAACGCCGACACCTGGATCCCCCATCTGGTGCACCGCCTCAATGAGAGCACCGGGGCTCACGTGCGGGTGCGCATCGATGCCGGTTTCACTGACAACGACACGCTGGAGGCGCTGGAAGCGCGCGGCATCGAGCACCTGGGGCGGCTGCGCAGCCACAAAGGCCTGCAAGCGCTGGCGGCGCCGCACCTGAAGCGACCCCGCGGCCGCCCGCCCGGGCAACCTCGGGAATGGTGCCACGACCTGGAGTAGCAAGTCGGCACCTGGCCGACGCCACGGCGCGTGGTGCTGGTGGTCCAGGAACGCCCCGATGATCTGCTGCTGCATGCCTTCTTCCTGGTCACCAACATCGGCAAGTTCGACTGGCCGCCCGAGAAGGTTCTGGCGCTCTATCTCAAGCGCGGCAGCGCCGAGGCGCATATGGGCGAGGTGAAGTCGGCTCTCGACGTGCACCTCTCGTCGACCGATCGCGGCGCCTCTACCGTCCAAGACGTGATGGCGCGCAACGAGATGAGCTTACTGCTGAGCCTCTATTCCTACCAAGTTCTGCATTGAATCGCCCCGGGTTTCGTAGACACCTCCAGGCCTTATACTGAAGGTACCCAGGAGGTCCCCATGAGCCGTCAACGATACACCGAAGAATTCAGGATCGAAGCCGTCAAGCAAGTGACGGAGCGGGGCCATCCCGTCAGCGAAGTCGCCGCCCGGCTGGGCGTGTCCGCCCACAGCCTGTATCAATGGATGAAGCGCTATGCCAAGCCTGCTGAACAACGCCAGCGGGATGATGACCTTCAGGCTGAGAACCGTCGTTTGAAGGCCGAGCTGAAGCGTGTATCAGAAGAGCGAGATATACTAAAAAAGGCCACCGCGTACTTCGCCAGGGAGTCCGACTGAAGTACGTGTTTATTCAAGACCATGCGGACCAATATTCGGTGCGGCGGCTGTGCAGCATCATGGCGGTACATCCCAGCGGTTACTATGCCTGGTGCCGTAACGCTATGTCTGACCGGGTTCGAGACGATCAGCGCCTTCTGGGGCTGATCAAGCACGCCTGGCTCGAGAGCGGCAGCATCTACGGCTACCGCAAGGTCCATCAGGACCTGCGAGAGATCGGCGAAGCCTGTGGTAAGCACCGTGTCGCTCGCCTGATGCGCCGGGAAGGCCTACGCTCACAGACCGGTTATCGGCGCCGCCCTGGCTGCTATGGCGGTAAACCGGCGGTGGTATCACCCAACCACCTGGATCGTCAGTTTGACGTGGCGGCGCCCAATGTTGCTTGGGTCACCGATATCACCTACATCCGCACTTACGAGGGCTGGCTCTACTTATCGGTGGTCATCGACCTGTTCTCTCGGCAGGTGGTCGGCTGGTCGATGAAGCCTCGCATGACCACTGACTTGCCATTGGATGCCTTGCTCGCGGCGGTCTGGCGACGAAAGCCGCAAGGGTTCGTGGTAGTGCATTCGGATAGTATGACTACTAAGGGCCAGGTGTTCGTGGATTGACCTGTCTTTCACAATGAACGACGTATCCTGAAAGACCTGGTGCCGTGATGGTTTTCGGGTTTCCTGACCCCCACTCCGATCGACCTGGGTTGAGTGTCTTTCCCTGGACCCGTCGGTGATCCGAAAGCCTTGGCGGCTAGGTTTCGCCTCGTCGAAGCATGTGACTCAAGAAGGGCCTGACAGCCTGTCTCGTTACTGTCGTGTCCAAGCTATCGAACTCGGTGAAGCCACCCTGAACTGATAGTCTGGAGACCCGCCATAAACCAGCAACGCAGTGATCGCTCTGTCATTGTCGGTGGCGTTGATACGCATAAGGATCTGCATGTAGCCGCCGTTGTGGATGATTATGACCGCCTGCTTGGCACCGCCAGCTTTCCTACCACCCGGCATGGCTACAAGACCATGCTCGTCTGGATGCGCAGCTTCGGTAAGGTTAGCCGAGTGGGCGTCGAGTGCACCGGCACCTATGGGGCTGGCTTACTGCGCTATTTACAGCGCGCAGGCATCACCACGCTGGAAGTCACCACCCCCGACAAGACCGTGCGTCGTAAACGTGGCAAGGACGATACCCTTGATGCAGAGAATGCCGCCCACGCAGCCTACGCGGGTATTCGCACCGTCACCCCGAAGACCCGAGACGGCATGATTGAGGCCCTGCGCGTGCTGAAGGTTTGCCGGAAAACCGCCGTAGCCGCTCGTCGTGTGGCACTCCAGATGATCCAGACCCAGGTGATTTCTGCACCAGAGGATCTACGCGACCTGCTGAGGAACCTGACACGAATGCAGTTGATACGCACGCTGGCCTCCTGGCGGCCGGATCTGAGCGGTTACCGGGACGTCACGATGGCGTACCGCATCGCCTTGAAATCTCTGGCGCGTCGTTATCTGGAATTGCACGACGAGATCGCCGATCTGGATGTCATGATCAAGGCTATCGTCGATGAGTTGGCACCTGAGCTGTTGTCACGGGTTGCGGTAGGCTACGAGTCGTCGGCACAGCTACTGATCACAGCCGGCGACAATCCGGACCGCCTAGGTTCAGAAGCCAGCTTTGCGGCGCTATGTGGTGTTAGCCCCATTCCCGCCTCATCAGGCAAGACACAGCGACACAGACTGAACCGGGGCGGCGATCGGGCCGCCAATAGTGCGCTGCATATCATTGCCATCGGGCGACTACGCCTTGATGCCACCACCCAGGCCTACGTCGCACGGCGGGTGGCGGAAGGCCACTCCAAGCTGGAAGCTATCCGGTGCCTGAAACGCTATATTGCTCGGGAACTATACTATGTGCTGCGCAACCGCCATCGAGAGATCCATAAGGTACAAATCGCCACTTGACACTTAGAAGGGCGTCCAAGGCAGTCAGTTCAGCAGCACGGACTGGCAGAGTTTTCTGAAGGCCCATCACCTGGTGGGCAGCATGAGCCGTCGCGGTAACTGCCACGATAACGCCGTTGCCGAAAGCTTCTTCCAGCTCCTCAAGCGGGAGCGGATCAAGCGGCAGATCTATTCGACGCGGGAAGCCGCCAAGAGCGATGTGTTCGATTATATTGAGATATTCTACAACCCAAGGCGCCGTCACAGCACGAGTGATGACCTGTCACCCATCGAGTACGAGCGACGCCATTTCCAGAGCCTGACGGGTGTCTAGAATATCCGGGGCGATTCAGTGTTTATCCGACCGCCGAGCCTGTCGCGGGGGATACTGCCGAGCGCGTCGCTTCGCTGATGTGGCGATGCCTGATGCCCCATGCTGTCCGCTTCTATCAGGAGCTGGACGACATCGAGGACAAAGCCCGCGCCGTCGCTGGGCTGATCCTGGCAAGGGGCTGGGAGCGCTTCACCGTCAAGCGTGACCTAGACCGCAACCTTCGCAATTCTCGCCGTTGGAAGCCGTGGGAGATGGACGAGACGATGCAGCGCCTTGAGTCGTTTGGATGGATCGTGCCAGAGGTGGGTAAGATCAACGACCGTGGCAAGCCTGCGGCCTATATGGTCAATCCTGCTGTTCATGAGCGATTCGCCAAGGTTGCCGAGGACGAAAAGCGTCGTCGAGAGACAGTAGCAGAGATGATGCGAGATATTGCATAGGGGCTTCGGCCCCTTTTTTAGGCCTGTGATTCAATATGTCGTAAATGTCGTATGCGCGTACGTATAAAGAAAAGCGTTTACCCTACCCACTTTATATACGCCTATGTTCCTATAAATTCACTCGTGCCCGCATACGACAATGCCGACATTTCTTTGTGGAGCGCCTACCCCGCCTCGCCAGTAATCCTTCTAGTGTGGTGGCAGTTGACAGCGCCGCCGTGCCTACCACTACCCCATGCCACCCCGCCAACGCCTCGATTACCGCCCATTCGTCTCCACATACTGATTATTAATCAGTCTGTTTGATTCACCATTATTCACTATAAATCAGGCACTTGTATCGTTTTGCGAAGGCTTTAAACTGTAGTTATCGGTAATTAGGTGCACATATGGGTGCACATCAATACCAAATACAATAGAGAAACCGCCGCGATATGGCCAAGCAAAACCCCCTTCCAGATGATTACAGCGCTGATTGGATTCAGCGCCTTGATGGTCGCACCCGGCTAGCCCAGGCGGTCCGCCAGCGATACACCGACCTGACCACTGATCTAGGTGGGCATGAGGCCATGAGCTACCAGCGCCGCAGCCTAGCCAAGCGGGCGCTTTGGCAGGAAGCCGTTATCGAGCAGATGGAGGCTGCACTAGCGCGGGGTGAGGACGTGGACCTAGGGCGCATGACACAGAGCGTCAACGCCTTGCAGGGGCTATATAAGACGTTGGGATTAGACCGCGTGGCCCGCGATGTTCCGACCTTGAGTGCCTACATCGCCGCCAAAGGTGCCGCCCAATGACCCGCCGCATCGCTCTGCTGCTAGTGGGTATTGCCGCCGGCCTGGTGCTGGGCATGTACGTGGGGGGCTGCTGATGACCGCTCCCGCCCTGGTGGACCCCATCACCGCCCTGACCGATGACAACCTATTGGCCCCGATGCTGCCGGGAGTCCACGAAGGCAGTTGGGATGCCTGGCTGGCCATCATCAAAGGCTTGTACGCCCTGCCGATGACCACTTGGGATGTGAAGGTGTGGCGGGAAGTGACCGGCCGCCCTGTGCCCCTAAAGCCCAGCCGCTCGGGGTATTTCCTGGTGGGTAGGAGGGGCGGAAAAACCCAAGCCGCCGCCGCCCTGACCCTCTACGAAACCGCCTTTCGTGACTGGACAGGCATCGCATCCAAGGGGGAATTGATCGTTGGCGCCCTGGTGGCCGCTGATCGACGCCAAGCAGGGCAGGCGCTGCGCTACCTTCGAGGCGGCATCGAGGCATCGGCCATGCTGCGCGGCATGGTGGTCAAGGACACCTCCGAGGGCATCGAGCTTTCCAACGGCACCGAGCTTGCAGTAATGACCGCTTCACACCGCTCTATCCGTGGCCGTTCGTTCGCCTGCCTGGTGGCCGATGAGCTGTGCCATTGGCGAACCGATGGTGAATCACCCGATGCCGAGATCCTGAGAGCTGCCGAGCCTGCGCTATCCCTGACCGATGGGCTAATGCTGGGCATATCGACGCCCCATGCGCGGCAAGGCGTCATGTATTCCCGATGGAAGCGCCACTATCGCAAGGCGGATGCACCCGCCCTGGTCGTGCAAGCCCCGAGCCGCCGGCTTAATCCGCGCTTGCCCCAGTCGGTAGTCGATGAGGCGATGGCAGAGGATGAACCTTCAGCACGGGCCGAATACTACTCGACCTGGAGGGACGATGTGGCCAGCTACGTCTCACGTGACGTTCTGGAGGCCCTAGTAACGCCTGGCATCACCGAGCGACCGCCACACCCTGCCCACCGCTTCCGAGCCTTTGTAGATGTCTCCAGCGGCCGTTCTGACGCCTTCTGCTGGGCTGTGGCCCACACCGAGGACGGAACCGACATTTTCGACCGGCTGGGCGAGATCAAGCCGCCATTTAGCCCAGCGGATGCGGTAGAGCGTTGCGCTGCTGACCTTCGCCGCTACGGCATCACCGAGGTTCGAGGCGACCAATACGGCGCCGGCTGGGTGTTGGAACAGTTCGAGGCCGCCGGCCTGAAGTACCTGCCCAGCGAGCTGAACCGCTCCGAGATTTACCTTGATGCACTGCCCAGGCTGACCGCCAAGCGGGCCGAGCTGTTGGACTCCGACACCCTGCTAAACCAACTCGCTAACCTGGAGCGCCGCTCCCGTTCTGGCGGACGTGACAGCGTGGACCATCCTCGAGGCGGTAACGATGACGCCGCGAATGCTGCAATGGGCGCCCTAACCGGCAGGCTCAAGGCACAGCGCAAGTCCAACGCCGCCATCCTGTTACCCCGCCGCCACCGCGAGAGGTACGCCCGTGCGTAGTGACCTGTTGAACCTGCCAGCCGATGCGCCCGCGTCTGAGGCGTGGTCGCTGCTGTGGTCGCTTTCCTTGGATATTCCTTACCCAACCCCAGGCCAGACGGCCGGCGACCTTCTCGCCAGCCTGGAGCCGAGTCTACAACGCAAGATCCATCATCTAATCGAAGCGGCAAACCGCCATGACCACGATTAAACGAGAGTTCGTAACCGGCACCCCGATGCCGCTTGGCCATAAGCGCCACACCGTCAACAGCCGCGACGAAGACGAGATGAATCAGGCCATCGAGTTGCTGGCCGAGAAGCTGGCTCCGATGGTTGCCAAGCTGCTGGAAGGCGAGGGCAAAGAGCCTGCCACCCAATGGCTATAACGGCCGCAAGCTGAACCCTGACGACCTTACTAGCCGATACGCGCTGCCCGCCGATGACGAGTTCGACACCCTGCCGGACGGCGACTCGCCCGCCACGCCTGGTGGCACTGATGAATACCAGCTACCGGATTAATCGCCATGGCCATGATTCCCATCACCGTCGAACAACGCGATGAAGCCGACCGGGAGCGCATGGAGGCGCTGCTGGTGTCGCTCTCCGACCGGCTCAACGCCAACTTTTCCGAGCAACTTGAGCAGGTGGGGCACACCATCGCGCTCATGATGGCCCAGCTTGACCGGCCAAACTCTACAACGTATTGAGGATTGACCCCATGACCCAGACCACCGACACCGCCGCCGTCACCCACGCAAACGATATTCTCGCCGATGCCGATGCTACCGTGGGGGCGCTGAAAACCGCGCAGGATGACGTCAGGGACGATATGCGGGCCTTGGATGCCCAGACCCTCCCCGAAGTGTCTCAGGCGCTCAGCATGGCCCAGCGACGCGAGTTCGAAGCCCAGCGCGAGGAAGTGTCAGCCCGCCGGGAGATCCTGCGAACCTTGTTCCACCGGCTGGGCGATGCCATCCAGCGCCGCCGCGCTCAGGATGCAATCGAAGGTGCCGAGGGCGACCGGGCTGCACTGGCAAAGGCGCTTGAACAGGCAGAGAAGGCCCGCGCCGCGTACCTGGCCGCTGCCCAGGATGCACTCGACTGCGCTCGGGTAATCGCCGATGGCCGTCAGGCTGCCGGTAACCCTGGCCGCGATAAGGTGGGCGCGTCCGCTGAGCAACTCGATAAACTGCAAGACCTGGCCGAGCCGCTGCTGGAAGGCGTGGCACTTCGGCGGCTGCGTCTGACAACTCAGCTTGGTGACCCTGCGAAGGCGGCATAATCATGGGCGCTGCGCTGGAGGTGGGCGCCCAGTGGTGGGACGACCGCACCCACCCCGTCAACGATGACGGCGCCCAGGGCCGGGAGGAGCTGGCCCGCGCTTGTGCTGATGTGTGGCTGGCGTCAATCCGCATGTACTACGCCGATTGCGCTGCCGCCTTACGTGGTCAAACCGCCGCCAATGACCAGGGGGAGGCGTTTCTCGACCTGTGGACAGGCCGGGAACTGCTAAAGAACCTCTGCGAGCCCCTGGACGCTGATCCCGAGGTGGTGGGCGATGCGATGATGGAGGCGCTGCGGGCCGGTAGGACTAGCCGGAAGTGGTTTCAGTAGCACATTGCTCACCATGCACCCAGACGTGCACCCAATAGCGTGCACGCACAAAAAAGCCGCCTCTGATGGGCGACTGATTCGAGAAGTAGATGCTTGATATGGCTGAAGTTTTTTTGGTGCCGGCACCAGGAGTCGAACCCGGGACCTACTGATTACAAGTCAGTTGCTCTACCAACTGAGCTATGCCGGCGCGGGCAACCCTTCAACTACTTGCATCCACTCGATGCTTCAGAAACTGGGTTGGCGATGGCTGGGGTACCAGGATTCGAACCTGGGAATGCCGATACCAAAAACCGGTGCCTTACCACTTGGCTATACCCCAGCAGCGTGGTGGCCAGAGACGGAATCGAACCGCCGACACGGGGATTTTCAATCCCCTGCTCTACCAACTGAGCTATCTGGCCCCTGCCAACGGGGACGTATTTAACTAGAATCCCTCGGCCCCGTCAAGCCTTTTTAGATCAACCGGATGCCACGCCTGTCCGGGTCACTGGCTGGGCGGAACATAGCCCTCGGCCTGGTCGGTTTCGCGGTTGTCGAGGAAGCGCTCGAGCTGCTCCATGAGGTACTCGCGCGCCTCGGGGTCGAGCAGGTTGAGGTGCTTCTCGTTGATCAAGCGGGTCTGCAGCGCCTGCCACTCCTCCCAGGCCTGCTTGGAAACACTGGCCTGGATCTCCTGGCCCTTCTTGCCGGGCAGCGGCGGCTGCGGCAGAGCCTCGAGCTCTTGCTGATACTTGCGACAGAACACGGTCTGGCTCATGGCTCACTCCTTGCGATAGGCATTCAGGCGTCGTCGAGATGCTGGGCGAGGCTGCCCAGTAGCGTCTTGACCGGCGCCGCTAGGCCAATGGTGACAGGCTCGGCGAGGTGATACCACAGCCGCCCTGGCGCATTGACGACCCGGGCCGGCCGGCAGGCGACCGGCTGCGCGGTGATCTGCAGGTGGAAGTGGCTGAAGGTGTGGCGAAACGCCTGCCAGGCCGGTTCACGCCTGGCCTCCGGGGCGTGCACGTCGAGCCATGCCTGCAGGGCGTCGGAGTCGTCGAACTGCGGAAAGCACCACAGGCCGCCCCACAGACCGGCGCCGGGACGCTGTTCGAGCAGCACTCGGCCCTCGCCGTCGTGGAGCAGCAGCATGATGGTACTGCGCTCTGGCAGCGCCTTCTTGGGCTTGGACTCGGGGAAGCGCTTCTCTTCGCCGCGGGCATGCGCGTCACAGACGTCCTCGAAGGGGCACAGCAGGCAGCTGGGCGTGCCCCGGCGACACAGGGTGGCGCCAAGGTCCATCATTGCCTGGCTGTAGTCGGGAAGGCGCGAGGCCGGCGTATAGTGCTCGGCCAGCGCCCACAGCCTGCGCTCCACCGCCGGGCGCCCGGGCCAGCCTGGCTCGGCGTGCAGGCGGGTCAGCACCCGCTTGACGTTGCCGTCGAGAATCACCGCACGATGCCCGGTGCTGATGCTGATGATGGCACCGGCGGTGGAGCGACCGATGCCGGGCAGCGCGGCCATGTCCTCGAGACTGTGCACCGGGAACTCGCCGCCGTGCTGCTCGACCACCCGGCGCGCCGCCTTGTGCAGGTTGCGGCCCCGCGCGTAGTAGCCGAGCCCGGTCCACAGGTGCAGCACCTCGTCCTGCTCTGCCGCGGCCAGTTGCTCGACGGTGGGGAATCGCGCCATGAAGCGCTCGTAGTAGGGGATCACCGTGGCCACCTGGGTCTGCTGCAGCATGATCTCCGAGACCCACACGCGATAAGGCGTCTTGTCGTGCTGCCAGGGCAGGCTCTTGCGACCGTGCTCGTCGAACCATGCCAGCAGGCGCTGTTGAAACTCCTGCGGAGAGAGTACGGGGCGGGGCATATCGGGCATCAGAGACTCATCGCAAGGCGGAGAAACATAAAAAAGCGCCGACGATAACGTCGGCGCAGGTGACTGGCTTGCTGGCCGTCAGTTGAACAGACCGCGCAGGCCTTCGCGAAGTTCCCGTCCTGCGCCTTCGCCAAGCCGCTCATCGAGACCTTCCAGGGCACCACCGAGGCGCTCTTCGATCTCCTGTGCGGCCCGCGAGGAGGCTTCGTTGCGCAGGATGTCACCCAGTGCGCTCTGGAACGCCGAGCGGTCGAAACGGCACCATTCACTGCTCTCCTCGCTCAGCTGGCCCTCGCAGCGCACCGGGAGCGGCACGCGCTCGAGGCGCGGATTGACGCGGCAGGCGGCATCCGCCGAGTCGACCAGGCGCGCCGCCGCGCGATAGTCGAACACCTGGGTCGCCAAGTTGATCTCGCCGCTGCCGTCGAGCCGAATGCCGGGAATGCTGATCTCCAGGTCGTCATTATGGGCCACGCCGTCGCGTAGGGTGAAGCTCGCCTCGGCGCGCTCGAAGCGGGTGTCACTGCTCCAGTCTTGGCGCATCTCCTCGCCGTCCAGCGCCGCCACCACGCCGCACAGCTCCTGGGAGACATTGACGTCGAAGAGCGCGCCATCGTCGATACGCAGCGCCAGGGTACCGTTCAGGTTACGGGTCATCAGGCCGCGGTTATCGCCGCGGGTGGTGAGATCGCCGTCGAGACTCAAGCGGCCGCGCAGCGGCGACTCCTCTGCCGACAGCGCCGCGTAGAGCGGCACGATCTGCACACGATCCAGGCGCGGCGTAAATGCCCAGCGCGGCGTCTCTTCGCGCTGGTCGAGCTCGCCACTGGCCGCCAGGCTGCCGTCGAACAACTGCCCCTCGAAGCGTGAAAGGCGATGCACGCCCTCACTGCCTTCAAGTGCCAGCTCGGCGTTGCGAATCACCAATCCCAGCGCAGTGAGGCGCTCGAGACGCAGCTCGCCGTCGAGGTCCAGCGGCGCCAGCCAGGCGATCGGCAATGCCGCTTCGTCGTCGTCGGCATAGACCATGCGACCCAGCAGCTTGCGCAGCATGGCGCTTTCGGCGGCCGGTTCGGCAGGCGGCAGGTAGGCGTCGAGGTCCAGGTGGTCGCCCTGCAGGTCGAACGTCAGCGACTGACCGTCTACCCCAGCGCCGAGGCGGCCGGTGAAGGTACTGTCATCGACCACCATGGTCAGGTTAGTCAGGGTGAACCGTGCCAGGTCGCCTTGCAGCGGGCTGGTCAGCGCGACGTCACTCAGCGCCGCGTCGCTTGCGGTCTCGGGCAGGGCGTCGAAGCGCGCCAGCCACGGACGCAGCGACAGCGGTGCCAGGCTCACCAGGCCGGTATAGCGGGGCGTGTCGAACAGCTCGGTCACGGTCACGCTGCCGCTCAGATCGAGATCGTCGGGCCCGCTCAGCGCCAGGCTGCGCAAGTGCAGACGCTGTTCATCAAGATCGAGGTCGGCAATGAACCCAAGGCTCAGCGCCAAGGCCCGGTCGCCGGCCGCTGGGTGCACGATGCTGGTGTCGAGCCGGCCACCCTCGATCTCCATGCGCCGCGTCTCGGTGCTGGCCACCAGCTCGCGCAGCTGCAGGTTGGCCTGCTGCTTACGATCGCCCAGCGTCGCCAGGGTGGTGCCGGTCTCGAGGTTGAGGTTCTCGAGTTCGTAGCGGCCGTCGCGCAGCCCCAGCCGTACCCGGCTCTCGCCGCGTACATTGCTGACCCATTCGGGCTCGACCTCGTCACTCTCCTGCCAGTCGGCATCAGGATAGGCCGAGAGCCGGAAGGCGGTCTTGAGCGGGAAGGCACGCTGCGGATTGACGTTGCTGCCGCTGACCTCGAGCCCGGTGAAGCGCAGCTGCAGGTCGCGCTGCCAGTCGCGATAGCGCACTTCACTGCCGCGCAGCGTGACGCTGGCGACATTCAGCGCCACTCGCATGCCCGACTCGTCGCCTACCGCCGGCCCGGCAGAGGCCGGTGCCAGCGCTTCGGCAGCCTCTTCACGACGCTCTTCGAGGCGCTCCAGCAGCACTTCCCAGTTGCCCTGACCCTCGGCGTCGCGCTCGAGGTTGAGGCGCATGCCGTCGAGGGTCAGGCCCTCGATGGCGATCTCACCGGTCAGCAGCGGCGCGAAAGCCAGGCTGACCTCGGCCTTGTCCAAGGCGGCAAACGGCGCCTCGTCGCCGGGCTGTTCGGGTAACCAGGCCTCGGCGTCAGCCACGCTGACGCCGAGCCGCGGATAGAACGACCACGTCAGGGGCCCGTCCAGGGTCAACTCGAGGCCGGTCTGCTCGCGAACCACGTCGATCAGCCGCGGCTTGAGGTCGTTGGGATCGAAAAAGGTAGTGACGTAGACCACCGCACCGACCACTACCAGACCCAGTACCCCGATGACCGCCAGCAGGGTTCGCAGTAGCGCTCTCATTGATGTCCTCCCCGTGAGCTGCGCGGATTGAATTCGAAATAGTCGCCCTCGGGCGAGGCGCGATAGCCGAGCCGCGACAGCAGCAGCTGGTCGCCCATCTGCAGGGTGGCGCTGGCGACCCGCAACACCCGCTGCTCGGCAGCCGCAGCGTCGCCGATCAGCGCCAGCAGCTGCGAGCCGACCCCGCGCCGGCGGGTCGTCTTGCGCACGCAGGTGTAGGCCAGCCACCAGGCGTCAGCGTCGATGTTCACCGCCACCGCCCCCAGCAGACGCCCGTTGAAGCAGGCACAGCAGAATAGCCCACCGCCCTCGAGGTGATCACGAATGAAGTCCTCGGCGGGCGCCGGCAAGCGCTCGGCGGGCGCATCGGCATAGATACGAGAGAGGTCGAGGGCGGTCTGATCATCCATTGACCATTCGCCGTGGTCGACCCTGTGAAGCGTAACCGGCATGTGTAATCTCCCCTGGCCGGGACGGCACATCGGATCGTCCGTCAGTGACCGCATTGTAGCGGATGGGGCGGCCGATTCTCTATAATGGATGGCTCGACCGCCGTGACGTCCCCCGGCGAGGCGTCCTATCACCGCAGACATTGCGCTCAGCGCAGGAGACTCAGCCCCATGACCGAGCGTACCGCCACGGTTTCTCGCGATACCAAGGAAACGCAGATCACGGTAAGCGTGAATCTCGACGGCCAGGGTCGGCTGAACGGCGAGAGCGGCGTGCCCTTCCTCGACCACATGCTCGACCAGGTGGCCCGCCACGGCTTGATCGATCTCGATCTCCAGGTCCAGGGCGACCTGCACATCGACGACCACCATACCGTCGAGGATCTCGGCATCACCCTCGGCCAGG
The DNA here is from genome assembly GCA_001971685.1 of Halomonas sp. 1513. NCBI lineage: Bacteria > Pseudomonadati > Pseudomonadota > Gammaproteobacteria > Oceanospirillales > Halomonadaceae > Halomonas > Halomonas sp. 1513. The sequence goes on from CP019326.1 coordinate 3,764,546, forward strand.
CCTTTTCCCAGGCGATCGGCGACAAGCGCGGCATCTACCGCTACGGCCACGCCTACGTGCCGCTCGACGAAGCGCTGTCGCGAGTAGTGGTAGACTTCTCTGGGCGCGCCGGGCTGTTCATGAACGTCGAGTTCACCCGCGCCGCCATCGGGCGCCTGGATACCCAGCTGTTCTGGGAGTTCTTCCAGGGGTTCGTCAACCACGCCCAGGTGACCCTGCATATCGACAACCTCAAGGGGTTCAATGCCCATCACCAGGCCGAGACCATCTTCAAGGCGTTCGGTCGCGCCCTGCGCATGGCGGTCGCCGAAGACCCGCGCATGGCCGGCCAGATGCCGTCGACCAAGGGCTGCCTGTGAGCAGTGATGCACGCAGCCACCGCCACCTCGTAAGGAGCGCCTCATGACCATCGCCGTGATCGACTACGGAATGGGTAACCTGCACTCTGTCGCCAAGGCGTTGGAGCACGTCACCCACGAGAACGTCGTCGTCACCCGCGACCCGCGCCGCATCCACGGCGCTACGCGGCTGGTGCTGCCCGGCCAGGGGGCGATTCGCGACTGCATGGGCGAGCTCGAGCGTAGCGAGGTCAAGGGGCTGGTGCTCGAACTGCTGGCCAAGGCCGACAAGCCGCTGCTGGGCATCTGTGTCGGCCAGCAGATGCTGCTCGACGACAGCGAGGAGAATGGCGGCGTAGCCTGCCTGGGCTTTTTGCCGGGGCGTGTGCGGCGCTTCCCGGTGGACATGCTCGACGCCCACGGCAACCGCCTCAAGGTGCCGCACATGGGCTGGAACCAGGTGAGCCAGCACCAGCCCCACGCGCTGTGGGAGGGTATCGACGACGGCGAGCGTTTCTACTTCGTGCACAGCTACTACGTCGACACGAGCGACGACGCAGCGCTGTTCGGCACCACCGACTACGGCACCCACCGGGCCCATGTGGCGATCGGTCGCGGCCCGGTCTTCGCCACTCAGTTCCACCCCGAGAAAAGCTCGGCGGCGGGCCTGCGCCTGCTGGAGAACTTCGTCAACTGGGCGCCGTGAGCAGCGTACCACTGCCGCCGCCACGACGACTCATTCAGGATATGGCCGCCCGCCCGGGCGCCGAAGAGGACATGACATGCTGGTAATTCCCGCCATCGATCTCAAGGACGGCCACTGCGTCCGCCTCAAGCAGGGCCGCATGGACGACGCCACCGACTATGGCGACGACCCGGTGGCCATGGCCGCGCGCTGGGTCGAAGCCGGCGCGCGACGCCTGCATCTGGTCGACCTCAACGGTGCCTTCGAGGGCCAGCCGGTCAACGGTGAAGCAGTCACCGCCATCGCCCGCGCCTACCCCGAGCTGCCGATCCAGATCGGTGGCGGCATCCGCACCGCGGCAACCATCGAGCACTACCTGGCGGCCGGCGTGACCTATGTGATCATCGGCACCCAGGCGGTCAAGGAGCCGGCCTTCGTCAGCGAGATGTGCCGAGCCTTCCCCGGCCATGTGATCGTTGGCCTCGATGCCCGCGACGGCTACGTGGCCACCGACGGCTGGGCCGAGGTCTCCGCGCTCAAGGCCACCGAGCTTGCCAAGCGTTTCGCCGGCGACGGCGTCTCCAGCATCGTCTATACCGACATCGCCCGCGACGGCATGATGGGTGGCGTCAACGTCGAGGCCACCGCCGAGCTGGCACGCATCGGCGGCCTGCCGGTGATCGCCTCGGGCGGGGTCACCAATCTCGACGACATCCGCGCGTTGAGTGCGGTGGCCGGCGACGGCATCCTCGGCGCCATCACCGGGCGTGCCATCTACGAGGGCAGCCTCGATGTCGCCGAGGCCCAGCGTCTGTGCGACGAGCTGGGCGACCCACTCACCCAGCTAGGGAGCTGACTCATGGGACTCGCCAAGCGCATCATCCCCTGCCTCGACGTCGACGCCGGCCGCGTGGTCAAGGGCGTCAACTTCGTCGGTATCCGCGATGCCGGTGACCCGGTGGAGATCGCCAAGCGCTACAACCAGCAGGGCGCCGACGAGATCACCTTCCTCGACATCACCGCCAGCCACGAGAATCGCGGCACCACCGTGGAGATGGTCGAGCGCATCGCCGGCGAAGTGTTCATTCCGCTGACGGTGGGCGGCGGCATCCGCAGCTGCGACGATATCCGCACCATGCTCAATGCCGGCGCCGACAAGGTCTCGATCAATACTGCAGCGGTGACCAACCCGGGATTCGTGCGCGAAGCCACCGAGCGCTTCGGTAGTCAGTGCATCGTGGTCGCCATCGACGCCAAGCGCGTCTCCGCCGAGGGCGAAACGCCGCGCTGGGAGATTTTCACCCACGGCGGGCGGCGCCCCACCGGCCTGGATGCCGTAGAGTGGGCGAAGACGATGGTGGAGTACGGCGCCGGCGAGCTGCTGCTGACCAGCATGGACCGCGACGGTACCAAGGTGGGCTTCGATCTCGGCGTGACACGCGCCATCAGCGATGCGGTGAGCGTGCCGGTGATCGCCTCGGGCGGGGTCGGCAACCTCGACCACCTGGTCGCCGGGGTCATCGACGGCGGTGCCGATGCGGTGCTCGCCGCCAGCATCTTCCATTTCGGCGAGTACAGCATCCCAGACGCCAAGCGCTACATGGCCGATCACGGCATCGAGATGCGTCTTTAACCTGAGGGCCAGCATGGATATGTCACCACGGAAGGCCATACTCGCGGTGCTGTTTGTCGCGCTCGTGTCGATCAGCTCAGCGCCATCCGCCGGGGACTCGCGGCTCGACTGGCCGCCGACGCTAGAGCTCGAGCACGTTCTGGTGCAGACCAGCCTCTACACCCGCCACTTCGACCCGCAGCCGGACCACAACAACCAGCAGGACCTGATCAGTATCGAGCTGCACAATCCTCACCGCTGGCTGGCCGGCACCGCCTGGTTCAGGAACTCCTTCGACCAGCCGACCTGGTACTTCTATGCCGGGCGCGAATTCCCGCTGTGGCGCCCCAGCGACGACGTCACCGTGCGCGCCAAGCTCACCGCCGGCCTGCTGCGCGGCTACAAGGACGAACGCCAGGACAATATCCCCTTCAATCACTACGGTATTGCCCCGGCCGCCCTGCCCAGCCTGGGCGTGCAGTGGGGACGCTTCGAGAGCGACCTGATCCTGTTCGGCACCGCCGGGATGATGGTCACCGGCGGCATCCGCTTCTAGGCGTTCCGTGACGCCGCCTCAGGCGTCGTCGAGTGATAGCCCAAGGTTGCTAATGCCGTCGTTGCGGCCCAGCTGGCGTAGCGCCTTGAGGGTATCGCGGTCGAGCGGATGGCGCTCGACGCTGTCCAGCACCTCGCCCTGGAAGGCCTGCTCATCCTCCATCAGCGGGTGAGCACGCACCATCTCGGCCAGCCGCGCATCGTCCACTTCGCCTTCGCTCAGCTCGATGAAGGCGCGCACCCCGCCGCGAGAGCTGAGACTGACCTCGAACACCGCCTCCTCGGCATCGCCGCGCAGGGTGTCGAGCAGCGCCGACAGCGCCACCACCGCCTCAAGCGCCCGCCGCGCGCCGAAACTGTCATCGTCTGGGGGTGGCTCGAGTTCAGCCAGCTTGTCGGCCTGGCGCTCGAAGTCGATCTTCGCCTCGCGCACCGCAAGGGATTCCCACACCAGGTCGAGAATCACCCGCAGGCCGCGCACGTCGCCGTGGCCGCTGTTCTCGGCATACAGGGCGTAGTTGGGCAGCAAACGCTCGCAGAGCGCGGCCATGAAGGCCTGCCGCTGGCGCGGGCCGAGCTGGCGCAAGCGCTGATTGAAGCCGGGGGCGGAGGCGCTCATGATATCTCCTTGAGGTGGCGATCTCGGCCACCGTTTACGAAAAGCGGGCTCAAGGCCACAGCAGGGTGGTGGGCACGCGGCCGCTGGCATCGAACGCCACGCCTTCGGCGCGCAGCTTGTCACGCTGGCGCTGGGCGCCACCGTGATCCGTCACTCGACGCGTAGCATTGATCACCCGGTGCCAGGGTAGGCCGTGCCCATCGGGCAGGTGGCGCATCGCCGAGCCGACCATGCGCGGGGTGGCGCCTTCGGTCATCTTGGCGACCCGCCCGTAGGTGGTCACACGACCGGCAGGTATCTGCGCGACAACGGTGTAGATCTGTTCGAGTAGCGCAGGGTTGGCCACTAGCCACCTCCATCATCTCGCCGCCGCTGGACAGTCACGCGGCGGCGTGTTCATCATGGATCGATATGCACATCTACTTTCTGCAACACGCCGACCATCTGGGCCCCGCCAGGCTCGCCGACTGGCTGACCGGCATGGGCCATAGCTTCAACGGCTGCCTGCTGCACCGCGGCGAGGCGCCGCCACGGCTCGAGGACTGCGACGCCCTGATCGTGCTCGATGCGCCGCTCGATCTCGACCCGACCCATGCCGACTGGCTGAGCCGCGAGCGCAAGCTGATCCAGCGTGCGCTGAAAAGCGGCAAGCCGCTGCTCGGCGTCGGCTTCGGCGCCGGGCTGATCGCCGAGGGCCTGGGGGCCATCGTGTCGCCGGGCACCTACCCGGAGCTCGGCTTTCATCGCGTCACCCTGGCCGAGGACAGCCCGTTCGACCTGCCCGAGCAGTTCGAGGCCTTCATGTGCCATCGCGACATCTTCGGCCTCCCCGAAGGCGCGCTACCGCTCGGCGCCAGCACCGCCAGCCCGGTGCAGGGCTTCAGCTGGGACGCTGGCCGGGTGGTGGCGCTGCAGTGCCACCTCGAAGCCACCGAACCCAGCGTGCGTGCACATCTCGACGCACAGCCCGAGCTGGCAACCGTCGCCAATCAGCGTTTCGTCCAGCCCCGCGCCGAGATCCTCGCCGATCCGCGGCGCTTCGACCAGCTCGCCTCGCTACTCGACCGCGTGCTGCTCGACTGGCTGCGCAGCGTGCCGAGCTGACCAGTCGCGGGCCGCAGCCAGGCAGCTGTCCCAGTCGCCAACGTGCAGGAAGTGCTGCTCGCCCTTCTCCAACTGGTGACGGTACATCGGGTCATAGTACTCGGTGAGCAGCGGCGCCAGCCACGCCTCGTGTGCCTGGCGGTCGCCGCGGGCATGCTCGCGGAAGGCCAGCTCCTGCAGGCGCTGGAGGCGCGCCAGCCGGGCGCTACCGAGCCGCTTGGCGAGTCGCGCCAGCGACGAGGCCAGCTGCTTGCGCATCAGCGCCCAGCCCAGCCACTCGCCGAACTGCGAGCGATACACCTCCCACAGGTCATCGATGTAATCCTTGCGGATCTGCGCCAGCCGCCAGTCCAAGGGCATCTCGACGCGAACCCGCGGCGCCTGCTGCATGGCATGCCAGAACGCCAGCGGCACGTTGACCGCACCGATATGGCGTGACTCGTCTTCCACCACCAGCGGCCCCGGCAGTGCCAGCAGCCGGCGGCCCATGTCGTGTTCGAAGTCGATCTGCGAGGGCGACTGCAGCGGATGACGGCCAAACGCCGAGCCCTTGTGGCGCGCGCAGGCTTCCAGGTCTAGACCACCGGGCAGGCACTGGATCAGCGAGGTCTTGGCGCAGCCGGTCAGGCCGCCCACGACCAGCAGCGGCTGCTCGGCGGCGGCATCGATGCGTGCGCACAGCGCCTGGCGCATGGCCTTCCAGCCGCCGCGGATGCGCGGCCGCTGCAGGCCGGCCTCGGCCAGCCACTGCTGCGCGACCTGGGAGCGCAGCCCGCCGCGGAAGCAGTAGACGATAGCGTCCGGGTGCCTGGCCAGCAGCCGCTGCCAGGCCTCGACGCGACTCGCCTTGAGACCGCCGCTGACCAGCTGCTGCCCTAGTGCGATGGCAGCCTCCTGCCCCTGCTGCTTGTAGGCGATGCCCACTCGATGGCGCTCTTCGTCGTCCATCAGCGGCAGGTTGACGGCGCCGGGCAAGGCGCCCTGGGCAAACTCTACCGGGGCGCGTACGTCGATCAGCGTACGGCCCTCGCTCAGCAAGGCCAGGTCAGGCTCGACCAGCGGCAGCTCGCTCATCCACGCACCCGTATCAGTACCGGCCCGTCGGCCTTGACCACCTCGCCGAACGGCTGCAGTTCGATTCCGTGGGCGCGGCCGATGCGCTCGACGTCGTCTTCCCAGGCGGGGTGCACGGAAAGCAGCAGGCCGCCGGAGGTCTGCGGGTCGCACAGCCACTGCCAGTGCGCCTCGTCCATCGCCGGCAGGCTTTCACCCAGCGCCTGGCGGTTGCGTGCGCTGCCGCCCGGCACCGCGCCCTGGCGGCGGTAGGCTTCGGCCTCGGCCAGGCGCGGCAGCTGCTTGAAATCGATCCGCGCGGCCACCCCGCTGGCGGTGCACACCTCGGCCAGGTGGCCAGCCAGGCCGAAGCCGGTGACATCGGTCATGGCATGCACGCCCTCGACCTTGGCCAGCGCCATGCCGATGTCGTTGGCCTTGAGCATGGTCTCGCGGGCCAGGCCCTGATGCCCGGCCTGGATCAGCCCTTGCTTCTCGGCGGTAGTCAGCATGCCCACGCCCAGCGGCTTGGTCAGGTAGAGCAGATCCCCCGGCTTGGCGGCGTTGTTGAGCTTGAGATGTTCGAGATCGACCAGGCCGTTGACCGCCAGGCCGAAGATCGGCTCCGAGGCATCGATGGAGTGGCCGCCGGCCAGCGCCAGGCCCAGCTCGCGGCATACCGCCTGGGCCCCGGCCACCACGTCGCCGGCAATGTCGGCGCCCAGCTTGTCGAGGGGCCAGCCGAGGATACCCAGCGCCATCACCGGCGTGCCGCCCATGGCGTAGACATCGCTGATGGCATTGGTGGCGGCGATGCGGCCGAAGTCGAAGGGATCATCGACGATCGGCATGAAGAAGTCGGTAGTGGCAATCATCCCGCGGCCGTCGCCCAGGTCATAGACGGCGGCGTCCTCGCGCCCCTGGTTGCCAACGATCAGTCGCTTGTGACCGGCGCCGGGGCCGGCCTTGGCGAGAATGCTGTCGAGCACGTCGGGGGCGATCTTGCAGCCACAGCCGGCACCGTGGCTGTACTGGGTCAGACGAATGGCACTCATCGGGCTCTCCTTGCGGCAGTGATTGAATTGAGTCTAGCTGACGCCACTACAGCGCCTCGATCGCTTCGGCCAGTTTGTCGACGGCGATCACCTGCATGCCCGGCGGTGAGCTCTTGGGCGCATTGCCGCGCGGTACGATGGCGCGGGTGAAGCCGTGCTTGGCGGCCTCGACGATACGCTCCTGACCGCTCGGCACCGGGCGTATCTCACCGGACAGGCCGACCTCGCCGAACACCACCAGCTCACGGGGCAGCGGGCGGCTCTGCAGGCTCGACACCACCGCCAGCAGGACCGCCAGGTCGGCGCTGGTCTCGAGCACCTTGACCCCGCCAACCACGTTGAGGAACACGTCCTGGTCGCCGGTGAACAGGCCGCCGTGGCGATGCAGCACCGCCAGCAGCATCGCCAGGCGATTGGGGTCGAGGCCCACCGCCACGCGGCGCGGATTGCCCAGCGCCGAGTCGTCGAGCAGCGCCTGCACTTCGACCAGGATCGGCCGGGTGCCCTCCCAGACCACCATTACCAGGCTGCCCGAGCTCTGCTCCTCGCTGCGCGAGAGGAAGATCGCGCTGGGATTCTTGACCTCCTTGAGGCCGTGCTCGAGCATCGCGAACACGCCCAGCTCGTTGACCGCGCCGAAGCGGTTCTTCTGGCCGCGCAGGGTGCGGAAGCGCGAGTCGGCGCCACCCTCGAGCAGCAGCGAGGCATCGATCATATGCTCCAGCACCTTGGGACCGGCCAGCGAGCCGTCCTTGGTGACGTGACCCACCAGCAGCAGCACGGTGTTGGACTGCTTGGCGAAGCGGGTCAGCGCTGCGGCGGATTCACGCACCTGGGCCACGCCGCCCGGCGCCGAGGCGATATCGTCGAGGTGCATGGTCTGGATCGAGTCGATGATCAGTACCTCGGGCCGTTCGCGCTCGGCGACGGCGAGGATCGTCTCGACGCTGGTCTCGGCCAGCATCTTCAGCCCTTGGGTAGGCAGCTGCAGGCGATGGGCGCGCATCGCCACCTGGGACAGCGACTCCTCGCCGGTAACGTAGAGGGCGGACTTGTGCTGAGCCAGCTTGCAGGCGGTCTGCAGCAGCAGGGTCGACTTGCCGGCCCCCGGGTGGCCGCCGAGCAGCACCGCCGAGCCGGGCACCAGGCCACCGCCGAGCACACGATCGAACTCGCCGAAGGTCGACGAGAAGCGCGGCACTTCACTGAGGTCTACCGCTGCCAGGTCGATTACCTCGCGGGACACGATCCCGGCGTAGCCGCTGCGGCCAGTGGTCGACGGCGCGGCACCGGCACCCGGCCGCGCCGAGGCCAGGCGCACCTCGCTCAGGGTGTTCCATTCACGGCAGCTCGAACACTGGCCCTGCCACTTGCTGTACTCGGCACCGCACTCGGTGCATACGAACGCACTCTTCGCCTTGGCCATATTGGCATCCCATGCAAACGAGGGTGCATTCTAGCAGCCGGGGCCCACGCCGCCGACTCCCGCAACGCAGCGGGGCGGCCCGAAGGCCGCCCCGCTGTGCTACCGCATGCGTCGTTTACTGACGCTGCAGCTGCAGCATGTCGTTATTCTCGAAACGCCGGCGCTCGGGGTCGATCAGTTCCAGCGTGGTGTCATCCACGCGCAGGAAGTAGTAGATCTGCCCTTCGTTTTCTGGCGTCAGTTCGTAGACGGTGGCGTTGGGGTCATCGGCGCTGCCGCTGAGGACTTCCCAGTTCCCGGTATAGTTCTCGCTGGGCGGATCCTGGGGATGTTCGCGATAGCTGGCCTCGAGAGCGAAGGTACGCTCCTCGTCGGCGCTCTGCTCATCGCCCATCATCCGCACATCGATGTCGATGCCGGCACAGTTGCGGCAGGGTAGCGTGCCCTGATAGACCGCCTCCCCGTCTGCGGCCATGTCCGGCGCGGGGCCTTCCGTCGGGCCGGCGGCGCAGCCCGCCATCACGGCAAGCACGGCGGAACCGGCCAGCAACGTCCTGATTCGCATGAGAGTCCTCCTAACCATTGGGCCTAAGTGTCGCGAACCGCGACCACTACCTCACAGCATAACCGACAAGCACGCCGCGCGGACAGTTCCGCGCGCCTGCCATGTTCAGGCGGTGGCTTCGGCCAGCCGCGGGTAATCGGTATAGCCTTCGCTGCCGCCACCGTAGAACGTCGCCGGATCCGGCTCATTGAGCTCGGCATCGACGGCAAAGCGCTCGACCAGATCGGGATTGGCAATATACGGCCTGCCGAAGGCCGCGGCATCGCCCAGGTCTTCGCGGATCAACGTCTCCGCGCGCGGCGCCGTATAGTGGCCGCAGTAGATCAGGCTGCCGCTAAAGCGCTCACGCAGCCCGCGACGGAAGTCGTCGCTCAACTGCGGCCCTTCGCCGGTCCAGTCCGGCTCGTTGATGTGCACATAGGCGATATTGCGCAGCGACAGCTGCTCGGCCAGATAGTCGATCATCGCCTGGGGCTCATCGTCCTGGAGCCCGAATATCTCGATGAACGGCGACAGGCGGATACCCACGCGACCGGCGCCCATCACCTCGCTGACCGCATCGACCACCTCCAGCACCAGCCGCGCGCGGTTGACCACGCTGCCACCGTAGCGATCGTTGCGGCGGTTGCTGCCGGTGGCCATGAACTGCTGCAGCAGGTAGGCGTTGGCGGCGTGCACCTCGACCATATCGAAGCCGGCACGCTTGGCGTTGTGCGCCGCATGGCGATAGTCGGCGACGATCGCCGGCAGCTCGTCACTCTCCAGTGCGCGCGGCGTGCTGGTCGGATGTTGGCCGGCGCTGCCGTCCTCGAACTCGATGAAGCAGTTGGCGCCTTCGGCGCGCAGCGCACTGGGCGCCACCGGCGGCTGGCCGTCGGGCTGCACCGACTCATGTGAGATCCGGCCAACGTGCCACAGCTGCAATGCGATACGGCCTCCCTCGCGGTGCACGGCATCGACCACGCCCTTCCAGCCCAGCACTTGCTCATCGCTCCAGATGCCCGGGGTATAGACGTAGCCGCGAGCAGTGGGCGAGATATTGGTCGCTTCGCTGATGATCAATCCGGCACTGGCGCGCTGGGCATAGTAGCGCTGCTGCAGCTTGCCGGGGATGCCGTCCGGGGTACGCGCCCGGGTCAGCGGCGCCATGATCACCCGATTGGGCAGTTGCAGGCTGCCAACGGTCAGTGGTGACAACAAGGTCGAATAAGCCATCGTGATTCCTGTAGTGAGCGTGTGCTTGTATAGATGGAGATCGTTAGAGGGCTAATCAAGCCCCCGGTTCACTCATCCACCGTAGGCAAACACCAGGCCCAGCACGATCGGCATCACTACCAGGCTGCCCAGGTTGCCGATCAGCACCAAGGAGGCGACTTTCTGGGGCTCCTGGCGATACTGCTCGGCAACCAGATAGTTGAGTACCGCTGGCGGCAGGGCGGCAAAGACCCATAGCGTCGCCGCCTGCAAGCCGGTCAGGTCGAGTAGCCAGACCAGCGGCGCGGCGATAATCAGGCCTGATAGCGGGCACAGCACCGCCCCCAACGCGCCGGTCTTCCAGTCGCCGAAATCGATATCGAGCATGCGCACGCCGAGGGCGAACAGCATCAGAGGAATGCAGACGTTGCCCAGCATGTGCAGCGTCTCCAGCAGCCAGCCGGGCAGCACCGCGCCGCTGAGGTTGACCGCCAGGCCGGCGATACTGGCCAGCACGATCGGCATGCGCAGCAGCCGCCACATCGGCGTGCGCGGGTTGAGCATGTACAGCCCCACCGAGAAATGCAGCAGCATCTCGACGATGAACACCACCACCGCCGCGGGCAGCGCCGCCTCGCCGAAGGCCAGTACCAGCAGCGGGATTCCCATGTTGCCGGAGTTGTTGAACATCATCGGCGGCAGGAAGGTCTTGGGCTCCAGTCGCAGCCACTTGACCAACGGCCACAGCAACAGCCCCGACCCCAGCACCACGATGGCCGCTGCGGCGGCAAGGCCGGCATACTCCTCCAGCGGCGCCTGCCCGTCGGCGAGGACGGCAAACACCAGCATCGGAACGAACAGCTCCATGTTGAGCGTGTTGAGCCCGCGAATGTCCGGGGTGCGGAAGCGCCCATACAGCGTTCCGCAGCCGGCGATCAGAAACACCGGTAGCAGCGTGGCGAGAATTTGAGCAATCATCGAGCGATCCCTGTGCTGAGCGCCACAGCCTAGCATGACCGGTGCTTGCGCTGCGCCCGAGGCCGCGTCACCATGACCAAAGTGCTATCCACAGGCGCCTATGCGCCCCCTGTCTATGTGAGTGACCATGAGCAAGTTCTGGAGCCCGATCGTCCGGGAGCTGACGCCCTACGTGCCTGGCGAGCAGCCACGCGAGCAGCTGATCAAGCTGAACACCAACGAGAATCCTTATCCGCCGGCGCCAGGCGTCGAGCAGGCGCTGCGTGACTACCCCGTCGATCACCTGCGCCTCTATCCCGACCCCGAGGCCACTGCACTGCGCCAGGCGCTGGCCGAGGCCAACGGCGTCGAGCTCGACCAGGTGTTCGTCGGTAACGGCAGCGATGAGGTGCTAGCGCTGGCCTTCCAGGCCTTCTTCTGCCAGGACAAGCCGCTATCGATGCCGGCCATCACCTACAGCTTCTACCCGGTCTACTGCCGCCTGTACGGCATCGACTACCGCACCCTGGCACTCGGTGACGAATGGCAGGTGCCGCTGGAGTCCTTCAGCGCCGACAGCGGCGGCGTGATCTTCGCCAACCCCAATGCGCCGACCGGCCACGGTCACGGCCGCGAGGCGATCGCCGTACTGCTCGAGCGTGTTCGTGAATGCGTGGTGCTGGTGGATGAAGCCTATGTCGACTTTGGCGGAGAGAGCGCCGTTCCGCTGGTATCCCGCTATCCCAACCTGCTGGTGACCGGCACCTTCTCCAAGTCGCGCAGCCTGGCAGGCCTCAGGCTCGGCTACGCGATTGGCTCCCGCGAGCTGATCGAGGGCCTGGAGCGCATCAAGAATTCGTTCAACTCCTACCCCATCGACAGCATCGCCAATGCCGCCGGCGTCGCCGCCCTGCAGGACACCGAACACTTCGAGGCGTGCCGCGAGAAGGTCATCACCACCCGCGAGCGCACCCGTCGGCGTCTGAGCGAGCTAGGCTTCGAGGTGCTGCCGTCTCAGGCCAATTTCGTGCTCGTCCGCCACCCCCAGGTCGACGCCGCCCAGCTATTCGCCGGACTGCGTGAGCGCGCGATCCTGGTCAGACACTTCAACACCGAGGCGCTGCGCGACTTCATGCGTATCTCCATCGGCACCGACGACGAGATGGACAGCCTGATCGAAGCCCTCGAAGGGCTCTGCCGCCAGCCAGGCTGACTTAGCCCATAACCACGAAACCCCAGCCTCTTTCGACGCTGGGGTTTCTGTAATAGCGAAGCCCCGATCCCTGCGAGAACGGGGCGTCTGGACATGAAAAAACCCAGCCTCTTTCGAAGCTGGGTTTCTAAATAAGTGTCTGACGGTGACCCGAGCGGCGCTCCGCTACTCTCGCATGGGGGTGAGACCGCCCGGCCCTTCGCGGCACCGCCGCGAGGGCGGTCGAACGCCCCGAGCAGGCGAGGGGCCGGCCCGCGAAGCGGCCCCACATAGAAAAAGCGGGTTTCCCCATGCCCATGAAAAAACCCCAGCCTCTTCCGAAGCTGGGGTTTTGGTATAGGTGCCTGACGATGACCTACTCTCGCATGGGGAGACCCCACACTACCATCGGCGCTGAGCGGTTTCACTGCTGAGTTCGGCATGGGATCAGGTGGTTCCCGCACGCTATGGTCGTCAGGCGAAAAACGTGGGAATCATGCCAACCAATACGTCTCAACGCATCCGTCAATTGTCGCGTAATCCACAGACCCCTTGGGGTTATATGGTCAAGCCTCACGGGCCATTAGTACACGTTAGCTCAACACATTGCTGTGCTTCCACACCGTGCCTATCAACCAGCTAGTCTCGCTGGGCCCTTCAGGAGGCGTAAAGCCTCAGGGAAGTCTCATCTTGAAGGGGGCTTCCCGCTTAGATGCTTTCAGCGGTTATCCTGTCCGCACATAGCTACCCGGCAATGCCACTGGCGTGACAACCGGAACACCAGAGGTGCGTCCACTCCGGTCCTCTCGTACTAGGAGCAGCTCTTCTCAAACTTCCGACGCCCACGGCAGATAGGGACCGAACTGTCTCACGACGTTCTAAACCCAGCTCGCGTACCACTTTAAATGGCGAACAGCCATACCCTTGGGACCGACTTCAGCCCCAGGATGTGATGAGCCGACATCGAGGTGCCAAACACCGCCGTCGATGTGAACTCTTGGGCGGTATCAGCCTGTTATCCCCGGAGTACCTTTTATCCGTTGAGCGATGGCCCTTCCATACAGAACCACCGGATCACTAGAACCTACTTTCGTACCTGCTCGACGTGTCTGTCTCGCAGTTAAGCACCCTTATGCTCTTGCACTCAATGCACGATTTCCAACCGTGCTGAGGGTACCTTCGTGCTCCTCCGTTACTCTTTGGGAGGAGACCGCCCCAGTCAAACTACCCACCACACACTGTCCTCGACCCGGATAACGGGCCTGAGTTAGAACGCCAATGATGCCAGGCTGGTATTTCAAGGTTGGCTCCACCCGAACTGGCGTCCGGGTTTCTAAGCCTCCCAGCTATCCTACACAAGCAACATCAGCATCCAGTGTGAAGCTATAGTAAAGGTTCACGGGGTCTTTCCGTCTAGCCGCGGGTACACAGCATCTTCACTGCGATTTCAATTTCACTGAGTCTCGGGTGGAGACAGCGTGGCCATCATTACGCCATTCGTGCAGGTCGGAACTTACCCGACAAGGAATTTCGCTACCTTAGGACCGTTATAGTTACGGCCGCCGTTTACCGGGGCTTCGATCAAGAGCTTCGCCTTGCGGCTAACACCATCAATTAACCTTCCGGCACCGGGCAGGCGTCACACCCTATACGTCCGCTTACGCGTTTGCAGAGTGCTGTGTTTTTAATAAACAGTTGCAGCCACCTGGTATCTTCGACCGCCTCGTGCTCGGGGAGCAAGTCCCTTCACACTAACGCGGCGTGCCTTCTCCCGAAGTTACGGCACCATTTTGCCTAGTTCCTTCACCCGAGTTCTCTCAAGCGCCTTAGGATTCTCACCCTGACCACCTGTGTCGGTTTGGGGTACGGTCTCACATGGTCTGAAGCTTAGAGGCTTTTCCTGGAAGCGTGGCATCAGTGACTTCCAGACCGTGGTCTGTTCGTCTCGTCTCTCGGCCTTGAGGATCCGGATTTGCCTAAACCCTCAGCCTACCGACTTTCACCAGGACAACCAACGCCTGGCTCACCTAGCCTTCTTCGTCCCCCCATCGCAACCATGTCAGGTACGGGAATATTGACCCGTTTCCCATCGACTACGCCTTTCGGCCTCGCCTTAGGGGCCGACTCACTCTGCTCTGATTAGCATCGAACAGAAACCCTTGGTCTTCCGGCGGGGGAGTTTTTCACTCCCCTTGTCGTTACTCATGTCAGCATTCGCACTCGTGATACCTCCAGCAGACTTCTCAATCCACCTTCATCGGCTTACACGACGCTCCTCTACCGCTCATCCCTAAGGATGAACCCGTAGCTTCGGTACCTGGTTTAGCCCCGTTACATCTTCCGCGCAGGCCGACTCGACTAGTGAGCTATTACGCTTTCTTTAAAGGATGGCTGCTTCTAAGCCAACCTCCTAGCTGTCTGAGCCTTCCCACATCGTTTCCCACTTAACCAGGATTTCGGGACCTTAGCTGACGGTCTGGGTTGTTTCCCTTTTCACAACGGACGTTAGCACCCGCTGTGTGTCTCCCACGCTCGCACTCACCGGTATTCGGAGTTTGCCTCGGGTTGGTAAGTCGGGATGACCCCCTAGCCGAAACAGTGCTCTACCCCCGGCGGTGATACGTGAGGCGCTACCTAAATAGCTTTCGAGGAGAACCAGCTATCTCCGGGCTTGATTAGCCTTTCACTCCGATCCACAAGTCATCCAAATCTTTTTCAACAGATCCTGGTTCGGTCCTCCAGTTGATGTTACTCAACCTTCAACCTGCTCATGGATAGATCGCCCGGTTTCGGGTCTATATCCAGCGACTGGTCGCCCAGTTAAGACTCGGTTTCCCTACGCCTCCCCTATACGGTTAAGCTCGCCACTGAATATAAGTCGCTGACCCATTATACAAAAGGTACGCGGTCACCGAACATGTCGGCTCCCACTGCTTGTACGCACACGGTTTCAGGATCTATTTCACTCCCCTCTCCGGGGTTCTTTTCGCCTTTCCCTCACGGTACTGGTTCACTATCGGTCAGCCAGGAGTATTTAGCCTTGGAGGATGGTCCCCCCGTCTTCAGTCAAGGTTTCACGTGCCCCGACCTACTCGATTTCACGTGATCAGATTTTCGGCTACGGGACTATCACCCACTATGGTCGAGTTTCCCAACTCGTTTGCCTAATCAGTCACACGCTTAAGGGCTGGTCCCCGTTCGCTCGCCGCTACTAGGGGAATCTCGGTTGATTTCTTTTCCTCAGGGTACTTAGATGTTTCAGTTCCCCTGGTTCGCCTCCCAACACCTATGGATTCAGTGTGGGATACCCAGCTTATGCTGGGTGGGTTTCCCCATTCAGAAATGCCCGGGTCACAGGTCGTTTGCCACCTCACCGAGCCTTATCGCAGGCTTCCACGTCTTTCATCGCCTCTGGCTGCCTAGGCATCCACCGTGTGCGCTTAATCGCTTGACCATATAACCCGAAAGGGTCTGGTCTGCGATTACGTACGACAATTGCCGGATACGCTTGAAACGTATCTTGCATTTCTCCTTGCGGAGAAATTTGTCAGCATGATTCACATTGTTAAAGAGCAGACTGTCAATCGACAGTCATAAACCGGTCATCGTCTGATGCGATGGTGGCTTATGACTGTAGATCCGATCAGGTAATTCGACTGTTGGACGCTAGCGGCCAAACGATCTGAGGCAAGGCGAAAGGCGACGACGCATAGTGCGCTATGCGAGGAGACTTTCAACGTAGCATCAGGAAGTTTGGTGGAGCCAAGCGGGATCGAACCGCTGACCTCCTGCGTGCAAGGCAGGCGCTCTCCCAGCTGAGCTATGGCCCCCTATCAACATCCACTCCGATGAAGGAGAAAATGTAATTTCGTCGGAGACAAGGCGCTTTGGGCCGACGCATAGCCTGCTATGCGAGGTTCAAAGCAACGCCGTATCCGGCGAAATTTGGTGGGTCTGGGCAGATTTGAACTGCCGACCTCACCCTTATCAGGGGTGCGCTCTAACCAACTGAGCTACAGACCCGGCACTGTACCGTTGCAAGCTGCTGGCAACCCGCTGGCCGACCTCACCCTGCTTTCCACTTAAGGTCAGGGGGTGCGCGCTAACCAGCTGATCTACCGACCCGCTTGCAACCGCTGGGTCCTCGACCCAAACAGTCTTTGCTCTGGCCGATCAGGTAATTCATTGTGAGCACTTGCCGACACGAGATGAATTCGTCGATAAGGAGGTGATCCAGCCGCAGGTTCCCCTACGGCTACCTTGTTACGACTTCACCCCAGTCATGAACCACACCGTGGTGATCGCTCCCCCGAGGGTTAAGCTAACCACTTCTGGTGCAGTCCACTCCCATGGTGTGACGGGCGGTGTGTACAAGGCCCGGGAACGTATTCACCGTGACATTCTGATTCACGATTACTAGCGATTCCGACTTCACGGAGTCGAGTTGCAGACTCCGATCCGGACTGAGGCAGGCTTTATGGGATTAGCTCCACGTCGCCGTCTTGCAACCCTTTGTACCTGCCATTGTAGCACGTGTGTAGCCCTACCCGTAAGGGCCATGATGACTTGACGTCGTCCCCACCTTCCTCCGGTTTGTCACCGGCAGTCTCCCTAGAGTTCCCGACCGAATCGCTGGCAAATAGGGACAGGGGTTGCGCTCGTTACGGGACTTAACCCAACATTTCACAACACGAGCTGACGACAGCCATGCAGCACCTGTCTTTCGGTTCCCGAAGGCACACCAAGATCTCTCTCGGCTTCCGAAGATGTCAAGGGTAGGTAAGGTTCTTCGCGTTGCATCGAATTAAACCACATGCTCCACCGCTTGTGCGGGCCCCCGTCAATTCATTTGAGTTTTAACCTTGCGGCCGTACTCCCCAGGCGGTCGACTTATCGCGTTAACTGCGCCACTAAGAACTCGAGGCTCCCAACGGCTAGTCGACATCGTTTACGGCGTGGACTACCAGGGTATCTAATCCTGTTTGCTACCCACGCTTTCGCACCTCAGTGTCAGTGTCAGTCCAGAAGGCCGCCTTCGCCACTGGTATTCCTCCCGATCTCTACGCATTTCACCGCTACACCGGGAATTCTACCTTCCTCTCCTGCACTCTAGCATGACAGTTCCGGATGCCGTTCCCAGGTTGAGCCCGGGGCTTTCACAACCGGCTTATCACGCCACCTACGCGCGCTTTACGCCCAGTAATTCCGATTAACGCTCGCACCCTCCGTATTACCGCGGCTGCTGGCACGGAGTTAGCCGGTGCTTCTTCTGTGAGTGATGTCCTTCCTCGAGCGTATTAAGCCCAAGGCCTTCTTCCTCACTGAAAGTGCTTTACAACCCGAAGGCCTTCTTCACACACGCGGCATGGCTGGATCAGGGTTGCCCCCATTGTCCAATATTCCCCACTGCTGCCTCCCGTAGGAGTTCGGGCCGTGTCTCAGTCCCGATGTGGCTGATCATCCTCTCAGACCAGCTACGGATCGTCGCCTTGGTGAGCCTTTACCTCACCAACAAGCTAATCCGACATAGGCTCATCCGATAGCGCAAGGTCCGAAGAGCCCCTGCTTTCTCCCGTAGGACGTATGCGGTATTAGCCTGGGTTTCCCCAGGTTATCCCCCACTATCGGGCAGATTCCTATGCATTACTCACCCGTCCGCCGCTCGTCAGCATCCAGCAAGCTGGATCTGTTACCGCTCGACTTGCATGTGTTAGGCCTGCCGCCAGCGTTCAATCTGAGCCATGATCAAACTCTTCAGTTTCAATCAATGCGGTTCTTGCTCACCCAGCATCCGAAGACACCAGGCAAAAGCGAACCAATCTTGGCTCAAGGTTCAAACGTTTACTCAATTCCGATCCGAAGATCGGTGACGAGTCGCTTGCCTTGATGATGTGGTGACTGATCACCTCGTCATCGACAAGCGCCCACATGAATTACCTGATCGATTGTTAAAGAGCGTCTCGCTGTTGCCGTGGCTCGTGAAGAGCCGCCAGCGCCCGGCGAGGAAGGCGTATTCTACTGAAACGGTGCGGCTTGTCAAGCCTCGGCGGTGGCGATCAGTGCGACCACATCGCAGCGAACTCCGCCTGCCCGAGCGTCTTGCGACGCGC
Organism: Halomonas sp. 1513; assembly: GCA_001971685.1. Taxonomy (NCBI): domain Bacteria; kingdom Pseudomonadati; phylum Pseudomonadota; class Gammaproteobacteria; order Oceanospirillales; family Halomonadaceae; genus Halomonas; species Halomonas sp. 1513. Next base: position 3,783,011 of record CP019326.1, read on the forward strand.
CGTTCGAGTGGGGCGCATTCTACCGTTTCCGGCGGGCCTGTCAATCGCTTTTCTTCTCAGCCCGACAAGAAAAACCCAACAAAACCAACTGCTTGCCCCTCTCTTTACCGCTACCAACGTATGCCCGTCGGCAGCAGCGGATGCGTACTTTACGGATTTAGCGTGAGGCCCGCAAGCCCTTTTTGGCAGAAAACTTATCCACACCCCGCAAGCCGCGAGCGCCTGTGGATAGCTGCCCGCGAACAGCGGCCCGCCAGGCGGGCCATGCAGACGACAACGCCCGCACGGGGCGGGCGTTTGAGCGAGATGAAAAGCTCAGGCGTCGGGGGCGTGCTTCATCTTGCGCATCACCGCCAGCGCTGGCCCCGAGACCACATAGGCACCGAACAGCAGCAGCAACATCACCGAGGGCTGCACTGAAATCATCACGAAGCCAAGCACGATGGCCAGCAGCACCACGAAGGGGACCGGCTTCTTGAAGTCGATGTCCTTGAAGCTGTGGTAGCGAATATTGCTGACCATCAGCACCCCGGCGGCCGCCACCACCAGCAGCATCAGCAGCTTGAAGCCTACCGCATCGGCATCGAAGCTGTGGAAGGTCCATACGCTGGCAGCCACGAAGGCTGCCGCCGAGGGGCTCGGCAAACCGATGAACCACTTCTTGTCGGTACTGCCGATCTGCACGTTGAAGCGTGCCAGGCGCAGGGCGGCGCAGGCCACGTAGAGAAATGCCACGACCCAGCCGGTCTTGCCGATATCCTGCAAGATCCAGGTGAAGGCGACCAGCGCCGGCGCCACGCCGAACGAGACCATGTCGGAGAGGCTGTCGTACTCGGCACCGAAGGCGCTCTGGGTATTGGTCATGCGCGCTACCCGGCCGTCGAGACCGTCGAGCACCATGGCGATGAAGATCGCCACCGCTGCAGCGGTAAAATCGCCGTTGATGCCGGCGATCACGGCAAAGAAGCCCGAAAACAGTGCCGAGGTGGTAAACAGGTTGGGCAGCAGATAGATACCCCGTCGCCGTACCTTCTTGCCATCCTCTACCGCCTCCTCGATGACTTCGGTCTCGCGCACGAAGGCCGAAGCGATGTCTTCGTCGGCGCGCGACGGAGGCACCTGCTCGGCGCGATCCTGCTCTGGCGTGTTCGGCTCTTGGCTCATGATTCTCTTTCCGTTGCCCAAAAAAAGCGCCGCGGCGCCCTTTCCATTCTACACCCTGCCTCGCATTACGATAGCGGCAGGCTCCTGAGGGCAAGTGCCAACAACGCCAAGGGCGCGGAGTTCCGCGCCCTTGGCTTGACTAACCCAGCAGGTGCGATCAGTTCTTGGACTTGTCGACCAGTTGGTTGGCGGCGATCCACGGCATCATCGAGCGCAGCTTGGCGCCGACCTGCTCGATGTCGTGCTCGGCGTTGAGACGGCGACGCGCGGTCATCGACGGGTAGTTGCTGTTGCCCTCGTTGATGAACATCTTGGCGTACTCGCCGGTCTGGATGCGCTTGAGCGCATTGCGCATGGCAGCGCGAGACTCGTCGTTGATGATCTCGGGACCGGTGACGTACTCGCCGTACTCGGCATTGTTGGAGATCGAGTAGTTCATGTTGGCGATGCCGCCCTCGTACATCAGGTCGACGATCAGCTTGAGCTCATGCAGGCACTCGAAGTAGGCCATCTCCGGGGCGTAGCCGGCCTCGGTGAGGGTCTCGAAACCGGCCTTGACCAGCTCGACGGCACCGCCGCACAGCACCGCCTGCTCGCCGAACAGATCGGTCTCGGTCTCGTCCTTGAAGGTGGTCTCGATGATCCCGCTGCGGCCGCCGCCGACGCCCGCGGCGTAGGAGAGTGCCAGCTCCTTGGCGGAGCCCGAGGCATCCTGGTGGATGGCGATCAGGTCGGGAATGCCGCCGCCCTTGACGAACTCGGAGCGCACGGTGTGGCCCGGGGCCTTGGGCGCGATCATGATCACGTCCAGATCCTTGCGCGGCTCGATCTGGTTGTAGTGGATGTTGAAGCCGTGGGCGAAGGCCAGGGTGGCACCTTCCTTGAGATTCGGCTCGACCTCGTTCTCGTAGATCGCCTTCTGGTTCTCGTCCGGAGCCAGGATCATCACCACGTCGGCGGTCTTGCACGCCTCGGGCACGGAGGCGACCTTGAGGCCTGCCGCCTCGGCCTTGGCCGCGGAGGAGGAGCCTTGGCGCAGCGCTACGGTGACGTCGACGCCGGATTCCTTGAGGTTGTTGGCGTGGGCGTGGCCCTGGGAGCCGTAACCGACGATGGTGACCTTCTTGCCCTGGATGAGGGACAGGTCGCAGTCCTTATCGTAATAGACGCGCATGGGGATTCTCCTGAGATATGGCGGATATGGCATTCAGCGTTGATGGCCACCCGCGCCGTCTGTCGCGGCGCTGGGAGTCGTCGAAACGATGACGACACCTTAAGGCAGGCGCAGCGTTGCGTAAAACGCTATATTTGCAATATCACATTGCATGTATTGAAATACGCTACATGGACATGCGCCCCCTCAAGCACTTCCTGGCCCTGGCCGACATGCTGCACTTCGGCCGCGCCAGCGATGCCTGCCATATCAGCCCCTCGACGCTGTCGCGTTCGATCCGCCAGCTCGAAGAAAACCTCGGCGCACCGCTGTTCGAGCGCGACAACCGCCACGTCGCGCTGACCCGCCAGGGGCAGATGTTCCAGCACTATGCCCGCGATGCGCTGGAGCAGTGGGAGGCGATACGCCACTCGCTGATGAGCGAGGCCCGTGAGCTGGCCGGCGAGATCAGCATCTACTGCTCGGTGACCGCCAGCTACAGCTTCCTCTACGCGCTGCTCAGCGAATTTCGCCTGCGTCACCCGCGCATCGAGCTCAAGCTGCACACCGGCGACCCCGCCGAGTCGGTGGGGCGGGTACTGGCCGGCGAGGAGGACATGGCGATCACGCCCCGGCCGCGCACCCTGCCCGAAGGCCTGGCCTTCAAGCCGATGACCACCTCGCCGCTGGTGTTCATCGCCCCCTGCGAAGAGACCAGCTGGATGCCCAGCACGCCGCAGACCCCCAGCGCCGCCCAGTGGGCCGGCGTGCCGATGATTCTCTCCGAGTCGGGCCTGGCCCGGGAGCACTGCGACACCTGGTTCAAGGCGCTGGGCATCACGCCGCAGATCTATGCTCAGGTCGCCGGCAACGAGGCCATCGTCAGCATGGTCGGCCTGGGCTTCGGCGTCGGTGTGGTGCCCAAGATCGTGCTCGATAACAGCCCGCTGCGCGACCGGGTCACGATCCTGCCGGTCAAGCCCGAACTGCCCCACTACGACGTCGGCCTGTGCGTCGCCAAGCGCCGCCTCAAGAGCCCACTCATCCGTGCGCTTTGGGCGGAAGTGTAGAGAGCGCTACGAAAAAAGCCGCCCCGGAGGGCGGCTCGATAGGCTGGTTGAGGCTTGGCTAAAGGCTGAGCACCTTATCGCCACGGGCAATACCCGACACCCCGGTGCGGGCCACCTCGAGAATGCCCACCGGTGCCATGGCCTGCAGGAAGGCATCCAGCTTGCCGGCATCGCCAGTGATCTGCACCGTGTAGAGGCTCGGCGTGACGTCGACGATCTGCGCGCGGAAGATATCGGCGGTGCGCTTGACCTCGTCACGCGCGGCACCGAGCGCCTTGACCTTAACCATCATCAGCTCGCGTTCGATGTGGTTGCCCTCGGTCAGGTCGACCAGCTTGACCACGTCGATCAGCTTGTTGAGATGCTTGGTGATCTGCTCGATCACTCGGTCATCGCCGATCGTGGTCACCGTCAGCCGCGACAGGGTCGGGTCTTCGGTGGGCGCCACGTTGAGCGTCTCGATGTTGTAGTTGCGTTGGGCGAACAGCCCCACCACGCGGGACAGCGCGCCGGGCTCGTTTTCCATCAGGATCGAAATGATATGGCGCATCAGGTCCGCTCCGTCTTCGAAAGCAGCATGTCACGCATGGCACCCAGCGGCACCTGCATCGGATAAACGTGCTCGCGCGGGTCGACATAGATGTCGAGGAACACCAGCTCGTTGTTGTCGGCGAAGGCCCGCTCGAGGGCGGGTTCGAGATCCTCGTGACGCTCTACCTTGATGGCGGTAAACCCGTAGGCTTCGATCAGCTTCTGGAAGTCGGGCAGCGACTCCATGTACGAGTGCGCATGGCGCGACTTGTAGTTGAGGTCCTGCCACTGGCGCACCATGCCCAGCGACCCGTTGTTGAGATTGACGATCTTGACGCCCACCCCGTACTGCTTACAGGTCGACAGCTCCTGCATCATCATCTGGAAGCTGCCCTCGCCGGTGATGCACACCACATCGTCCTGGGGGTAGCTCTTCTTGATGCCCATGGCCGCCGGGAAGCCGAAGCCCATGGTGCCCAGCCCCCCCGAGGTGATGAAACGGTTGGGCTTGTCGAACTTGTAGTACTGCGCGGCAAACATCTGGTGCTGGCCGACGTCGGTGGTCACGAAGGCCTCGCCGCGGGTAATCCTGCACACCGCCTCGATGACCTCCTGCGGCTTGAGCGCCTCGCCGGGCTCGGAGGGCTCGTAGAGCTTGCCGCGGCGCTCCTCGCGCCAGCCGTCGATCTTCTGCCACCACTCGCCGAGGGCGTCGGGATGGGCGATCTCCTTGCCCTGCACCAGGCTGATCATCTCGTTGATCACGCTGGCCGCCGGCCCGACGATGGGCACATCGGCACGCACCGTCTTGGACACCGAACTGGGGTCGATGTCGACGTGCACGATCTTGGCAGTGGGGCAGAACTTGGAGGTGTTGTTGGTGACCCGGTCGTCGAAGCGCGCGCCGATGGCGATCACCAGGTCGGCATGGTGCATGGCCATGTTCGACTCGTAGGAGCCGTGCATGCCCAGCCAGCCGAGGCACTGGTCGTCGCTCTGCGGGAAGGCGCCGATGCCCATCAGGGTGGTAGTGATCGGGAAGCCGAGTTGCTTGACCAGGTCGGTGAGCCCCTCGCAGGCGCGACCGGTGATCACCCCGCCGCCGGTATAGAACACCGGCCGCTTGGCCTTGAGCATCAGCTCCACGGCCTTCTTGATCTGGCCGGTATGGCCGCGGGTCACCGGGTTGTAGGAGCGCATCTTGACCTTCTTCGGGTAGACGTACTCGTAGCGCTCGGTGGGCGCGGTCATGTCCTTGGGAATATCCACCACCACCGGACCGGGACGGCCGGTAGAGGCCAGATAGTAGGCCTTCTTGAGGACTTCCGGAATCTCGGACGGATGCCGGATCGAGAAGCTGTGCTTCACGATCGGCCGGGTCACGCCGATGATGTCGGTTTCCTGGAAGGCGTCATCGCCGATCAGGTGACTCATCACCTGGCCGCACAGCACCACCATCGGAATCGAGTCCATGTAGGCGGTGGCGATACCGGTCACGGCGTTGGTCGCGCCGGGCCCGGAGGTCACCAGCACGGTGCCGGGCTTGCCGGACGCACGGGCATAGCCGTCGGCGGCGTGGGTCGCCGCCTGCTCGTGGCGTACCAGGATGTGCTTGACCTTGTCCTGACGGAACAGCGCGTCGTAGATATGCAGCGCTGCGCCGCCCGGGTAACCATAGATATATTCGACGCCCTCATCCTGCAGGAAGCGGGCGATCATGTCGGCGCCGGAAAGCAGTTCCACGTGTGTTTCTCCCCTGGAGGTCTCGAGTGCGATCCATGTCCCAGTGCGGGTCATGGGGTCGAGTGCGACGGTACGTCGCTGCCGGCAGTGCCGGCACCTGATGCCAAACCCTGGCTAATGAGCCCTGTTGGGGCCTGCACTCTCATTCGGCAGCATCGATCCATGCAGCATGAATCGGCGCTACCTTTCACGGCGGTTCGCCGTGTCGGGGGCGTTGGCCAGACCGAGCGGTTAGCTCGGGCCGGAAGTCCTTCGGCGGGTAGAGGCCATTCGGCCTACCCTTCGCGCGGTGAGTGGGGATTGCCCGTATGGACCGCGCCCGCAATCAGGAACCGACAAGATTCCAATAGCGCGGCTGGGCTGTCAACCGCCAAACCGCCTTGGGTAGCCCAAGGTCGACAATTGAGCAAGGCGCAGCCATTAAAAAGCCCGTCTCGACCAGCGAGACGGGCAAACGAGGTCGGACGCGACCGTTTAAACCATTATTGGCAGTTGCCTCATTTCCTGAAGTGTAGCTGGCCTTCCTCGGCGCTGACCTTGATCACGTCGCCGGGCACGAACTTGCCGCCAAGCAGATCCTGGGCCAGCGGATTCTCGATGCGGCTCTGGATCGCCCGCTTGAGCGGGCGTGCACCGAAGACCGGGTCGAAGCCGACTACCGCCAGCTGGGCCATGGCATCGTCGCTGACCTCGAGCCCCAGCTCATGCTCGGCGAGGCGTGCGCGCAGGCGCTCGAGCTGGATGCCGGCGATGGCCTGGATCTGCTCCTGGCCGAGGGCGTGGAACACCACCACCTCATCGATGCGGTTGATCAGCTCGGGGCGGAAGTGGTCGGCGACCACCGCCATCACCATCTCCTTCATCTGTGCGTAGCCCTGCTCGCTGTCATCCTCGCTGGCGCCCATGCGCTGGATGATGTCCGAGCCCATGTTGGAGGTCATCACGATGACGGTGTTGCGGAAGTCCACGGTGCGGCCCTGGCCGTCGGTGAGGCGGCCGTCCTCGAGCACCTGCAGCAGGATATTGAAGACGTCGGCGTGGGCCTTCTCCACCTCGTCGAGCAGCAGCACCGAGTAGGGCTTGCGGCGCACCGCCTCGGTCAGGTAGCCCCCCTCCTCGTAGCCGACATAGCCGGGAGGGGCGCCGATCAGCCTTGCCACCGAGTGCTTCTCCATGAACTCCGACATGTCGATGCGAACCATCGCCTCTTCGGTGTCGAACAGGAAGTTGGCCAGCGACTTGCACAGCTCGGTCTTGCCTACCCCGGTGGGACCGAGGAACAGGAACGAGCCGTTGGGGCGGTTGGGATCGGCCAGCCCGGCCCGCGAGCGGCGCACGGCGTTGGCCACCGCGGTGACCGCCTCGTCCTGGCCGATCACCCGCTGATGCAGGGCTTCCTCCATGCGCAGCAGCTTGTCGCGCTCGCCCTCGAGCATCTTGGCCACCGGAATCCCGGTCCAGCGCGACACCACCTCGGCGACCTCCTCCTCGGTGACGTTGGAGCGCAGCAGGGTGTGGGTCGAGGTATCCGCCCCGCCGGCCTCGCTCTCGGCGATCTTGCGCTCGAGGTCGGGGATCACCCCGTACTGCAGCTCGGACATCCTGCCCAGGTCGCCCTGGCGCTTGGCGGCGTCGAGTTCGACCCGCGCCTTGTCGAGGGCATCCTTGTACTGTGCCGCACCCTCGATGCTGGCCTTCTCGGATTTCCACACCTCCTCGAGGTCGGCGTATTCGCGGGCCAGCTCGTCGATCTGCGCTTCGAGGGTCTCGAGGCGCTTCTTCGAGGCCTCGTCGGTCTCCTTCTTGAGGTGCTCGCGCTCCATCTTGAGCTGGATCAGCCGGCGGTCGAGGCGATCCATCTCCTCGGGCTTGGAGTCGAGCTCCATGCGGATCCGCGACGACGCCTCGTCGATCAGGTCGATGGCCTTGTCGGGCAGCTGGCGGTCGGTGATATAGCGCGCCGAGAGCCGCGCCGCGGCAATGATCGCCGAGTCGGTGATATTGAGGCGATGGTGGACCTCGTAGCGCTCCTTGAGGCCGCGCAGGATGGCAATGGTGTCCTCTTCGGAGGGCTCGTCCACCAGCACCTTCTGGAAGCGACGCTCGAGGGCCGCGTCCTTCTCGATGTACTTGCGGTACTCGTCGAGGGTGGTGGCACCCACGCAGTGTAGCTCACCGCGCGCTAGCGCCGGCTTGAGCATGTTGCCGGCGTCCATGGCGCCCTCGGCCTTGCCGGCACCGACCATGGTGTGCAGCTCGTCGATGAACAGGATCACCCGCCCCTCTTCCTGGGACAGCTCGTTGAGCACCGCCTTGAGGCGCTCCTCGAACTCGCCGCGGTACTTGGCGCCGGCCAGCAGCGCGCCCATGTCCAGCGACAGCACGCGCTTGTCCTTGAGGCCCTCGGGCACCTCGCCGTCGACGATGCGATTGGCCAGCCCCTCGACGATGGCGGTCTTGCCGACGCCGGGCTCACCGATCAGCACCGGGTTGTTCTTGGTGCGCCGCTGCAGCACCTGGATGGTACGGCGGATCTCGTCGTCGCGGCCGATCACCGGGTCGAGCTTGCCCTCGGCGGCCCGCGCGGTGAGATCGAGGGTGTACTTGTTGAGCGCCTCGCGGTTGTCCTCGGCGTTGGCGTCGTCGACGCGCTGGCCGCCGCGCAGGCTGTCGATGGCGGCTGCCACCGCCTTGCGGGTCAGCCCGGCCTGGGTCAGCGTCTTGGCCAGGCCACCGCCCATCTCCAGCGCCGCCAGCAGCACCAGCTCGCTAGCCACGAACTGGTCGCCGCGCTTCTGGGCATCGCGGTCGGCGAGGTTGAACAGCCGCACGAAATCGCGGGACGGCTGCACCTCACCGTCGAACTGGCCGACCTTGGGCAGGTCGTCGACATACTGCACCAACCCCGTCCGCAGGCGGCCGCTGTCGCCGCCGGCCTGCTGGACCAGGCCCTTGATGCCGCTGTCGCGGGCATCGAACAGCGCCAGCAGCAGGTGGCCAGGGTCGAGTTGATTGTGGCCACGGCCCACCGCCAGCGATTGGGCATCGGCCACTGCGCTCTGCAGCTTGCCGGTAAATTTATCGGGTCGCATTTACTCTTCCTCCATCGGGGTGGCGGCGCGTTCGGACGCGCCGCTTGGCCCTGTCAATAACGTCTTGACATCATCAATGGAGTCGGCGGGGGCCGCTTTCAAGTCGGCCGACGGGGAAAGCTCGCCTAGCGTTGATCTGGATCAAGCGCCTCAGCGCAGCCAGATCACGCTGGCCATGCGGCCGGTCTGGCCATCGTCGCGGCGGTGGGAGTAGAAGCGCGGCTCGCAGGCGGTGCAGAAGTGCCCGCCGCTGACCTGATGGACCCCGAGGCGCTCGAGGCGCAGCCGCGCCAGCTTGTAGATATCGGTCATGAAGTGGCCGAGCCGATAGGGGCTGGGCTCGAAGGCCGAGGCCGCCTCCGGCTGTACCGCGACAAACGCCTCGAACACTTCGGGGCCGACCTCGAACTGGGCGTTGGAGATCGCCGGCCCGAGCCACACCAGTAGCTCATCGGGGTCGATATCCAGCGCGGCCATGGTGGCCTCGAGCACCCCCCCGGCGAGACTGCGCCAGCCGGCGTGGGCCAGCCCCACCTTGGTGCCCAGGCGGTCGCAGAAGAACACCGGCAGGCAGTCGGCGGTCTGGATCACGCAGGCGTAGCGCTTGTCGTCGGCCACCGCCGCGTCGGCCTGGGGCACCTCGGGATCATAGGCCTGCTGCACCGCCGCGCCGTGCACCTGGTCGAGCCACAGCAGCGGGCGGTCGTCGTCGAGCTGTGCGCGCAGCAGCTCGCGGCAGCGCTCGACCATGGCCGGGTCGTCACCGACGTGCAGCGCGGTATTGAAGGCCGCGAAGGGCCCCTGGCTGGGGCCGGTCTCGCGGGTGGTAACGAAGGCCCCCACCCGGGTCGGTGCCGGCCAGTCGGGCAGGATCAGCGTCGGGTGCGGGTGCAGGTCGTCGGCGGCGTCGTGCATCGCGGGCTCCTCAGCGCATGGTGGCGTGGTCGTCACGCAGGTAGTCGAGCAGCATCAGCATGTCGTCGGGCAGCTCGGCGCGGTACTCGACCCGCTGGCCGCTGGCCGGATGCAAGAAGGCCAGCTTGCGGGCGTGCAGCGCCTGGCGCGGGAAGCCGCGCAGCAAGTCCTTGAGCGCATCGTCGGCGCCCGGCGGCAGCTTCAGCCGCCCGCCGTAGAGCGCATCACCAATCAGCGGAAAGCGCTTGTGGGCCAGGTGCACGCGGATCTGATGGGTGCGCCCGGTCTCGAGCTTGCAGCGTACATGGGTATGGTGACGGAAGCGCTCGGAGACTCGGTAGTGGGTCACCGCCGGCTTGCCGTTGCCGGTCACCGCCTGGCGCTTGCGATCCTTGGGATGGCGGCCGATGGGCGCATCCACGGTGCCGCCGGAGGTCATCACCCCGGTGACGATGGCATCGTACTCGCGGGACATGCTGCGCGCCTGCAGCTGCTCGACCAGCGCAGCCTGGGCAGCCAGCGTCTTGGCCACCACCATCAGCCCGGTGGTGTCCTTGTCGAGGCGGTGGACGATGCCGGCGCGGGGAATGCTCGCCGCCGCAGGGTGATGGTGCAGCACGGCGTTGAGCAGGGTGCCATCCGGGTTGCCCGCGGCGGGGTGGACCACCAGCCCCGCCGGCTTGTTGATCACCAGCACCTCTGCATCCTCGAAGACGATATCCAGCGCCATCGCCTGGGGCTCGAAGCGAGTGTCCTCCTCGAGCTCGGCGCGCAGCAGCAGCTGCTCGCCGCCGTGGAGCTTGTCCTTGGGCCGCCGCTGCTCGCCATCGACGGTCAGCGCCCCCTGCTGGATCCAGCCCTTGAGGCGCTCGCGGGAGAAGTCGTCAAACAGCTCGGCTGCGGCCTGATCGAGGCGCTGGCCGGCCATGGCGTCGGGGACGCGGGCGTCACGGTGTAGGGTCTCGGACATGATGAAACGGCGGGGCCTGTGTGTTTTGCAAACGGGTGCGTTATAGTGAGCCGATTGTGGCAGATTGCGAACGATTCTAGCATGGCCACCCGGGTTGTTTGATACGAGGATCAAGATGCGCGTTATGCTTACCGGCACCCGGTTCGGTGCCTTCGCCCTCGCCGTGACCCTGCTCAGCGGCTGTGCCCTGTTCGGCGGTGGCGGTGACGACGAGTCGGACGACGACCTGCCCCAGGTGTCCGAACAGGAACTCTACCAGCAGGCCCGCGCGTCGCTGGAATCGGGTCGCTACACCACCGCGGTAGAGGAACTCGAGGCGGTGGATACCCGCTTCCCGTTCGGCGACTACGCAGAGCAGGCCCAGCTCGAGCTGATCTACGCCTACTACCAGACCGACAACTGGGAAGCGGCACGCGCCGCCGCCGGGCGCTTCATTCGCCTGCAGCCGGACCACCCGCAGGTCGACTACGCCTACTACATGCGTGGCCTGTCGGCCTATCAGGCCGGGCGCTTCAGCCTCGAACGGCTGCGGCTGGTCGACCTGTCACGCCGCGACCTGGGGGCTTCCCGCGACGCCTACAGCGACTTCAGCGAGCTGGTCCAGCGCTATCCGGAGAGCGAATACGCGCCGGACGCCCGTCAGCGCATCATCTACCTGCGCAACGTGCTGGCCGCCCAGGAGCTTCACGTGGCCGATTTCTACCTGCGCAAGGGCGCCTACCTGGCTGCCGTGCAGCGCGGCCGCTGGGTGATCGAGAACTACCCGGAGTCCACTGCCAACCGCGATGCGCTGGCGGTGATGGTGGAAGGCTACCTGGGGCTCGGCATGCGTGACCGCGCCCGCGAGGTGCTAGCCACCCTGATCGAGAACGACCCGCGCCACGAGCGCCTCAGCGGCCGCACCTTCCGCCCGCTGCACGTCGACGCCGACTCGATTTCGGCATAGCGAGCGCCGCAGGATAATATCTCCACCTCGAGTGGTATCAACGAAGAACCCCCGCCGGATCACATCCGGCGGGGGTTCTCTCGTTAGCGCCTCGGCACCCGTAACCTACCTGCCGGGCGCTGGGCGCTTGCCGCTCGGCGCTGCCCGCAGGGCTACTCCCCCGGCTGCCAGCCGTTGACGATCGGGTAGCGGCGGTCGCGGCCGAATCCGCGCGGCGTGACGCGCACACCGACCGGCGCCTGGCGCCGCTTGTACTCGCAGCGGTCGACCAGCTGCACCACGCGATAGACGTCCTCACGCGCGAAGCCCGCTTCGATGATCGCCTCGGCACTCATGTCGCCCTCGATGTAGCGCGCCAGGATGGCGTCGAGGGTGTCGTAGTCGGGCAGCGAGTCGCTGTCCTGCTGGTCCGGCGCCAGCTCGGCGGAGGGCGGGCGGGTGATGACCCGCTCGGGGATCGCCGGCTCCTGGGTGTTGCGCCAGCGCGCCAGGCGGTAGACCCAGGTCTTGTAGACGTCCTTGAGGGCGTTGTAGCCGCCGACCATATCGCCGTAGAGCGTGGCATAGCCCACCGCCATCTCGCTCTTGTTGCCGGTGGTCAGCACCATCAGGCCCTTCTTGTTGGAGATCGCCATCAGCAGCACGCCGCGCACCCGCGACTGGAGGTTCTCCTCGGTGGTATCGCGTTGGGTGCCGGCGAAGCTCTCGGCGAGGGTCTCGCTGAACGCCTCGACCATCGGCGCGATCGGCATCACCTCGTAGTTGACGCCGAGCAGGCGGGCCTGCTCGGCGGCATCCTGCTGGGAGATCTCGGCGGTGTAGTGGTAAGGCATCATCACCGCGTGCACACGCTCGGGGCCCAGCGCATCCACCGCGATGGCCAGCGACAGCGCCGAGTCGATACCGCCGGACAGCCCCAGCACCACGCCCTTGAAGCCGCTCTTGTTGACGTAGTCGCGCACGCCGGTGACCAGCGCACAGTAGAGGCTCTCCTCGGCCTCGACCTCGGGCTCGATCTCACCCGTGCGCGGCACCCAGCCCGCCTTCTCCTTGACCAGCTGCACCGGCATCAGCCCCACCTGCCAGTGCGGCGCCTGCACCTGCAGCTTGCCCTGGGCGTCGACGCAGGCCGAGCCGCCGTCGAACACCAGCTCGTCCTGGCCGCCGATCTGGTTGACGTAGACCAGCGGCAGCCCCACTTCGGCGGCGCGCTCGGCGAACAGCGCCAGGCGCTCGGCGGGCTTGTCCTGGTGGTACGGCGAGGCGTTCAAGGTGACCAGGATATCGGCGCCGGCCTGCTGGGCGCGCCGCGCCGGGGCCTCCTGCCACATGTCCTCGCAGATCAGGATGCCGAGCCTGGCGCCCTTGTGCTCATGCACCAGCGGCTCGCTGCCCGGCGTAAAGTAGCGCTGCTCATCGAAGACCTGGTAGTTGGGCAGCGCCTGCTTGGCATATTCGGCCACCCATTCGCCGCGATAGAGCAGGCCGGCCAGGTTATAGCGCCGGCCCTCGCGCATACCGGGATAGCCGACGATGACCAGCACCTCGCGGGACATCTTCTCGGCCATTCGGGCCCGCGCCTCGCGCAGGCGGGTCTCCATGGAGGGGCGCAGCAGCAGATCCTCCGGCGGGTAGCCGGTCAGGAACAGTTCGGGCAGCACGACGATATCGGCACCATGCTCGATACGCGCCTCGCGCACCGACTCGATGGCGCGCTCGGTATTGCCGGGAATATCACCGACCAGCGGGTCGAGTTGGGCCATCACCAGCGTCAAGTCTTGCATGGGCGTGAAAATCTCTCGAAACTCATGGATAGCCCATTGTCCCGCATGGCCGCACCGCTGGCAAAGCCGCGACGCGCCCCCGCCTCCTGCAAGGAGTCATATAAGGATGAACCTGTTGATCATACGCCTGATCATTTTCGCCGTGCTGTTCTTCGCCGGCCTCAAGCTGTACCGCATGTACCGCGACTGGAAACTCGACCGCGAGGAGCTGCTGGACCACGATTCAGGCGACAGCGACGCCAATCAGATCGTGCGCTGCACCTACTGCAAGGTGCACCTGCCGGAGACCGACGCCCTGCGCGAGCGCGGCGAGTGGTTCTGCTCCAGCGCCCACCGCGACAAGTATCTCGAAGAGCAGAAGGACGAGTAGCGGCTAGGCGCTGATCAGCCGCCCCTCCAGCCGGTAGGGGCTTGGGTCGAGGATCGCTTCGCGCCCCAGCAGCTGATCTACCAGCAGGCGCGTCGAGGCCGGCGCCAGCACCAGGCCATTACGGTAGTGGCCGGCATTGACGCTGAGGTTGTCGAGCCCCGGCACGCGGCCGATAAAGGGCGTGCCATCCGGCGAGCCCGGCCGCAGCCCGGCCCAGTGATGCTCCACCTCGCACTCGGCCAGCGCCGGCACGATGCGCGTGGCACTCTCCCACAGCGACTCCCTGGCCGCGCGGTCGGTGCCCTTGTCGAAGCCCGCCTCTTCCAAGGTCGAGCCGGCCAGCACGCGACCGTCGGCGCGGGGAATCACGTAGCGGCCGTCCATCAGTACCACTCGTTGCAGCAGCCCCGTCGGCGCCTTGAACAGGATCATCTGGCCCTTGACCGGGCGCACCGGCAGGCCCACGCCGAGTGACCCGAGCAGCTCGGCGGCCCAGGCGCCACCGCAGACCACCACCTCCCCGGCAGTGAAGCGCTCGGCGCCGGCATCCACCGCCGTGATTCGCCCTGCCGCGCGTGAAAGGCCGGTCACCTCGCAGCCCTCCTCGATGCGCACCTTGGGCATCGCGGCCAGGCGTGCGCGCAGCGCCTTGACCAGCCGCGGGTTGCGAATGCTGCCCAGGGTCGGCATCCACAGCGCGCCATCGCAGCCCGGCACCGCCGCCGGCTCCTTGGCGTAGAGAAAGTCGGCCGCCACCCGCTCCAGCGGCTTGCCCACCGCCCGCGCCCAGCCCAACGCCCGCGGTTCATCCTCGACGCGCAGGTACAGCAGCCCCTTCTGGCGATACTCCGGATCGATACCCGTTTCTTCCAGCAACCGCAGCGCAAGCTCGGGGTAGTAGCCTTCCGACCAGGTCGAGAGACGCGAGATCGGCGCCGTATAGCGCCAGGGATAGAGTGGCGAAACGATACCGCCACCGGCCCAGGAGGACTCGCGGCCGCACGCACCGCGCTCGAGCAGGGTCACCTCGTGGCCGGCGTCGGCCAACTGCAGCGTGGTCATCATGCCGATGACCCCGCCGCCTATGACTAGGAAATCACTCACAGCAGAATCCGATATGGCTTACACAGGCTTGGGCTAGGGTGACAGTAGCGGCACCAGGGATGGAACGCGCCTGCCAGGGAGGCACCCATGCACCCACCGAGCCACCAAGACTATCACGAGACGCCAGCGGCCAGCCGCCGACGCGCACGTCATATCAATCGGGGGTTTACGCTGATCGAGCTGCTGGTCGTCATCGCCGTGGCGGTGATCATGGCCACCTGGGCCATTCCCAACTACCAGCAGTTTACCGCACGCAATCAGGTAGCGGCCGAGGTGATACGGATCAAATCCGCGCTGGCCATGACCCGAAATGCCGCCATCACCCGGCGCACACAGGTAACGCTCTGCCCCAGCCCAACCCTACAGTACTGCGACGTCGCCGCCGGCTGGGAAAAGCCGCTGGCAATATTTGTTGGCAGCGGTGAGGCCGGGGATGCCGAGCTATTGCGCACCTTGGGCGAAAGCCGCCTCGAGTCGTTGAGCTACCGCAACGACAACCGCCCCGTGCGCTATCAGGCGCTGGGGCGGTCAGGAGGGTATAATGGGACTTTTCGGCTATGTGGAAAACTTGATACCGGTGCCCGCATCATTATTAACAATATGGGACGTATGCGCGTCGAATCTGAGCGACCTAAATGCTAGTCAATTCCAGCTGGCCAGCCTAGGAACACCTGCTCCGGTTCCAATGAAGCTACTCCAATCAATCACTCCATTAATTGCATCCCTAACTATTTGCTCATCAAATTTCACTGACCCTGCATTGCCACCACCACTAAATACTATATCTACAGGATCTGATGGAACACTGAAATCAACTTCTCCGTCAACCTTAGGATAATTAGCAGCCAAAAGCATCCCATTAACTACAACATTGCCCCCCATCGTGACATTTCCGCCAAGCGATACAAGCACCCCACAAAACTGTGCGCCGCCTCGTAGCCGAAGATCTCCGGTTACAACAAGTATGGCAGGATCAGCACTTACATCTCCTCTATTACCGTTACCCTCTTCATAGCACTCACCAATAGTTTCGCCATTGTACTTAACTCCATTTCCATTGGTATCTACATTACCATCAATAATTGCAGAATTTGGCATACTGCTTCCTACAACCGAATCATATATAGACTTAACTGTCTGACTTGTACGGGTACTCGGCTCTCCGTAATAGAGTATCCCTGAATCAAAGACATTTTCGTCTATATCAAGAATTTCCTCAGGGTGCTCATATGCCAAAGAACTAAGCGTTATAACCTCCTCACCATCCTGAACTATAGTCACTTCAGCTTGAGAAGAGGTAGGCTGCCAAACAGCTGCCCTGTCAGAATCTACAATACCACCAAGAACTGTTAAAGCCGAATCAAACCCAACAAAAGCGGGCACAATCCTTGCAAAAACAAGCTCACTCTGAGAAATGAAACCTTCATCATCTCCGCTTTCTCTAACAACGCCCACGGAGACTACATAGTTACCAGCAGGCACGGGGATTTCTTCATCATCAGGCAAATTCAGCAAAGAATAAGCCCATCCTCCTTCGCTCTCAGGCGGTGTTTTCCTGAGATTGCCTAGAAGTTCAAACCCTTCCCAGCCAGAAAACACATCAAGTGGAAAAACACTTTCATTATCTTCCAGAAAATCAGCCAAGCTTTCAAAGCTTGCGCTCCAGCCAGCACCTGGCTCTATATCTTTTAGCCCTCGCGAGGCGCCTGCCTCAGCATTCATCTGCGCCTCTGTCTGGACTCTATAGTTTCCCGCTAAGCGCTCGTCAATCTGCGAGGATTGCATGCTCGATAGGCCTAGCATCAATGACACTACCAGCAAGGATAGAACGACTATTAGCGCTGCGCCTTTCTGCTTTTTCATTATCCTACTCCGGGAAGCCACTACAGCCTCATCTACACCAAGATTATTCATTAGTTACTGCTGCGGTGCGGTTAACAGCGTAAAATTTGAGAAAGTCTGGGGAACCATCACCAGTGGGCATAAGAGATAACGTCATCAACACAACCCCCTGGCTCAGTAAGCTATCATCTACACCAATTGCACCATTATTATCTTCAAACCCGGCCACAACTTGTTCGAAGTTAGTAGGTAAAGCACTGCCACATGACTGAGCCATTTCCAAAGCTCTACCCAGTCCTTGACCGACAGGTGAGTCACTGAGTCTATACACTTTATTCACCCCTGTATCGCAACCAGAGATGTCTCCACGATTAGGAACTCTTAGGGTTAATTTGTTCTCGTTGCTATCCCATAAAATCCCTCTCTCGCCATCACCCCAATTATACCTCGGGTCGGCCCGCCTAACATCCCTCAAAATCACCTCCACAGCGAAGTTGACCGCTGCCTGCTTCTCACTTAGAGTCTGCACTTGGCGATTGGTCTGAAACACGGTCAAAAAAAGCTGCCCCGCACCCAAGATAATGATCAGGCCGATTACCATCGCAACCATCAGCTCGACCAACGAGAAGCCCAGCTGTTTTTTATAAGCCCCAGTCTTAAAGCCCTTCATTGTCTTCACCATTATCGGCAACTGGAAGCCTAACTACATAAGAAAAAGATTCTCTGCCGTCTTCTTCAAACCTCTCTTCATCCCAAGCTATCGTTATAATAAACTCACAATCACTAGGGGGGCCAACCGGCGATTCACTTAACCCGGGCAGGTACTCTGACCATTGCGAGTGCCATTCGCCACCAATACCATTGACGATGGATTGATCAGGGCACTGAAGATCAGACATGCTCGCCCAAAGCCTTTCCTGAGCATCCTGAGCGGCTAGCGAAGCAATAGAACGCTGGTAAGCAGCATGGGCGCCTTGGAGTGCATTGAGCTGCATGGCAGCCACCCCCAACATACCGATGGACAGTACCAGCAAGGCAATTAGCGCCTCGATTAATGTGAAACCTTTTGACATAGCTTTGCTCATGGAGTTATTACTCCAGAAGTTTCAGCACACTCCTCAGCACGTGCGACACGGCCAAAGCGGCTAACCGTTACTGCGCGGCAACCGGCTATATCGTGGCGTACGTTTAGCAGACATCCATCTTCACAGTCGGATCCTGACACGGTTCGCCCTAGGCTGTTGAAAGTAACATTACCATCCGAAGCCACTGCCATGCGCGAGTCCCGAGAATTTCTAATCCGGATGTCGTCGTCATTTTCCAGCTTAACTCTATACTCCCACGGAGACTCATTCACCAAGGTAAATGTCACCTCCTCACGACGTTTGATCGCCTCGCTCCTGGCGTAATTCACACCAGATATAATTTCATTGTAATCGCTCACTAAACGATTATTGTTCATCATGGCAGAGAAGTTGGGCACCGCCACCGTGGCAAGAATAATCGCAACGGCAAGTGTTACCAACAACTCAATTAGCGTGAAACCTTTATTGTTCATATCGCTACCAACAAGAGCCGGTGGTTCGATTTTCACCTTCTCCGGCCCCCCTTTCCCCATTACTTCTTATCCACAGGGTGCTGCAACCATCTGTTACTCGGGTTGCACCTGTTGCCTCTAAGCGAAAAGTCGACCCGGACTCAGTAAGCGTGATATTAGGATATACTCCGTCCGGCGATGAGGTCGTTACCAAACAATCATCTGGATAAGTACTCGATACGGTATAGCAGCGTTCCATTTCAGAAGCTGCTTGCATCAAGCCTGACTGCCCATCGGTGACCCGTGCCTGCTGCACATAGCGCTGATAGCTGGGGTAGGCGATGGACGCCAGGATGGCGATGACCGCCACGGCGATCATCAGCTCGATCAGGGTGAAGCCCCTCTGGCGCGTCGGGCGCCGGGAGGCGATGTCGGTAGCTTGCCCTGCACTCACTGCGGTGTCCCCCGCTTGCGGTTGCCCTGCATACTCGCGTTACCTTTCGTTTCAGTATGTATCATGCGCACCGTTTCTGACAGTATCCAAGCGCAAAAAACCGGGCCTTCCGCCCGGTTTCCTTACCAGCCTATCTCGTCAGAATAGCCCACTCTGGGCTAGTGCTCACTCACTGGCAATCACACGCTCCCTCAACTCGCGCGGCATGGAGAAGGTAATCGTCTCGGTGCGCCCGGAGAGTTCTTCGGGAACGCTGGCGCCCAGGCCCTGCAGCCGCTCGATGACGCCCTTGACCAGCACCTCCGGGGCGCTGGCGCCGGCGGTGAGGCCGATGGCGGTGACGCCATCGAGCCAGGCCGGGTCGATCTGGCTGGCGTCATCGACCAGGTAGGCCGGGGTGCCGACCCGCTCGGAGAGCTCGCGCAGGCGGTTGGAGTTGGAGCTGTTGGGGCTGCCCACCACCAGCACCAGGTCGCTCTCGGCGGCCAGGCCACGCACCGCGTCCTGGCGGTTCTGGGTGGCGTAGCAGATGTCGTCCTTGCGCGGCCCCTCGATCTCGGGGAAGGTCGCGCGCAGCGCGTCGATGACCTTGGCGGTATCATCCATCGACAGCGTGGTCTGAGTGACGAAGGCCAGCCGGCTGGGGTCCTTGACCTGGAGCGCGGCGACGTCGGCCTCGTCCTCGACCAGATAGATCGCCCCGCCCTGGGCGGTGTCGTAGCGGCCCATGGTGCCTTCCACCTCGGGGTGGCCGGCATGGCCGATCAGGATGCACTCCTGGCCGCGCTTGGCGTAGCGCAGCACTTCCAGGTGCACCTTGGTCACCAGCGGGCAGGTGGCGTCGAAGACCTTGAGGCCGCGCCGCTCGGCTTCTTCCTGCACCGCCCGTGACACGCCGTGGGCGGAGAAAATCACGATGACGTCGTCGGGCACCTCGTGGAGTTCCTCGACGAACACCGCACCGCGTTCGCGCAGAGTGTCGACCACGAAGCGGTTGTGCACCACTTCATGACGCACGTAGATCGGCGGGCCGAACACATCGATGGCGCGGTTGACGATATCGATGGCGCGGTCGACGCCGGCGCAGAAGCCGCGGGGGTTGGCCAACTTGATGTGCATGGCGGACTCTCTTGCCGTGGGCATCAATGAGTGGTGGCCGGGCGAACCTGAATCACCTCGACCTCGAAGGTCAGGGTACGCCCCGCCAGCGGATGATTGAAGTCGACTTCGACCTGCTCGCCGTCAATGCTGGCGATCACCCCGGGCAGCTCGCCGCCGGCGGCATCGGCAAACGACATCACCGTGCCCACCTCGGGCTCGACGTCGTCGAAGTCGTCACGCTTTAGCAGCTGCACGTTCTGCGGGTTGTGCTGGCCGAAGGCGTGCTCCGGGGAGATCTGGTAGCTGCCGGTGTCGCCGTCGGTGAGGCCCTCGAGGGGCGCCTCGAAGCCCGGCGGCAGGTTGCCGTCGCCGACCTGAAAGGTGGCCGGGCGCTTGTCGCGGGTCGAGTCGACCACGGTGCCGTCCTCGAGCTTGAGGGTGAAGTGCAGGGTGACTTCCATGCCGTCAGCGATGCGATGGACGCTAGCAGGTTGATCGCTCATCTGTGTCTCTCTTGGCGTGGGCGGGGCGCTGCCGTGAACCGATTGGACGCGCCGGCCGCCGTGGGGTTCAGCGCCGGGCGTCGCGAAACGACTCGATGATCAGGCCGGCGGCGCCGAGGGTAATGCCGATATCGGCGACGTTGAAGGCCGGGAAGTACCAGCCGGCGGCGTGGAAGGAGAGAAAATCCACCACGTAGCCGTGCACCAGGCGGTCATAGAGGTTGCCCAGCGCGCCGCCGATGATCAGCGCCAGCGACGGTGCCAGCAGCACCTCGTGGGCCTTGAGGCGGCGCAGCCAGATGGTCAGGCCGATACTGGCACCGATGGCGACCAGCGCAAAGAACCAGCGCTGCCAGCCCGGGTGCCCGGCCAGGAAGCTGAACGCTGCCCCGGTGTTGTGCAGCAGCGTCAGGTTGAAGAACGGCAGCACCTCCACCGGGCGGGCATAGCTCAACCAGGCGCTGGCGGCATACTTGGTCGCCAGGTCGAGCACGATCACCGCCGCGGCCAGCCACAGCCAGCGCAGCGGTTTATGCATCGGTGGGGCGGAAGCCTTGTCGGTCATCTCAGCAGTCTCGGACATCGTCGGTCTCAGGCATCACTTAAGCATAGCGCCGGGTTTCACCCGGGCCGTCGGGCAGGTTGCTGATACAGCGCCCGCACAGCTCGGGGTGCTCGGCATGCTGGCCGACGTCGGGGCGGTGGTGCCAGCAGCGGTCGCACTTGTGGTGCTCGCTGGCGGCCACGGCCACCTTGAGGGTGTCCAGCTCGGTGGCCTCGGCGGCGCTGCCGTCAGCGAGCGGCGCCAGATGCACGTCGCTGGTCAGCAGCACGAAGCGCAGCTCGTCGCCCAGCGTGGCCAGCGTCTGGTGCAGGCCATCATCGACGTAGAGGGTCACCTCGGCGGCCAGGCCGCTCTTGATCTGCTTGGCGTTGCGCGCGTCTTCCAGGCACTTGTTGACCGCCTGCTTGACCTCGAGCACCTGCTCCCAGAAGTCGCGGCCCAGCGGCGCGTCGTCTGCCAGGGTGGCGAGGCCCGCGTAGTACTCCTCGAGCAGCACGCTGTCGGCACGCTTACCGGGGATGTGCTCGTAGATCTCCTCGGCGGTGAACGACAGGATCGGCGCCACCCAGCGCGACAGCGCCTCGACCACATGATAGAGCGCGGTCTGGCAGCTGCGGCGGGCCAGCGATTCGGTCTGGGTGGTGTACTGGCGATCCTTGATCACGTCGAGGTAGAAGCCGCCCAGCTCGCGGGAGCAGAAGGTGTGCACCTGCTGGTAGACGTCGAGGAAGCGGTACTCGTCATAGGCGGTGTCAATGCGCGCCTGCAGCTGGGCGGCACGATCGACCACCCACTGGTCCAGCGCCAGCATGTCGTCGAAGGCCACCGCATCGCGCTCGGGGGCGAAGCCATTGAGGTTGCTGAGCAGGAAACGCGCGGTGTTGCGGATCCGCCGATAGACGTCGGCGGTGCGCTTGAGGATCTCGTCGGAGACCGCCATCTCGCCGGAGTAGTCGGTGGAAGCCACCCACAGCCGCAGGATATCGGCGCCGAGCTTGTCCATCACCTCCTGGGGCGCGACCACGTTGCCCACCGACTTGGACATCTTGCGGCCCTGGGCGTCGACGGTGAAGCCGTGGGTGAGCAGGCCGCGATACGGCGGGTGGCCGTCGATGGCGCAGCCGGTCAGCAGCGAGGAGTGGAACCAGCCGCGGTGCTGGTCGGAGCCCTCGAGGTAGAGGTCGGCGCGCGGGCCCTCGGCGTGGCCGAGCTGGTGGGAGTCGCGCAGCACGTGCCAGTGGGTGGTGCCGGAGTCGAACCACACGTCGAGGGTATCGGTGACCTTTTCGTAGTCCGCCGCCTCGGCGCCGAGCAGCTCGGCGGGGTCGAGGCGGAACCAGGCGTCGATGCCCTCCTGCTCGACGCGCTTGGCCGCCTCTTCCATCAGCTCGACGGTGCGCGGGTGCAGCTCGCCGCTGGCCTTGTGCAGGAAGAACGGGATCGGCACGCCCCAGTTGCGCTGGCGCGAGATGCACCAGTCCGGCCGGTTGGCGATCATCGAGTGCAGCCGCGCCTTGCCCCAGGCAGGGGTGAACTGGGTGGCCTCGATGCCCTCCAAGGCGCGCTGGCGCAGGGTCTTGCCGTCGCTGTCCTCGAGATCCATGCCCACGAACCACTGCGCCGTGGCGCGGTAGATCACCGGGGTCTTGTGGCGCCAGCAGTGCATGTAGCTGTGGGTAATGGTCTTGTGGGCCATCAGCGCACCGGCCTCGGCGAGCTTCTCGACGATCTGCGGGTTGGCCTTCCAGATCATCTGGCCGCCGAAGAACGGCAGGTCGTCGGCGTAGACGCCGTTGCCCTGCACCGGACTCTTGATCTCATCGAAGCTCATGCCGTGGGCGCGGCAGGTGACGAAGTCGTCGACCCCATAGGCCGGCGCCGAGTGCACGATGCCGGTGCTGCCCACCTCGGACTCGACGTAGTAGGCGAGGTACACCGGCGACAGCCGATCGTAGAGCGGATGGCGGAAGTCGATCAGGTCCAGCGAGGCGCCCTTGGCGGTGGCGACCACCTCGCCGCTGAGGCCGAAGCGCTCCAGGCAGCTCTCGACCAGGTCGGCGGCCAGCAGCAGCAGGCGCTGGCCAACGTCGACCAGCGCGTAATCGAACTCGGGATGCACGTTGAGCGCCTGGTTGGCGGGGATGGTCCAGGGCGTGGTGGTCCAGATCACGATAGCGGCCGGCTTGGGCAGCTGGCCCAGCCCGAAGGCCGCGGCCAGCTTGTCGTCGTCGGCGCAGGGGAAGGCCACGTCAATGGCGTCGGACTGCTTGTCCTGGTACTCCACCTCGGCCTCGGCCAGCGCCGAGCCACAGTCGAAGCACCAGTTGACCGGCTTGAGCCCCTTGAACACGTAGCCGCCCTTGACCATCTCGGCCAGGGCGCGGATCTCGCCGGCCTCGTTGGCGAAATCCATGGTCTTGTAGGGCTTTTTCCAGTCGCCGATCACCCCCAGGCGGATGAAGTCACTCAGCTGCTCCTGGATCTGCTCACCGGCGTACTCGCGGCACAGGCCACGCGCCTTTTCGGGGTCGAGGTGCTTGCCGTGGGTGGTCTCGACCTTGTGCTCGATGGGCAGGCCGTGACAGTCCCAGCCCGGCACATAGGGCGCATCGAAGCCGGCCAGGCTCTTCGACTTGACGATGATGTCCTTGAGGATCTTGTTGACCGCATGGCCGATATGGATGCTGCCGTTGGCATAGGGAGGGCCGTCGTGGAGCACGAAGCTCTCGCGGCCGCGGCGCTCGTCGCGCAGCCGCTGGTTGATATCCAGCTGCTCCCAGCGCGCCACCCGGTCGGGCTCACGCTTGGGCAGCATGCCGCGCATCGGGAAGTCGGTTTCGGGCAGGTTCAGGGTGTGCTTGTAGTCGCTCATGAGTGTCCGTCAGCGTCGCGCCCGGCAGCCGCATCGGCGGCCGAGGAGTCGTAAGTCGCAGCCTCGCGCGCCAGCGGCGCCGATGCCAGGGGAAGAGTGTCGTCGAGCCCGCCGCCTTGGCGGGCAAAGTAGCGCCGCGCCTGGGCCTGGTCGCGGGTGATCTGGGCCTTGAGCGGCTCGAGGCCATCGAAGCGCATCTCGCCGCGCAGGCGGGCACAGGGCACCACCGTCAGCCGCACACCGTAGAGGTCGCCGTCGAAGTCGAACAGGTGCACTTCGAGTACCGGGCGCTCGCTACCCACGGTGGGCCGCCAGCCGACGTTGGCCACCCCGGGCAGGCGTCGCCCGTCGGGCAGCGTGACCGCCACCGCGTAGACCCCGCGCAGCGCCAGCGGCAGGCGCAGCAGCGGCAGGTTGGCGGTGGGCACGCCGATGGTGCGCCCCAACTGCTGGTCGCGTACTACCCGTCCGCCCAGCGCATAGGGCCTGCCCAGCATGCGCTCGGCCTGGGCGAAGTTGCCGCAGGCCAGCAGGGTGCGCACCCGGGTGCTGGAGACGCGTTCGTCGTCCAGCGCAAAGGTGCGGGTGTGCTCGACGCCTACGCCGCGCTCGGCGCCGACCTCGGCGAGCAGCGCGAAGTCGCCGCTGCGGTCGCAGCCGAAGCGGAAGTCGTCGCCGACCACCAGATGCTTGACGTCGAGGCCGTCGAGTAGCACGCGGTCGATGAACTGTTGGGCGGTGAGGCTGCGCAGCGCCTCGTTGAACGGCAGGCAGAGCACGAAGTCGGCGCCGTGGGCGTCGAGCAGGGCGACCTTGTCGCGCAGCCGGGTCAGCCGCGGCGGCGCCTGGTCGCCGGCGAAGTACTCCCGCGGCTGGGGCTCGAAGACCACCACGGTCACCGGCACGCCAAGCTTGCGGGCGCGCTCGCGGCACTGCTCGAGAATCGCCTGGTGGCCGCGGTGGACGCCATCGAAGTTGCCGATGGTGGCCACGCAGCCGCGGTGCTCGTCGCGCAGATTGTGCAATCCTCGAATCAGTTGCATGCGTTGCTCACGTGCTCCGTGCCGTACCTCAGCGAATAAAACCATCGATTATAGCGGCCCACACTTCGGGCGCCTATGTCATCGGTCGCTAGCCCACGATATAGCTCGGGACTGATCCGTCGGCAGGCCTACGAGGAGGCGCTGTGAACCCGTCCCTGGGCGCTACCTACGCCATCCATGGCGTAGAACCTCCTCTTCGACCTGCCGCCGGCGTCCCTCACCTATGGCTATCTCGATAACGTCAACCGCTTAGCCGTTCAACTTGAACTGGCTGGGCCGCACGCCCAGCGCCAGCAGCCAGGCGAAATAGGCCCCGGCGCCGGCCACTACCAGGGTCGCCAGCCAGCCCAC
The DNA here is from genome assembly GCA_001971685.1 of Halomonas sp. 1513. Lineage (NCBI taxonomy): Bacteria > Pseudomonadati > Pseudomonadota > Gammaproteobacteria > Oceanospirillales > Halomonadaceae > Halomonas > Halomonas sp. 1513. Next base: position 3,808,121 of record CP019326.1, read on the forward strand.
TCGCGTCCACACGCCCCAGCCAAGCCAGGCCTGCCAGTCCGGCGCCAACCCCCACAGCAGCGCGCCCATCACCGCACAGCCGCCACCCAGCTGCAGCGCGAAACGGCCCCAGCCGGGCTGGAACGTCAGCACCCCTTCGCGGTGCAGCAGATAGCCCAGCAGCCCGGCGTTCATGAACGCCGACAGCGCCGTCGCCAGTGCCAGGCCGGCATGCGCCAGCGGCCAGATCAGGATCAGGTTGAAGACCATGTTGGCGACCATGGCGATGATCCCCACCTTGACCGGGGTCTTGGTGTTCTGGCGAGCGAAGAAGCCCGGCGCCAGCACCTTGATCAGCATGAAGGCGACCAGCCCCAGCGAGTAGGCGCGCAGGCTCATCGCCGCCATACGGATATCGTGTTCGGTCATGGCGCCATAGTGAAACAGCGAGATCAACAGCGGCTCGGCCAGCAGCACCAGCGCCAGCGCCGCCGGCAGCCCCAGCAGCAGCACCGCGCGGATCGCCCAGTCGAGCATTCGCGAAAAATGCTGCGGCGACTGCTCGGCGTGGCGCTTGGAGAGCGCCGGCAGGATCACCGTGCCGATGGCGATGCCGAACACCCCCAGCGGCAGCTCCACCAGGCGGTCGGAGTAGTAGAGCCAGGAGACGCTGCCCGGCGTCAGCAGCGAGGCCAGCACGGTATCCAGCAGCAGGTTGATCTGCGATACCGAGACCCCGAACAGAGCCGGCGCCATCAGCAGCAGGATACGCTTGACGCCGCTGTGGGCGAAGTTCGGCCACGGCCGCGGCATCAGCCCCAGGCGCACCAGAAACGGCACCTGGAAGGCTAGCTGCGCCATGCCGGCGATCAGCACCCCCCAGGCCAGCGCCATGGCCGGCTCGCTCATCAGCGGCGTCAGCAGCACCGCCGCGCCGATCAGCGACAGGTTGAGCAGCACCGGCGTGAAGGCCGGGATGGCGAAGCGGTTCCAGGTGTTGAGCACGCTGCCGGAGAAGGCGGTCAGCGAGATCAACAGCAGGTAGGGGAAGGTCAGCCGCAGCATGTCGGCGGTCAGCGCCAGCTTGTCCGGGTCGCGCCCGAAGCCCGGGGCAAACACCCACACCAGCCAGGGCGCGGCGAACATCGCCAGCGCAGTGATCAGCAGCAGTATCACCGCCAGGCTGCCGGCCACCGCATCGAGCAGCTCGCGCACCTCCTCGCGGGTCTTGCGGGTGGCATACTCCGACAATACCGGGATAAAGGCCTGGTTGAAGGCGCCCTCGGCAAACAGCCGACGCATGAAGTTGGGGATCTTGAAGGCGACGAAGAAGGCATCGGCGCCGTTGCCGGCGCCGAACAGCGCCGCCACCACCACGTCGCGGGCCAGCCCCATGACCCGCGACAGCATGGTCATGGCGCTGACGATCAGCCCCGAGCGCATCAGCCCGGCGCGCGCCGGCGGCCGTCCAGTCGCGGCGGAAACGGGGGGCTCGCGTTGAGATGTGGGGTCGTCGTTGGCCACGTCGAGGCGTCACTTCCAGGGCGGATTAAGGGAACCAGGCACAAAAAAACCGGCCGCAGCCGGTTTTTTTGCAGAAAGCGTCCGGCTTACGCAGCCAGCGCCTTAATTCGCTTGTTCAAGCGGCTCTTCATGCGTGCCGCCTTCTTCTTGGACAGCACGTCCTTGTCGGCGATGCGGTCGATGACCGGCTGCGCCTGCTTGAAGGCGTCCATGGCCTGGGCGTGATCACCGCCGTTGATGGCCTTGATGACGCGCTTGACGTAGGTGCGGACCATGCTGCGCTGGCTGGCCTTGAGTACGCGACGGCTCTCGGCCTGACGGGCGCGCTTGCGGGCTTGCTTGCTGTTAGCCACTTACTGTCTCCTTGGAGAATTATTTCACCGACTTTCGGTAACTAGTTGACCAAGCTGGGATTATGCTACCACTCCCAACCGGTTTGGCCGTACTGGGTTGCACTCAACCACCGGGCCGTGTCTGAGAGGATGGCATATCCTATCATGCTGCAGACCCACTTGCTACTGCGAAACCCGCACGGCACGGGCCTCACAGCACCACCAGGTTGTCGCGATGGATCAGCTCCGGGGCTTCCATGTAACCGAGTAGGGCCTCGATCTGGTGGCTCGGCTTGCCGAGCAGGCGTGCGGCATCCTCGGCGCCGTAGTTGACCAGCCCCTTGGCGACCCGCTCGCCGTGCTCATCGACGCACACCACCATATCGCCGCGCACGAAGCTGCCGCTGACCGCGGTCACCCCCACCGGCAGCAGGCTCGAGCCGCGCCCGCGCAGCACCTTGACCGCCCCGGCATCCAGGGTCAGGCTGCCGCGCACCTGCAGCTGCCCGGCCAGCCAGCGCTTGCGCGCGGCAATCGGCGCCTGCTCGGGGCGCAGCAGGGTACCCAGTCGCTCGCCCTCGATCAGCCGCGTCAGTACCTCAGGCTGGCGACCGCTGGCGATCGCCGTGACCGCGCCGGAGCGCGCCGCCAGCTTGGCCGCCAGCACCTTGGTGGTCATGCCGCCACGGCCCAGCGCGCCGCCGTCCCCGGCCATTGCCGCTAGCGCCGGATCACCGGCGCGGCCCTCGTGAATCAGCTGGGCGGTCGGGTCGTGGCGCGGATCGGCGTCGAACAACCCCTCCTGGTCGGTGAGAATCACCAGCGCATCCGCTTCGAGCAGGTTGGCGACCAGCGCGCCGAGGGTGTCGTTGTCGCCGAAGCGGATCTCGTCGGTGACCACGGTGTCGTTCTCGTTGACCACCGGCACCACGCGCAGGTCGACCAGGGTACGCAGCGCCGAGCGCGCATTGAGGTAGCGCTTGCGATTGGAGAGGTCGTCGTGGGTCAGCAGGATCTGCGCAGTGAGCAGGCCGTGGCGGGCGAAGTGGCCCTCGTAGCACTCGGTTAGGCCGTTCTGGCCCACCGCGGCGGCGGCCTGCAGCTCATGCACCGCCGAGGGCCGCGCCTGCCAGCCCAGGCGCACCATGCCTGCCGCTACCGCGCCGGACGACACCAGCACCACCTCGATACCGCGGCGATGCAGCTCGGCGATCTGGTCCACCCAGCCGCCGATAGCCGGCTCGTCGAGGCCACGGCCGTCGTTGGTCAGCAGCGCGCTGCCGATCTTGACCACCACGCGGCGGGCGCCGCTCAGCGCCTCCCGCCCCGGCGTCTGCTGGTTGCTTTCCACTTGGCTCTCCAAGGCGATCATCCTTTAACTCAGAGAAACGGCACGGGCGCGCTACTGCACGTACTCCACTTCGACATCATAATCATCGTCATCGAAGTCGTCGTCATCGTCATCCACCCGCTTGCGCTTGCGGCCCAGCCGCGCCTCGGTGCGCGCCACCGACTCGGCCTCCATGCGCGCACGCATCTCACGCTCGCGCTCGGCGGCGGCCTCGTCTTCGTTCTCGAGGCGGCGCTGCTCGGTCAGCCAGCGGTGCGCGGCCTGCACCAGCGCCTCGGTGCCGTCGCCGGAAATGGCCGAGATGCGATACACCGGCCCGTCCCAGGCGAGGCGCGCGAGAATCGCCTCGGCAGCGGCTTCACGCTCCTCCTCGGGCAGCAGGTCGAACTTGTTGAGCACCAGCCAGCGCGGCCGTTCTGCCAGCGCCGGCGAGAACTGCTCGAGCTCATGCACGATCGCCTCGGCGGCCTCCACCGGATCGGATTCGTCGAACGGCGCCACATCGATCACGTGGAACAGCAGCCGAGTGCGAGTCAGGTGCTTGAGGAAGCGCAGCCCCAG